>JBKCZS010000076.1:0-15672 GCA_046337925.1 bacterium | reverse complement strand
CCGCAAGCTCTACAAGCAGAAGGGCACCGGCAACGCGCGCGCCGGCGCCGCACGCACCCCGATCCGCAAGGGCGGTGGCGTCACCTTCAAGAAGACCCGCACCCGCGAGGACTTCCGCACCGAGCTTCCCAAGAAGATGCGTCGCCTCGCGAACCGCAACGCGCTGCTCGCGAAGCTCATCGACAACGAGGTGAAGTGCTTCGCCGCGCTCGACTTCAAGGCGCCGAAGACCGCCGAGTTCGCGAAGATGATGGCGGCGGTCGGCATCGACCGCACCTGCCTCGTCGCGACCGATGGCGCGAACAAGAACGCCATCCTGTCCGCGCGCAATGTCGAAGGCGTCGACGTGTGCCGCATCGATCAGCTCAACGCTTTCGCGCTGCTCAACCACCGCTTCCTCGTGGTGGACAAGGCGGCGCTTGTTTCTTTCCTCAACGAGACCTGCTTTGCTTCGGACGATGCTGCGGAAGCCGCCGCGCCCGCCGCGAAGTCCGGCTCGAAGAGCAAGTCGAAGAAGGAGGTCGCGTAAATGGACCCCATCCATGTCATCGTCCGCCCGATCGTGACCGAGAAGGCCACCTGGGGCTCCGGCAACCACAACCGCTTCGCGTTCGAGGTGTCGAAGCTCGCGACCAAGACCGACATCAAGAAGGCGGTCGAGTCGCTGTACAAGGTGCGCGTGCTCGGCGTCGCGACGCAGACGCGTCGCCTCCGCAACCGCGCGTACGCCTACGGCTTCGTCACGGGCAAGACCTGGAAGCGCGCCGTCGTCAAGATCCATCCCGAGGACAAGATCGAGCTCTTCTGAGCCGTCCGGCCCGCAGCAAAGGTGCATTCCTTAAAGGTTTAGACCATGGCAATCCGCGTCTACAAGAAGACCACCAACGGCCGGCGCAACGCTTCGGTGAACCTCCACGCAGAGGTCACCAAGAAGTCGCCTGAGAAGTCGCTTCTCGCTCCGCTCGTCCGCAACAGCGGCCGCAATGTGCAGGGCAAGATCACGATCCTCGGCCGTGGTGGCGGCCACAAGCGTCGCTACCGCAAGATCGACTTCCGTCGCAACAAGGACGGCATCGCCGCCCTCGTCGTCGGCATCGAGTACGACCCCAACCGCTCGGCGCACATCGCGCTGCTGAAGTACGCCGACGGCGAACTGCGCTACATCATCGCGCCGAAGGGCCTCAAGGCCGGCGAGACTCTCATCAGCTCGCCCGACCCGATTGACCCGAAGGTCGGCAATTCGATGCCGATCAAGCACATCCCCACGGGTCTTGCGCTTCACAACATCGAGATGGAGGCAGGCGCCGGTGGCCGTCTCTGCCGTGGCGCGGGCATGTACGCCCGCCTCACGAACAAGGAAGGCCGCTGGGCGACCATCGTTCTCCCGTCGGGCGAAATCCGACAGGTCTCGATGGAATGCCGCGCGACCGTCGGCGAAGTCGGCAATCCGGATCATGCGAACGTCGTGATCGGCAAGGCCGGCCGCAACCGCTGGAAGGGCCGTCGTCCAACGACCCGTGGTATCGCCATGAGCCACCACACCCACCCGCACGGCGGTGGTTCGGTGTCGAAGGGCGGCCGCGAGCCGTCGAACGCCTCCGGTACGTTCGCGAAGGGCGGACGCACGCGTCGCTACGGCAAGTCGAGCGACTCGCGCATCATCCGTCGTCGTCGCAGCAAGCGGTACGGTCAGTTGAAGCTGTGATGTGAGTCAAGCAAGTCAGAGTCAGACCCCAACCCGCGCAAGCGGTCAGAACACCAGAGATCACCACCATGTCGCGTTCGCTCAAGAAGGGTCCCTACGTCGTTGAAAGCCTGTACCGCAAGGTGCAGAAGCAGGAGTCGCTCACCAAGAAGACTCCGATCAAGACCTGGGCCCGTGCCTGCACGATCGTCCCCGAGTTCATCGGCGTCACCTTCCAGGTCCACAACGGCCGGCAGTTCGTCGATGTCTACTGCACCGAGGACATGGTCGGACACAAGCTCGGCGAGTTCGCCCACACCTGCACCTTCCGCGGCCACACCAACAAGAAGGAAGAGCTGAAGACCTGACGCAACGCGTCTATCCAGGCTCTCGAACGAGGTTCACCACTATGGCATACAAGGCCAGCCACCGATTCGCCCGCATCGCGCCCCGCAAGGCGCGTCTCGTCGCCGACATGATCCGCGGCAAGAGCGTCGACGAGGCGCTCACCGCGCTCGACTTCTCGAAGAAGCGCGGCGGCGCGTACATCTCGGTCGTGCTCAAGAGCGCGATCGCGAACGCGGAAGAGAAGAACGCTGATCCGACCAAGCTCTTCGTGAGCGAGTCGCGCGTCGACGAGGGTCCGACCCTCGACCGTTTCCAGCCCAAGGATCGCGGCCGCGCACACCCGATCCGCAAGCGCACCAGCCACATTCACATCGCCGTCGAGGAGCGTGGGGCCTAAGCGCTCCGGAGAATCACTATGGGACAGAAGGTCCATCCGTTCGGATTCCGCGTTGGCATCACCGAGGCGCACCGCTCCCGCTGGTTCGCCCCGAAGGCGCTCTTCGGCAGCCTCCTCGTCGAGGACTACAAGATCCGCCAGTACATCGACAAGCGGCTCAACCGCACCCCGCCCTTCGCGGCGGTGAGCGATGTGCTCATCGAGCGTACGCGTGACGAGCTCACGGTCATCGTGAAGACCGCGCGTCCCGGCCAGGTCGTCGGCCTCCGCGGCGCCGGCATCGAGGCGCTCACCAAGGATCTCCAGACCCTCACCGGCCGCAAGGTCGTGCTCAAGGTCGTCGAGATCAAGAACGCCGACCTCGACGCGAAGCTGATCGCGGAGAGCATCGCCGAGCAGCTGAAGAAGCGCGCGAACTTCCGCCGCGTCCTCAAGATGCGCGCCGAGAGCTCCATGCAGAACGGCGCGAAGGGCATCCGCATCCTGCTCGCCGGCCGCCTTGGCGGCGCCGAGATGAGCCGCACGCTCGACACGCGCCTCGGCTCCATCCCGCTGTCGACGATCCAGGCGAATGTCGACTACGCGGTCGCCGAGAGCTACACGACGACGGGTTCGATCGGCGTGAAGGTGTGGGTCTACAAGGGCCTCTACACCGAGCACGACGAGGACCAGACCCACTCGAGCGCGGCCGGTGGCCGTGCGCGCGCGCGTGGTCGTCGTTGATTGAGCCGCATCAGGCGAAGTACTCGCCTGATGCTGTGTGAGAGCCGCATTCGGCGAAGTACTCGCCGAATGCTCGTGAGAGAGCCGCATCAGGCGAAGTACTCGCCTGATGCTCTGAGAGTACGAATGCATCCCTCAGTTGCGCGAGCAGCTGAAACAGCCAGAAGACTGAAGAGGACCCCATGTCCAACCTGATGCCAAAGCGAGTCAAGTTCCGCAAAGAGCAGCGCGGCAAGCTGAAGGGCAACGCCACGCGCGGCAACTATGTCGCGTTCGGCGACTACGGCCTGCAGACGCTCGAGCCGCACTGGCTCACGGGCCGCCAGATCGAGGCGGGCCGCATCGCTGCGCAGCACTTCCTCCGCCGTCAGGGCAAGATCTTCATCCGGGTCTTCCCCGACAAGCCCATCTCGAAGAAGCCGCTCGAAACCCGAATGGGTACGGGTAAGGCCGACGTCGACTACTGGGCGGCACGCATCAAGCCGGGCACGATCCTCTTCGAGATCGCCGGCGTTCCCGAGGACCTCGCCAAGCAGGCGATGGCGCGCATTGCCTACAAGATGCCCGTCAAGTGCCGCTTCGTCGGCCGCCGCATCGCGGTGTGACGCGGGAAACACGATTCACTGAAAGCAGAGAACTCCCATGAAGCCCGCCGAAGTCCGCAAGCTCTCTTCCGACGACCTCAAGGCCGAGGCCACCCGCCTCCGCCGCGAGATGTTCAACCTCCGCACCTCGGCGACCACCGAGAAGGAGGCCGACAACTCCCGCATCGGCAAGGCCCGCAAGGACCTCGCCCGTGTCCTGACCGAGCAGAACGCCCGCAAGAGCGCCGCGAAGTGAACCTGAAGAACTGAGAAACGAGAGAACCATGCCGACCTCCACCCCGGAACTCGTCATCCCCGAAGGCTCGCCGCGTCGCATCGGCGTCGTCGAGAGCGACAAGCGCAACAAGACCCGCAAGGTCGTCATCGCCTACTCCGGCAAGCACGCGAAGTACGGCAAGTACCTCCGCAAGCGGACGGTGCTGCAGGTTCACGACGAGAAGAACGAGTCGCGGCTCGGAGACCGCGTCGAGGTGGCCGAGTGCCGCCCGATCTCGAAGACGAAGTCCTGGGTGCTCGTCCGCGTCGTCGAGCGCGCGCCCGAGGGCGGCGCCATCACCTTCGGTGAGGGCAGCTGAGAACGGTTGATCAGAGAAGTTGACGCCGGCGACGCCGGCGATGGAGCCAAGCAATGATCCAGAAGGAATCACGACTCGAGGTCTGCGACAACAGTGGCGCGAAGGAAGCCATGGTGATCGGCGTCCTCGGATCCTCGACCGCAACCGGTCGCTTCACCCGCCTCACCATGGGCATCGGCGACCGCGTCGTCTGCAGCGTCAAGAAGGCGCTGCCGAACGGCGATGTGAAGGCCGGCGACAAGGTCCAGGCCGTCATCGTCCGCTGCAAGTTCCCGACGCGCCGCGAGGACGGCTCGTACGTGCGCTTCGACTCGAACGCGTGCGTGCTCGTCGACAAGGACGGCAACCCGAAGGGCACCCGCATCTTCGGCGCCGTCGCGCGCGAGCTGCGCGAGAAGAACTTCATGAAGATCGTGTCGCTCGCGACGGAGGTGATCTGATCATGCCACGCCACATTCGCAAGGGTGACACCGTCATCGTGACCAAGGGCGCCTCCAAGGGCGTCATCGGCGAGATCCTCCGCGTCGTCGACGAGGGCGAGCGCGTCGTCGTCAAGGGCGCCAACATCCGCACGATGCACATCAAGCCGACGCAGCAGCGTCCGCAGGGCAGCATCGTGAAGGAAGAGGGCCCGATCCACGCCTCCAATGTGAGCCCCGTCGTCGACGGCAAGCCTTCGCGCGTCCGCTTCGTCTCGAAGCCCGACGGCTCGAAGTCGCGCATCGCGGCGCGCGGCGGCAAGGAGCTCCACAAGCTCCGCGGCGCCACCAAGAAGAAGTGAAGGACTGAACGAACGAACCAAGGCCGGCCCCGCGCCGGTTCCCGCCAAGGTCGGTCGCACGAGGCGACCGACACAGCAGAAACGAGCAAGACCCCATGGCACATGTGAAGCGCAACAATCCCCGGCTCCAGCAGGCCTACATCGACACCGTCGGTCCGAAGGCCCTCAAGGAGTTCGGTCTCGAGAACGTGCACCAGCTCCCGCGGCTGACGAAGATCGTGGTCAACGCCGGCATCGGCAAGTACCTCGACAACGCCAAGCTCAAGCCCGAGGTGCGCGACCAGTTCATGAACAACTTCGCGACGATCACCGGCCAGAAGCCGATCATGATCAAGGCGAAGAAGGCCGTCGCGCAGTTCCGCGTCCGCGAGGGCATGCCGTCGGCCTTCATGGTCACGCTGCGCCGCGACCGCATGTGGCACTTCATGGACCGCCTCATCAACCTGGCGATCCCCCGTATCAAGGACTTCCGCGGCGTGAAGGACAAGTCGTTCGACAAGGGCGGCTCGTACTCCTTCGGTCTCACGGAACAGGCCGTGTTCCCCGAGATCAACATGGCGAACGCGACCATCACCCACGGCATGCACATCACCTTCGTGTTCGAGAACTCGGATCCGAAGATGAGCCGCTTCGTCCTTTCGGAGCTGGGAATGCCGTTCGTCAAGCCCGAGGAGCGTCAGAAGAAGAAGTAATCCGCGCCCGCGGGCGCCGGTCCGTCCGACACGGAACCAATCGGAACCACACACAATGGCCAGCAAGCGAACCTTCAACAAGATGCAGCGCAAGCCGAAGTTCAGCACCCGTGCAGAGGTGCGCTGCGAGATCACGGGCCGCAAGCGCGGCGTCTACCGCAAGTTCCGCATCTGCCGTCACCAGCTCCGCGAGCTGGCGCTGCAGGGAATGATTCCCGGCATGCGCAAGGCCAGCTGGTGATCGCGCGACCGACCCGACCGAACTGAAAGAACGACCCGCCCTGCGATGAACGCAGGGGACAGGAGCCTCAAGAAATGTCCGTCCAAGACCTCACCGCCGACATGCTCACCCGCATCCGCAACGCCGTGCGGAACCGCGAGAAGTCCGTCGTCGTGCTCAGCAACAAGCTGAACCGCGGCGTCGCCAGCGTCCTCAAGGACGAGGGCTACATCGCGGACTTCGAGTGCGTGGCCGATGGCCGCCAGGGGATCATCCGCATCAACCTGAAGTACGGCACTCGTGGCGAGAACATCATCAACGAGATCCGCCGCGTGTCGAAGACCGGCTGCCGCACCTACTCGGCCGTGGGCGAACTGCCCCGTCCGCTGCAGGGCCTCGGCATCTCGATCGTCTCGACGAGCAAGGGAATCATGAGCGACCGCAAGGCGCGCGAGATGCGCGTCGGCGGCGAGGTCGTCGCGACCGTCTGCTGATGCAGGCGCCGCGAACGAGTGTGAATCAAAGCGTGCATAGACCGACAGGAGCAAGCCATGTCGCGTATCGGTAAGAAGCCCATCACCGTCCCAGGCAACTGCAAGGTTGCGGTCAACCCGACGACCCGCGAGGTCGCCATCACCGGCCCGAAGGGCGAGACCCTCAAGGTCGCCTACCGCCCCGAGATCTCGGTCGCGTGGAACGAGAAGGACCGCCAGATCGTGTGCAGCACGGACATGGCGAAGCTCGAGGAAGGCAACCGCCGCGCCTTCTGGGGCACGACCCGGGCCAACATCAACAACTGCATCAAGGGCGTCACCGAGGGCTACTCGGAGAAGCTCGAGGTCATCGGCGTCGGCTACTCCGTGAAGGTCGCCGGCAAGAACCTCGACCTGAAGCTCGGCTACGCGAACACCATCTCGCTGCCGATCCCGCAGGGCGTCAAGGTCGACATCGCGACCGAAGGCGGCATCTTCGTGACCGTGAGCGGCGCCGACCGCCAGCGCGTCGGCGAGTTCGCCGCCGCGATCCGCTCGAAGCGCAAGCCCGAGCCGTACAACGGCAAGGGCATCAAGTACGTCAACGAGACCATCATCCGCAAGCAGGGCAAGGCGACCGGCGCCTAAGCGGCATGAGTCTCGCGCCCGCGGGCGCCGAGGCCACGCAGCGAACCGGATCCCGAACCCACAGCGACAGACAACGACGAAGAGAGCCAACCATGAACCGAATGACCATCAAGCGCGTCCGCCGATCCCGCCGCAAGCAGGGAATCCGCAAGGAGATCTTCGGCATGCCGGAGCGTCCGCGCCTCTCGGTGTTCCGCTCGCTCAACCATGTGTACGCACAGGTGATCGACGACCTGACCGGCAAGACGCTGGCCTCGGCCTCCACCCGCGACAAGGACTTTAAGGCCAGCGGCTTCAAGTCCGACGGCGGCAAGACCTCCGAGGCGACCGCGGTCGGCAAGGCGCTCGCGACCCGCGCGAAGGAGAAGGGCGTGTCGAAGGTCGTCTTCGACCGCAACGGCTACCTCTTCCACGGCCGCATCAAGGCGCTCGCCGACGGCGCGCGCGAGGGCGGCCTGCAGTTCTGATCGCGCGAGAAGCATGAAACAACCTTCCTGCGCCTGACGCGGGAGTCTCAAGACTGGTTCCACCTATGGCAGAGATCATCGACGAAACTTCATCCATCGAGTCGACGACCGTCGGCGTCTACCGCACCTCGTCCACCGTCGCCGGTGGCCGTCGCTTCAGCTTCTCCGCGATGGTCGTCGTTGGCGACCGCCGTGGCCGCGCTGGCGTTGGCTACGCGAAGTCGAACCAGGTCCCGACCAGCATCGAGAAGGCGCAGAAGGAAGGCCGTCGCAAGATGCTCTCCTTCCAGCTGCAGGGGAAGACCATTCCCCACCTCGTCGTCGGCCGCTACGGCGCGACGACCGTGAAGCTGATCCCCGCTGCGCCCGGTACGGGCGTCATCGCGGGTGCCGCCGTCCGCGCGGTGCTCGAGATGATCGGCGTTCAGGACTGCCTCACCAAGGTGTACGGCTCGAGCAACCCGAAGAACGTGGTCAAGGCCACGCTCGGCGCGCTTGAGACGCTGCGCAGCCGCCAGAAGGTGGAGCAGCTCCGTGGCGTGACGCTGCCTGAGACGGCCGTCGAAGAGGCGATCAAGCGCGGCGCGGCGTTCATGCCGAGCGCGAAGAGCGGCGAGAAGATGGCTGCCCCGAAGAACACCGTCGGCGAGGAGAATCGCCGTGGTGGTCGCGGTGGTCCGCGCGGCGGACGCGGTGGTCCGCGCCGCGGTCCTGAGGGTGGAGACGGCGGGGCTCCCGCAGCTCCTGCGGCTCCGGCCGCTCCTGCCCCGGAAGCCGGCGCCTGAGCCGTCGATCCGCAGCACTTGCAACGCAGAACCGAAGACTGAACTGAACACGACGAACGACACTCCTGCCGCGCTGCGGCAGTCTCGGAGAGCCAAGCCATGATGATCCACGACATCACCGCCAAGGTCGGCCCGCACAAGAAGCGCAAGCGCGTGGGCCGCGGCGAAGCCAGCGGCCACGGCGGCACCTCGACCCGCGGTCACACGGGTGCGAAGAGCCGCGCCGGCTGGGTCAGCCGTCCGTCCTACGCCGGCGGCGCCACGCCGTTCGCGCGTCGCTTCCCGAAGCGTGGCTTCTCGAATGCGGGCTTCCGCACCGAGTACTGGGTCACCAATGTCCGCGACCTCGAGAAGAACTTCGACGCCGGCGCGACCGTCGACATCGACGCGCTCGTGAAGCTCGGCCTCGTGCCGAACTCGAAGCTCCCGCTCAAGGTGCTCGGCGCGGGCGACATCAAGAAGAAGCTCCATGTCGTCGCGGCCGCGTTCAGCGGCACGGCGAAGACCAAGATCGAGGCCGCGGGCGGTTCGTGCAAGAACCCGCCTGAGAAGAACGCCGAGAAGAAGCAGGGCTAAAGTCCGGTCGCCGCGACGCGCGCCCGGCTGATGACCTGATCGCGCCTGATTCCGCCTGCCGACCGCCTGAAGCGCAGAAGGCAGGCTTCTGAAGATCCCCAGATGCTGCAAGCCTTCGCGAACATCTTCAAGATCCCCGACCTGCGCCGTCGCGTGTTCTTCACGCTCGGCATGCTTGCGATCTACCGCATCGGCTTCGTGATCCCGCTGCTCGGCGTCGACCAGACGGCCCTGCGCGAGGCGGCCGAGCGCGCGACTGAGGGCGGAGCGTCGGGCTTCGGACGCATCCTCGAGTACGCGTCGATCTTCTCGGGCGGCAGCCTTCAGCAGTCGACGATCTTCGGCCTCGGCATCATGCCGTACATCACGGCATCGATCATCTTCCAGCTCCTCGCGACGGTTTGGAAGCCGCTGCAGGACCTGAAGAAGGAAGGCCAGTCGGGCCAGACGAAGATCAACGAGTGGACCCGCTACGCGACCGTGGCGCTCTGCCTCGTCCAGGGCTTCATGTGGCTCGCGTACCTCAACCGCGAGAACCTCGTCCAGGCGAACTTCACCGAGCAGGGCGGCCAGTTCGTGTTCTACACGGCGGGCATCCTCGGCCTCACCGCAGGCAGCCTCTTCCTGATGTGGCTTGGCGAGCAGATCGACAAGTACGGCATCGGCAACGGCATCTCCCTGATCCTCACCGCGGGCATCGTCGCGCAGATGCCGGGCGCCGTCGGTTGGGTCGTCGAGAACTTCACGCCGTCGATCCAGTCGGGCCCCGGCCAGCTGAATCCCGTCGGGCTGATCCTCCTGATCGGCGGATTCCTCGTCGTCGTGGCCGGCGCGGTGATCATCACCGTCGCGCAGCGACGCATTCCGATCCAGCAGGCCAAGCACACCCGCGGTCGCCGCGTGTTCGGCGGCCAGCGCCAGTACCTGCCGCTGCGACTCAACCACGCCGGCGTCATGCCGATCGTGTTCGCGAGCTCGCTCATGATCTTCCCGTCGGCCGTCTTCGGCTGGATGGCGAGCCGCGCGGCCGCTGGCCCCGAGTCCGCCGAATGGTGGAGGACCACGACCAGCTTCCTCGAGATCAACAGCCGTCCGGGCATGTTCCCGTATGTGCTCCTCGAGATCATCCTGATCTTCTTCTTCAGCTACTTCTGGACCACGGTCCAGTTCAGCCCCGAGGAGATGTCGAAGCAGCTCAAGCAGAGCGGCGCGTTCATCCCCGGCTATCGCCCGGGTCCGCGCACGGCCGAGTACCTCGAGACCGTGATGGAGCGCATCACCTATGTGGGCGGCGGCTTCCTCGCGGCGATCGCGCTGATCCCGACGGTCGTGAGCTTCAACATGGGCATCCCCATGAATGTGTCGCAGTTCCTCGGCGGCACGGGCCTCCTCATCGTCGTCAGCGTCGGCCTCGACCTCATCCAGCGCATCGAGGCGAACCTCCTGATGCGCAACTACTCTGGATTCCTCTCTTCCGGTCCGAACGACCAGAAGGCGCCGCGCGTGCGGAGCCGGCAAGGTTGAACGGATGACGGTCGCAGCGATCAACGCACCTGCGCCGAGCGCAAACCCGACCCGCGACCTCCGTGAAGGAGACCGCGGGTCGTGCGCCGTCCGTGAGTCGCGCCCGATGCGTCCTTCGCGCAGCATCGCGCTCCGCTCTGCAAACGAGATCGTGGCGATCCGCGCCGCGGGTGCGTTGGCAGCCGCCGCGCTCGACGCGGCGCGCGCAGCGTGCGTGCCCGGCGCCATGACTTCTGATATCGACGCCGCCGCCGAGCGCGCGATCCGGCAGGGGGGCGGCGAACCGCTGTTCCTCGGCTACCAGGGCTCGGCCACTCGGCCCGATGGCAGCGCGCGTCCGCCGTATCCGGCGAGCACCTGCGTGAGCATCAACGAGGAACTCGTGCACGGTGTCCCGGGCATGCGCATGGTTCGCAGCGGCGATCTCGTCGCGATCGATGTCGGCGTGCGCCTCGATGGTTGGTGCGCGGATACCGCGGCCACCGTCGCGGTCGAACGCGTCTCGACGGACAAGCTCGCGATGCTCGAGTGTGCCGAGCAGATGCTCGCGCACGCGATCGCGGGAATCGTTCCTGGCCGCCGCTGGAGCCGCATCGCCGCCGAGCTCGAGTCGATCGCGGAGCGCGCGGGCTACGCGATCGCCGCCGACTTTGTCGGCCACGGCATCGGCCGCGCGCTGCACGAGGCGCCGCAGGTTCCCTGCACGCTGACCCAGTCATTCCTCGATCACCACGACTTCACGCTGCGACCGGGCATGGTGCTCGCGATCGAGCCGATGCTCGTGCTCGAGGCTCCGCGGCGCATCGGCGCCGATGCGCATCTGGTGAACCCCGCGTGCCGGCTCGCGAGCGACGGCTGGACCGTCACCGTCGATTCGGGCGCATCGAGCTGCCATGTCGAGCACACCGTTGTCGTCACGCGCGATGGCGCGGAAGTGCTGACGCTCTCCCCGCACGCCGCGAACCTCCGCAGGCGGGCGGGCTGACGAGGCCGCGCAAGACCGATCGAACCCGATCAGACCAAGAGCAGACCGACAGCAGACCAAGAGCAAACCAAGAGCAGAAACGACAGACCACCAAACGACCCACCGCGAGGTCACCCCAACAGATGGCTAAGGAAGACAAAATCACCCTCGACGCCGAAGTCACAGAGGCGCTCCCCGACGCGATGTTCCGCGTCCGTCTCCAGAACGATCAGGAGATCATCGCCTATGTGAGCGGCAAGATGAGGAAGTTCTCCATCAAGATCCTGCCGGGCGACCGGGTGACCGTCGAGATGAGCCCGTACGACATGACCAAGGGCCGCATCGTCTACCGCTTCTGAGCGGCGCGAGCGAGTTCCGAGAACCAGACGACCGAGAACGATTCGAACTCAACAACATTCCTGCCTCGCCCCGATGGCAGGACAACGCGGCTGAGGCCGCACCAGACCGCGAAGGAGAAGCACCATGAAGGTTCGTTCAAGCATCAAGCGCCGTACCCGCGACTGCCAGATCGTCGTCCGCAAGGGCAAGCGTCTGGTCATCAACAAGAAGAATCCGCGCCTCAAGCAGCGACAGGGCTGACTTCTTCGGGTTTCTCGCTACAATCTCCCCTTCCCCCCAAGTCGGCCCGCAAGGCCAGTTCGGGGCGGAACCTGCGGGAGCCATGTGGTTTGAATGTGGTTCGGAACCCGCTGAAGAACGCCTTGTCGAGGCGCTGGGACGCAGTCCCGCCGCCTTTCTGCACGGCGCAAGCCTGGTTGATCTGTGTGAGCGTGACCGACTGCGACCGACTGTTTCAACTACACGAATTCCAATCGAGTTGAGCCCCATCTCGAGACAAAGAACGACCCCCGAGAGGGGCTGACCGGAGCCTGACATGCCGCGTATCGCTGGTATCGACATTCCTGAGAAGAAGAAGATTGGCGTCTCCCTCCGCTATGTGTTCGGCATCGGGCCGAAGGTGGCGCTCGACATCCTCCGCGAGGTCGGCATCGACCCGGAGCGTCGCACGAACGACCTCAAGGAGCAGGAAGTCGCTGCGATCGCCAGCGTCATCGACGCGAAGATCGTCGTCGAAGGTGCGCTGCGCCGTCAGATCCAGCAGGACATCCAGCGCCTCAAGGACATCAAGAGCTACCGCGGCGACCGTCACCGCAAGAGCCTGCCCGTGCATGGCCAGCGCACGCGTTCCAACTCGCGCACGCGCAAGGGCAAGAAGAAGACCGTCGCCGGCAAGAAGGGCGTGAAGGGCTGATGAGCGTCGGACCGAGGCGATCCGCCTCGGACGCGCGCGCGGCCTGAACCCGATCGATCAGAGAACCGAGTATCAAGATGAATACCCCGACCCCAGCAGCAGCAACCACGAAGAAGAAGGTTCGCAAGAATGTCCTTCGTGGCCTCGTGCATGTGAATGCGACCTTCAACAACACGCTCGTCACCATCACCGATGTGAACGGCGAGACGATCGCGCAGGCCTCCGCCGGCACCGTCGGCTTCAAGGGCGCGCGCAAGTCGACGCCGTTCGCGGCGAGCCGCGCCTCCGAGAAGGCCGTGGGCGTTGCGAAGCGCTCCGGTCTCCGCGAGGTCGAGGTGCGCGTGAAGGGCCCGGGCCCCGGCCGCGAGAGCGCGATCACCGCGCTGCAGGCGAGCGGTCTCCGCGTGACGGCGGTCGAGGATCACACCCCGATCCCGTTCAACGGCTGCCGTCCGCCGAAGAAGCGTCGCGTTTGATTTTCACGCATCCGACCAAGCACTGGTCGGATGCTCAGAGTGAAGTAAGCACATCCCGTCGTGCGGGTGACAATCCTCCCGACGGCTTCAACTGGATCCTCTGCACAGAAGGCACCCACCGATCGACAGCGGTGGTCATCCGAGCTGCGGCGGTGTCGAAACAGGGCGGAAGCCCAGTTCTGTCGAAAGCCCGGAACGGGCGTAGGAGCTTGTGATGCATCTTCGTTGGCGCGGCCTCGATCTTCCCGCGAATGTCATTCCCGATCCCAAGAGCCGCTCGAACACCTTTTCGCGTTTCATCGCGGAGCCGTTCGAGCCGGGCTTCGGCACGACCATCGGCAACAGCATGCGCCGCGTGCTGCTTTCGTCCATCGAAGGCGCCGCGATCACCAAGGTGAAGATCAAGGGCGTCACCCATGAGTTCTCGACGATCCCCGGCGTTCTCGAGGATGTCGTCGACATCATCCTGAACATCAAGGGCATCGTCGTCGCGATGGATGGCGACGGCCCGAAGACCATGAAGCTCTCGGCCGAAGGCCCCGGCGATGTCACCGCCGAGCTCATCGAGTGCGACGCCACGATCGAGATCATGAATCCCGACAAGGTGATCGCCACCCTCACCGACAAGATCGACTTCGAGGTCGAGTTCACCGTCGAGAAGGGCCGCTGCTACATGCCCGCGAGCGAGCAGATCGCCAAGGAAGCGAGCAAGGGCTCCGACCAGGTGATCGGCGAGATCCCGATCGACGCCATCTTCTCGCCCGTCCAGCGCGTGCGTTTCTCGACCGAGGACACCCGCGTCGGCCAGCAGACCAACAAGCAGCGCCTCATCCTCGACATCTGGACCAACGGCACCGTCACGCCGGACATGGCCCTCGTCGAGGCGGGCAAGGTCCTGCGCAAGCACCTGAATCCCTTCGTCCAGTTCGACGAGATCGGCGATTCCGTCGTGTCCGACGAGGTCGCCGATGCGAACGCCCAGGACGACGAGATCATCCGCAAGCTGCGCATGCCGGTCAGCGAGCTCGAGCTCAGCGTCCGCGCGTCGAACTGCCTCGAGACCGCCAAGATCCGTACGGTCGGCGAACTCGTGCAGCGCACCGAGGACGACCTGCTTTCGGTCCGCAGCTTCGGCAAGACCTCGCTCCGCGAAGTCAAGTCGGAACTCGAGAAGATCGGCCTGCACCTCGGTTACCCGGTGCCAGAGGGTCTTCTGAACGGTTGAGTGGTTGAGTGTGGTCAGTGCCTCGCGGCGGTGGGCCGCGCGGCGAACGAGTGAATGAGGGCCGGCCAGAAGGCGCGCGCCCAGATAGGAAAGAAGTCATGCGTCACCGTGTCTTTGGTAAGCAACTCTGCGTCAAGGAAGATCACCGCCGCGCGATGCTCCGCAACCTCGCTGCGGGCCTCTTCGAGCACGGCCAGATCGAGACCACGCTCCCCAAGGCGAAGGCCGTCCAGCCGTTCGTCGAGAAGCTGATCACCATGGCGAAGCGCAGCGGTCTCGCAAGCCGCCGCGGCATCGAGGCCCGGATCAACGACCGCGCGGTCTTCGCGTGGATCGCCGATCCGAACACCCGTGAAGAGAAGAAGAACGCGCACCAGCTCTGGGATCTCCCGAGCGAGGACGCGATCGAGTTCAACCGCTACGGCGAGCTCCGCAAGGCCCCGCGCCTCGTGCAGCACCTGATGAGCAAGGTCGCTCCACTCTACGCGGACCGCGCCGGTGGCTACACCCGCATCATCAAGCTCGACAAGCGCCGCGTCGGCGACCAGACCGATCTGGTCATCCTCCAGCTCGTCGGCAAGGAAGACGGCCCGCAGGTCAGCGGCCGCCGTTCGAACCGCCGCCGCACGGCCGACAAGCGCACGGCCTACGCCGCCGACCTTCGCAAGAAGGGTGGCAGCAAGGCCGAGGCTTCCGCCGCCGAGTGACGCGGGCAGCAATCGTGAATCCCAGCCGCCCCGCCTCGCGCGGGGCGGTTGTGTTTTTCGAGCGTCACTCCCCGAGCAGGAGGCGGAAGAACTCGCTGTTGTCGAAGCCCTTCGATCCTTCGAGCGGCCCGAAGCGGACGATCGTCAGCTTCTGCTCGGGCAGGATGTAGAGACGCTGCTTGCCCTTGCCTGCGGCCATGAATCCGACGACGGGGCTCGACTCCGCGGGGACCGCGTCGCGCGAGCGCTCGCGGGCGCGCGACGCGAGCCGCTCGCGCACCGCGCCGCCTTGCCGCTCTAGGCGCTCGGCGACGATGTCGGCCGCCAGCGCATCCTCGGGGTCGGCCACCTTCGGGTCGCCGCGCATCAGCCACCAGGTGAGGCCGTAGGCCTTGTTGGGGCCGTGGGACTTCATGAGCTCGGCGAGCGTCGCTTCGCCGAGCAGGCGCTTGCCGTCGTGGACGCCGCCGTTGCGCACGAACTCGCCGAACACGGCCCACTCCTCCGCGCTCACGCGGCAGCCGCCCGG
>JBKCZS010000075.1:0-25684 GCA_046337925.1 bacterium | reverse complement strand
CATCAAGACCGTCAAGGCGATGCAGGGTGTCGTGAGCCGGCTCATGACCATGAATGCGCTGGGCGACGCGCTGGAGCGGCAGGACGCGGTCGCGAGCCAGCGCCTGTTCCAGTCGGCGCTGCTGGACCGCTAGCCCATGTTCGACGCGATCGTCTGCGGCAGCCTGCATCTTGATATCATGGTCCGCGCGCCGCGGCTGCCGGCGCTCGACGAGACGTTGCCCGGCAGTGCCTGGGGCCAGCAATGCGGCGGCAAGGGCGGCAACCAGGCGGTGATGGTGGCGCGCATGGGCGCGCGCTGACCGCCTTCCTCGGAGGCAGCCTCGCAGAATCCGCGATGGCCGCTGCGGTCGACCCGTCGCTCCACCGCAACCGCGCGTGCCCCCGCACCGGTGCACGGCCCGTGCCGTGCACCCGTCGTTCAGATGTCCGACCGGCCGTTGCGCTTCGCGAACGCCGACGGCCCGAACGGCGCCTCGCGCGGCCGTTCGGTCGCCATCGCCACCAGCCGCGCCGCCTCCGCGCGCGACGCCTTCGCCTGCGCGTCGTCGCCGAGCTTCTCCGCGACCAACGCCAGCCACCGGTGCGCGTCGTACTGGCCCGCGTCGAACTTCAGCGCGAACTCGAGGCTCTTGCGCGCGTTCGCGAAGTCGCCGTACCACGCGAGCGCCGCTCCGAGCAGGAGATGGGCCTCCGGAAGCGCCTGCGTGATCTCAAGCGCGTCGAGCGCGTGCTCCGCCGCCTCCTCGAATCCGCCGAGCGCCAGCTGCGCGCGCGCGAGCCCGACATGCGCCGCCGGCTCGCGCGGGTTCCGCTTGCGCGCGGCCTCGAACTGCTCGCGCGCCTCGGAGTGCCGCCCGCACACGGAAAGCACGCTCGCGAACGGCAGCGCCAGATCGGGCTGCCTCGCCACCACCCGCGAGAGCGCGTCGAGCTGCGCCCGCGCCGCCGCGTCGTCGCCCGAGAGCGACAAAGCCGATGCGCGCAGCAGCTGCATCTCGATGCTCTTCGCGTCGTGCATCAGTGCCCCATCCGCCGCGACCACCGCATCGCGGAATCGGCCCGCTCCCAGCAGCGAGTTCACAAGGCACGCCGCATAGCGCTGCTCGCCCGGCCGCTCGCCGACCAGGCGGTCGAAGTGCGGAATCGCCTCGTGCGGCCGACGCCGCGACATCAGCGCGACGCCGAGATTGAAGAGGCTCTCCCGCCGCACGAGATCGACCTGCGCCTGCACATCGTCGGGTAGCGCGGCCATGTAGCCGAGGTCGACCAGCTGCTGCAGCGCGTCGGCCGCCTCGAACGGATCCATGCGCAGGTCCGCGGGGTGCAGCCCTGCGTCGCCCTCCACGGCGTCCCACGACGCGATCCGCGCGGGCGGCGCCGCGTCCAGCGCCTCCGCGAGCACGCGGCCATCGAAGTCCTCGCCCGCAGGCAGGCCGAGGAGCGCGAGCGCCGTCGGCGCAAGGTCAAGGATCGTGGGCGACGCGATCTCCGCGCCGCTCTTCACGCCCGGCCCCGACATCACGAGGACGCCCTGCGGCCGATGCCAGCTCGACTCGAGTTCCATGCGCCGCTCGGGCGGCAGATCCGACAGGTTCGGCCGCAGGTGATCGCAATGGAATCCGTGGTCGGAGAGGAGGATCACCGTCGCCCCCTCGCCGGCAGCCTCGAGCAATCGTCCGAGCGCCGCGTCGTGCCATTCGTACACGCGGTCCATCACCCCGCCGAACAGCCGCTGCTCGCGCTCGGACACATGCGCCATCTTCGGCGCGACGAACTGCATGAAGTGATGCCCGACCGTGTCGATCGCGTCGAAGAACACCATCGCCGCATCCCACGCGCCGCCCGCCCGCAACGACGCGATCGCCGCGCCCTCGATCGACGCCGCGTAGGACATCAGCTTGACAAGCGACTGCACCCGCGCGTCCCCGAAGCCGATCTCGTCGACACGCGGCAACAGCTCGCGCAGCGCCTCGCGCGGGAACGCGCGCGCACGCTGGCGCGCAGCCGCCACCGCTTCGGCAAGCGCGGGCGGATGCACCGTGCCCGGCACCAGCGGCCAAGGCGCCCCCTCGTGAGCGGGCTCCCCCTCCTGCAGCAGGTTCGTCACCACGCTGCCGCGAATCGGCTCGGCGGGGTGCGACGCGTACCAGCCGACCACGCGCGTCTCGAGCCCGCCCTGCGAGAGGATGTTCCACAGGGCCTTCGTCTTGCGGCTGGTCGAGGTCGACACCCGAAGCCCCCCGCCCTCCGGCTTCGGCTCGACGAAGTTGAGGATGCCGTGCTTGTCCGCCGTCTTTCCCGTCGCGATCGAGCTCCAGAGAAGCGGCGACAGCTTCGGCTCGAGCGTCCCGAGATCCGCGCGGCACCCCGCCTCGACCAAGCGCCGCAGCACGGGCATCCTGCCCGCGGCGAACAGCCGGTTGATCAGGATCCAATCTGCTGCGTCCCAACCGACGATGAGCAGGCGCTGCGCGGTCCGTGCGGGCATGCCCCGATGCTAGCAGAGGCAAAAAGCACCGCGGGCAGCCCGAGTCGGACCGCCCGCGGCGAACGATTCACTTGATCGGTGCGTCTCAGCGGCGGCGGCAACGGGCGGCGAGCCCCGCGAGGCCGACGAGCGCCATGGCACCCGGGGCCGGAATGACGGCGATCGAACCGCCCGAGTCTTCCCAGAGGACCGACACCAGCGTGCGGCTGCTCGAGGTCGCCCCCACCTGCATGATGCCGAACCCGTAGCGGATTCCGCCGAGCCCCTCGTGGTAGAAGCGGAAGCCGAAGTAGTTGATGGCGTTCAGCTGCCAGCCGTTGGTCACGCTCGTGCCGCTGATCACGGCGGTGGTGCTGTTCACGAACGGGCTCGACGGCCCCACCACGAACCCGATCCCAAGGCTGCTCGGACCGCCCGACCCCTGCGTGCGCACATAGGTCGACGGCGGATTCGGAGCGGACGAACTCGCGAAGAAGCTGAGCGAAGTCGCGCCGTACGGATTGATGTCCCAGCCCGCGGCCGGAGCCGTGGTCGACGACTGGGTGGCGATGTTGAGGTAGAGCCCCGCGCTGGTGCTGGGAATCGCCAGGTTGGCGTTCCACAGCACGACGGCTGCGCCGGCCGAGCCGCCCATCGAAGAAACCGCTGCAGCAGCGGCGACAAAGTGCCTCGCAAGACGATCGATTGCCATCACACACCCTTTATGGACAGAGCCCGAGTCGCCGCGCGAGACGCCGCGCTGCGATCGAGAAAACGGGGCACTTCGTTATACACCCCAACCCATCGGGTGCCAAACTGAAGGCGCGAGGTTTCCGACAATTGCGGAGCGCCGCGAACGACGCCGCGAACGAGCCCCCGACCGAAAACGACAGCGTGGGTGCCCCTTTCGGAGCACCCACGCGATGCTTGTCGACTCGCCTCAAGCAAAGCTTGGGGGAGTGATTCTCAGATCAGCGACGACGACGACGGGCAGCGAGGCCCGCGAGGCCGACGAGCGCCATCGCGCCCGGAGCGGGGACGACGGTGATCGAAGCGCCGCTGTCCTCGTAGTAGAGCCAGTCCATCGTGCGGACGCCCATGGTGGCGCCGATCGTCATGATGCCGTAGCCGTAGCGGGTGCCGCCAGCCGCGGGGCTGAAGCGGAAGCCGAAGTAGTTGGCCGAGTTGAGAACCCAGCCGCCCTGCGTGACGCTGGACGCAGCGTTCGAGAAGGTCGACGAAGCGCCGACGACGGTTCCGAGCGAGAGGCTCGCGGTGCCCGAGGTCGTGCCACCCTGGCCGAGGCCCTGCACATTGCCGTTGCCGGCGGTGCCGAACCAGCTGATCGCGGTGGTCGAGGTGCCGTAGGGGTTGAGATCCCAACCCGCGGTGCCGGAGCCCGACGAGCCGAAGGTCTGAGCCTCGACATTGATGTAGAGACCGTCGATGTTGTTCGGGATGACCTGGTTGATGTTCCAGGCGATGATGGCCGCGTTGGCAGCGCCCACGACCGTAGCCGCAGCAGCGGCCGCACCGAAGTGCTTCACAAGACGATTCGAAAGCATCATTCTCTCTCTTTCCTTGAGGGGGGGAGCCCATCTGAGGTCGTGCGCGGTGCACCGCCGGAACAGGCGGAAGGGTTCACAAAAACCCTACGACTCATACAGGCCCCGCCAGGGGACGGTGTGAATCTGACACCGAGCGCCGACGAGTCAAGCCTCGCGGTTGCTCAAATCGTGAAATTCCGACCAAGCGTTGCATCCGATCCAGCTGGAACCTGCGTAGCTGCGGCGCTTCGGGACGGATCTAAGGCGCAGAACCGCATTTTTCTCAGCCACCGCCAGCCGAAGTGCGGTAGGCTGCGGGAATGCAAGTGCATGCAAATTCAGGAGATCCGACCGCGTTTCACGATCCGGCAACCCGATCGTGCACGCGTCGAGACGCGTTGGCGGTGATGGCGCTCGCCGCGGCGGCCGGCTGTCAGAGCCCGCAACTCCGCCCAAGCACCGAAACCGCCCCTGCCGCGCTCGCCCCGACGGCCGGTCCCGTCGTCCTCGCGACCTGGCGCCACGGGCTCCCCGCCAACGCCCGCGCGCTTGAGGTCCTGGCGGCCGGAGGCTCGGCACTCGATGCGGTCGAGTCCGGCTGCCGAGTGGTCGAACTCGATTGCCCGGACATGACGGTCGGGCTCGGCTCGCGCCCCGACCGCGATGGAACCGTCACGCTCGACGCGGCCATCATGGCGGACGACGGGCGCGCCGGCTGCGTGGCGTTCGTCCGTGGCGTCGCGCATCCGATCACCCTCGCCCGGCTCGTCATGGAGAAGACGCCGCATGTGCTCCTGGTCGGCGCGGGCGCCGAGAAGTTCGCGCGCGAGTGCGGCATCGAGGTCGCGCAGCCGACGCTCACCCCCGAAGCGGAGCGCCAATGGCGCGCGTGGCTCGTCGAGAAGAAGTACGAACCGAAGATCAACATCGAGAACCACGACACGATCTCGATGCTCGCGCTCGATGGCGACGGACGCATGGCCGCCGCGTCGACCACGAGCGGACTCGCCTACAAGATGCACGGCCGGGTCGGCGATTCCCCGATCGTCGGCGCCGGCGTCTTTGTCGACGCGCCCATCGGCGGCGCGATCTGCACCGGCCTCGGCGAGACCGTCCTGCGCACGCTCGGCGCGCATCTCGCGGTCGAGGCCATGCGCGCGGGCGCGTCGCCGCAGGAGGCCTGCGAACACGCGATCGCGCGGATCATCGCGAAGAACGGCGATCCGAAGTCGTACCAGGTCGGCATGCTTGCCCTCGACTACCGGGGCCGCACGGGCGCCTACGCCGTGCAGAAGGGCTTCAACTACGCGTTCGGGACGAATCTCGTGGATGCGCCGTCGAAACTCGGATAGGATTGTCCGCATTCGGGCATCCCCTCTCCTTTCGAGGACCTCCCATGTTCTTCCGCCAGATCTACGACGAGAAGCTTGCGCAGGCCGCCTACCTCATCGGCTGCCAGAAGACGGGCGAGGCGATCGTCATCGATCCAGAGCGCGACATCGACCGCTACGAGGTGATCGCGAAGGCGAACGGCCTGCGCATCGTCGCGGCCGCCGACACCCACATCCACGCCGACTTCCTGTCGGGCGTGCGCGAGTTCGCCGAAAAGGGCGCGCGCGCCTATCTCTCCGACGAAGGCGACGCGGACTGGAAGTACCAGTGGCTCGACAAGAAGACGGGCGGCGGCCGCTATGACGCGGTGCTGCTCAAGGACGGCGACGCCTTCTCGATCGGCAACATCCGCTTCCGTGCGATCCACACGCCGGGTCACACCCCCGAGCACCTCTGTTACGAGGTGACCGACGGCGGCCTTCAGGTGCCGGGCGGAGGCGCCACCGAACCGATGGGTATCGCGACCGGCGACTTCGTGTTCGTAGGCGACCTCGGACGACCCGACCTCCTCGAGAGCGCCGCGGGCGTGGCAGGCATGGCCGACAGTTCCGCGCGCGCGCTCTTCAAGACGATGCAGCGCTTCGCGCAGTGGCCCGACTACCTCCAGATCTGGCCGGGCCACGGCGCGGGCAGCGCCTGTGGCAAGGCGCTCGGTGCGGTGCCGCAGACGACCGTCGGATACGAGCGCCGCATGAATCCTGCGGTGCGCGCGATGGCGACGGAGCGGTCGTTCATCGACTTCATCCTCGACGGCCAGCCCGAACCGCCGCTCTACTTCGCGCGCATGAAGCGCGACAACAAGACGGGGCCGCGCGTCCTCGGCGCGCTCCCCCGCCCGCGCGAACTCGACGCGCGCGCCGTCGCCGCGCTCGACCCGCGCCGCACCGCGGTCGTCGACACGCGCGAGTGGAACGCGTTCCGCGACGCCCATCTCGCCGGCTCGCTCTTCGCCCCGCTTGCCAAGAGCTTCAACTCCGATGTCGGGTCGTTCGTGACCGAGGACGAGGACATCGTGCTCGTCATCGACCCCGCGCGCGTCGATGAAGCCGTGCGCGACCTCGTGCGCATCGGGCTCGACCGCGTGGTCGGCTTCCTCGATGCGGCGCGGTTCGCCGAGCTCGCCGCTGCGGGCGCCAAGATTCTGGCGACCCGCGAGATCGCGGCGCGGGACACCGAGGCCGAGATCGATGCGCGCAGGCCGTTCGTCCTCGATGTGCGCCGCGCCGCGGAGTTTGCCGCGGGGAACATTGCGGGCGCGACCAACATCGCGCACACGCGCCTCTTGTCGAAGCTCGACCGCGTGCCGAAGGATCGCGAGATCCTCGTCCATTGCCAGGGCGGCGTCCGCAGCGCGCGCGCGTGCGCCCTGCTCGAGCGCCACGGCTACACCGTCACCAACATGGCGGGCGGCTACGGCGCATATGCGAAGTCCGTCGCGGCCGCCGCGAACGCGTGAGAATTCCCATGAGCACCATGCAGACAACCCCGACCATTCCAAGCGGCGAGATCGAACCCCGCGACGCCCAGGCGGCGCTCGCGCGCGGAGAGTGCGTCCTCGTCGATGTCCGCGAGGCCGATGAACACGCGCGCGAACGGATCGCGGGCAGCGTGCTGCTTCCGCTCTCGGCGCTCACGCCGAAGCAGGTCACGGCGCTCGGCGCCAACCGGGTCGCGATCCACTGCAAGTCGGGCCGTCGCGGCGCCGACGCCGTCGCGCGCTGCGCGGGCCTCGCCGACGCAGGCATCACCGTGGTCAATGTGCGCGGCGGCATCGAGGCGTGGAAGGCGGCGGGCCTGCCAACCGTCGTCGACACGGGGCGCCCACGACTCTCGGTCATGCAGCAGACGCAGATCGTGATCGGAACCTGCGTGTTCACCGGCACGGCGCTTGGCTTCTTCGTGCATCCCGGTTTCCTCGCGATTCCCGCGTTCATGGGCGCAGGCCTCGTGTTCGCAGGCTCGACCGGCTTCTGCGGCATGGCGGTGATGCTCGGCAAGTTGCCCTGGAACCGCGTTCCGAGCGCGTCGTGCAGGGCGTGAGCCGAGCGGGCGCGCGTGGTAACTCGAAAGCGCGGGAAAACTGCACGAAGGTCCGCGTGCGGTCCGATCGTCGGCTACACTCCTTGACCCCTCGCCGGTGACCTCAGGTCGGGCTTCGTGCCCGACGCGACATCTGGGAATCAGCCGGCAGCGTGCAAAGACAGCCGATTCGGAACGGTTTCCGACCAAGGCTCGCACGCTCCGATTGGCTTGATCCCGTCCCGCTGGCGCCGCCATCTGGCACGCGATTCCGCCCCAACAGACGCCCTTGGCGTTGTGCGCTTTGCACATCGAACGCCACGGGTACAGGTTTCTTTTTCGTGACGACACACACCAAGTCCGCTCCCGCCACTTCCGCCTCCACCACCGCAGTCCAGCTTCCGGCAGCCGCCGGCCCCCTGCCGACCTTCGCAGAGCTCCAGCTCGCGCAGCCGATCCTCGACGCGCTCATCGCCGACGGCTACGAGCGCCCCACGCCAATCCAGGCGCAGGCGATCCCGCCCGCGCTCGCCAAGCGCGATGTCCTCGGCATCGCGCAGACCGGCACCGGCAAGACCGCCGCGTTCGCGCTGCCGATCCTCAACCACCTGCTCTCGCGCCTGCCGCGCGGCACGCGCCCCGCGCTCGGCCGCAAGCCGAAGACGCTCGTCCTCTCGCCCACGCGTGAGCTCGCGGCGCAGATCGCCGAGAGCTTCTCGAGCTACGGCCGTCACACGCCGCTCCGCCACGCCGTGATCTTCGGCGGCGTCGGCCAGGGCCCGCAGGTCCGCGCGATCCAGCAAGGCGTCGATGTCCTCGTCGCGACGCCGGGTCGCCTCATCGACCTCCTCCAGCAGCGGCTCGTCAACCTCGGCGAGATCGAGTTCTTCGTGCTCGACGAGGCGGACCGCATGCTCGACATGGGCTTTATCGAGCCGATCCGCAAGATCGCGGCGCTGCTGCCGAAGTCGCGCCAGACCATGCTCTTCTCGGCGACGATGCCGAAGGAGATCCGCCATCTCGCCGACTCGCTCCTCAACAATCCCGTGAGCGTGGCGGTGACGCCGGTCTCGAGCGCGGTCGACCGCATCGACCAGAAGCTCTACTTCGTGCTCAAGGCGCAGAAGACGCAGCTCCTCGTCCACCTCTTCGACTCGCTCGCGATGGAGCGCACCGTCGTCTTCACCAAGACGAAGCACGGCGCCGACCGCCTCGCGCGCAAGCTCAAGGCCAACGGCATCCACGCCGAGGCGATCCACGGCGACAAGGCGCAGAACCAGCGCACGCGCGCCCTCGACGCCTTCCGCTCGGGCCGCTCGCCCGTGCTCGTCGCCACCGATGTCGCCGCGCGCGGCCTCGACATCGACGACATCACCCATGTCGTCAACTTCGATCTTCCGATGGAGCCCGAGGCGTATGTGCACCGCATCGGCCGCACCGCGCGCGCCGGCAAGTCGGGTCACGCGATCTCGTTCTGCGATGTCGAGGAGAAGGGCCTGCTCAAGCAGGTCGAGCGCACGATCAAGTTCGAGATCCCGCGCGAGCGCGTCCCGAGCGAAGTGCCGAAGTCGGACGAGGCTGCGCACCGTTCGGCGCTCCCGGCCGCTGCGGCGGCTCCCGTCATCGAGTCGTTCCCGCAGAAGCCGCTTCGCGAAGCGCGCCACGAAACGCGTCACGAACCGCGCCGTGAAACGCGTCACGAGCCCCGCCACGAGCCCCGCCACGAGCCCCGCCAGGAGGAAGTCCGCCGCGAGCCTCGCGCCGACGCGCCGCGTCACTTCGCGGGGCCGAACTCGCGTCGCTCGCAGCCGCTTCAGCGGCCGCAGGGAGAGATGCGCGACGATCGTCCGCGCAGCCACGGCGCACGCACCTCGGCGCGGCCGCACGGCACGCCGAGCGACTCGCCCAAGTCGGGCGGCTTCAAGAAGCCGGGAGGCTTCAAGTCGTCAGGGGGCTTCAAGTCGTCAGGTGGCTTCAAGTCGTCGGGAGGCTTCAAGAAGCCGGGCGGCCTTAAGGGCAAGCGCCCCACGCGCTGAGCAGGATCGCGAGGTCCTGTGCGCCGATGGCTCCGTCGCCGTTGAGGTCGGCGGGGCCGCCGAAGCTGTCCCATGCGCCGAGAAGCACCGCAAGGTCCTGTGCGCCGACCGTGTCGTCGCCGTTGAGGTCCGCAGGGCATGGCTTCGAGGACGGTCGAAGGTCGAGCACGAACGGAGAGGTCCCGTTCGGGCCGAACGCGGTGCCGACGATCGTCTGCGCATCTTCCGACATCCCGAGCACGAGGCTGAGCTGCCATCCCGTCGGAATGGTCACTCCTGCCTGCGCCGCGAGCGCGGCGACGGAGACATAGCCGTTCTCCTGCGTCCACAGGTACGAGCCCGCACTGCCCATCGGACCGAAGAAGCACAGGACCTTCGTGCCGTCGAAGTTCGCGGCCACGGGGTAGCCCGTCGCGCCGGGAACGGGGCTCGATCCGAGCTGCTGCACGCCTGTGGCCTGGCTCCACCGGTAGACATTGGAGTTGTTGAAGCCCGAGCGTCCGATGCCGTAGACCCACTGGCCGTTGCCGCTCACCACGCCGGCCTCGCTCATCTTGAATCCGCCGGACGCGAGGTTCGTCTGCACATAGGTGCCCTGCGCGTTGCGCACCCAGACCGCGCCCTGACGCCAGCCCGAGTAGTCGTCGTTCCAGCCGCACACGGTGCCGCCGTTGTCGCTCACCGCGTTCGCGCGCGAGGGCTTGTAGAAGTAGAGCGTGCCGAGGTTCGTGCGCACGCCGGTCGTTTCATCCCGCACGAAGGCCCTGGGGTCGCAGAACGCCTGCTCGAGAAGCCCGCAGGTGTAGCGCTTGTCGTTCGACATGCCCCAGATGCTGTTGCGCTCGGCATCGCAGTTGAAGCCGTCGTTGCCGATCGGGATGAACTCCGACCACTCGATGTCGTAGACGGTGCCCTCTGCCTTGAGCGGCTTGCCCTGCAGCGTGCTCACGCTCATGTAGCGGCCGTCGCTGCTGACGTTCGCGCTTCCGCCAACGCTGTTCCCGGGCGGGACCGTCGTTCCGATCAGCTGCACGACGCCGGTATCGCGCGTCCAATACCAGTACGACTGCGGGTCGTATCCGACCACGACGCGACCATCGTCGCTCGCATCGGTGGCGTAGGACTGCGACACGAGGCCAAGCAGGAAGAGTTCGCCCGCGCTGGCGGTCGGAGCGATGGCGGTTGCGACGGATGCTGCGAGCTGGACGGACGCTGAGAGCGTTCGGTTCATGTGCGTTGATTCGGAGAGATGCGTAGCAGACAGAGAGAAGAATTCCCGCTCACGGGTTACCCCGTGCGCAGGGTGCAGAGAGTCGGTCAGGAGATCAGTTGCACGGGCCCCACGCGGCGAGGACCGTCGCGAGGTCGGAGCCGTTCACGACTCCATCGCCGTTGAGGTCGGGGCTCGTGGTGCCCCAGCCGGCGAGCAGCGTCGCGAGGTCGGCCGCATCGACCGAACCGCTGCCGTTCACATCGGCCGGGCAGGCAGGAGCGCTCGGGCCAAGGTAGATGCGGGCGATCGCCGACTTGCTGTTGGCGGAGTCGTTCGCGCGCAGCACGAGCCAGCCGCTCGTGCTGAAGCCCGTGTGGCCGCCGTCGCCGTTGTTGCCGGTCGAGCCGATGAGGGTGAGCTGGTTGATCGGCGTTCCCGTGAAGTTCGTATCGCCCGTCGGAGTGAAGGGCGCGACATCCTGGCTCGTGGCCTTGCCGAGGAGGCGGAATCCGCCGACCTCGTCCCACGCCATGAGCGCGGTGCCCGACTCCTGCAGCGTCGCGTTCGACATCGGCACGAGGAACACGACGACTCCCGTGTCGCTCACGCAGAGGCTCGTCTGGCCGCCGCTCAGGCTGCCGATCACCCATCCCGGAAGGCCTGGCACGGGATCGGTCTGCTTGCAGATCGTGATGAGGCTGCCGTCAGGCTTGCGCACGCCGAAGTAGGTCGCCGGCGCGGGCAAGTTGATCGCCGATCCGTCGGCGTTCATGATGATGCCCTCGAAGGCGAGCAGGCCGTTGCGGTTGCGCACGAAGCCCGCGTTGGTCGGGCTCGAGAACAGCTTTCCGGCGAAGTTCGGATCCGCCGAATCCGTGATGCCCGGGACCGATTCGCCCTTGCGCATCAGGATGGTGAAGGTGCCGCTGTTCTCCGTCATGACGGCTCGGTTGTTGAGCGCGGTGACATTTCCGGCAAGCTCTGAGATGAAGGTGATCGTGCCGTCGTTCGCGAGGGGCCGCTGGCCGTACGAAAGCGAGAACGACGAGCCGCTGGGGAACGACAGACCCTTCAGGCCGGGGATCGCGTCGCCTTCGCGGGCGAAGATGCGGAGTCCGTTCGCGACGCCGATGTTCGTGAAGTGCGCCGAGTCGTTCGAGGTGGAGATCCCGCTGCCCGCGAGCGTTCCGTTGAACATCACCTTGCTGCCGTTCAGGAACTGGCCGAATGAGCCCGGATTGACCGTGACGCCCGGGAGTCCCGGAGCGGGGTCGCCCTTGCGAATCACGAGCTGGTCGGCGCCTTCCTGAAGCAGCACGATGGCCGAGTTGTTCGCGGTCACGGTGTCGCCGCCGGTGAGCGAGACATTGAAGAGCGCCTGGCCGAGGCTGTTGACGCGGAGGCCCGAACCGCCGTTCATGGGATTCGTCGAGTAGAGCGCTCCAGCCGTGCCAGGGCACGGGTCGAGGCGCTGGGCGAGCAGCTTCGGCGCACCGCTCTTCGGGATGAACCACATCGCCGTGTCGTTCTGCGTGGCGGTGCCCGAGTTCACGATGCCGGTGCCGGTCATGTAGCCGGAGACGAGAATCCCGCCGTCTTCGGAGATGTTGTTGGCGCTCGCGATCGAGTTGTTCGGGCTTCCCGTGCGCGAGAAGATCGCGGTCGCGGGCGTGTTGCCGGGAACGCCGGAGTTGTGGCGCGCGTCGACGCTCCTGGGACCGCTGCCATCACCGTTCACGACGACGATGTGGTTCGCATTCGCGCCGGTCGCCGTGATGCCTGCCCCCGCGAGGGTTCCGCGGAAGGTGACGAAGCCGTCCTGATCGATGACCGGGTTGTTGAGCGAGTTCGGAACCCACACGGCACCCTTGACGCCGCTGATGCTGGCGGGCGCGCTTCCATCGACGACCACAAGCACCTGCCAGGTCTCCCCTGCGAGCACGGACGCGGTGACCGAGGCGGAAAGGAACAGGCCGACGAACAGTTGGGACTTGATCTTCATGGGACTCCTCGAACGAAACAACGGTGCCGTGAGAGGCGGGGACTAAGGCCAGATCGAGCGATGCGAACAGCGCCAGCCCGAACGGCAGGCTCCGCCGCGGCATCGCTTCGCGGCGTGTGAAATCTATGTGCAGAAACGGCACCTGCAAACTTCCCTAGGGAAAATCCCGAGATATCCTTGGGGAAACTCATTCGCCCTCGGAGGCGGTCTGCGGCAGGTTCGTCGCGGAATGTCCTGTAAAGTCCTCTTCCTGCGTCTCGCTTCGTCAGCCTGAGCACCCCCCCTCGATGGACAGTCCCCGCCACAAACCCGCCCGAGGCGCCCGACTCTCGAAGCGCTCGCTTCCGGACGAGACGCGCGAGACGCCCGTTTCTCGCGTGGCGCCGGTGCGGCGGGTCGAGTTGCTTGGCGCGTTCCGCGACGAGTGCGAGAGCGCGATCGCGGCGATCAGGCATGCGGTCCAGTCGCTCAGCGACGCGGTGGGCGTGGATCCACTCAAGCCGCAGGAAGTCTCGCGGCGCCTCAAGCTCAACAAGAACCTGACCTGGAAGTTCGCGCGCATCCTGATCGAGGAGGACGCGCTCGATGCCGCACCGATGCTGCCGGGCCCCGAGGGGGTCGCGATCTATCTCCGCGCCTTCGAGGCGGCGGGCGTCCCGATCGCGCTGGTCCAGCGGCTGCGCGACGCGCTTGCGGACTTCGATCAGATGGTGAACCGCCACTTCGGTGGACGCGCCGACTTCGAGCTCGTCCTCGACGGGCTGCGGTCGGGCGCCAACCTCGAGCAGTCGCGCCGGCTTGCCTTCCGAGGCGCCGCGGGCGTGTTCGGCGTGCAGGCGGCCGCACGCGTCACGGCGCAGATCATCTCGCCGAGCGGCAACAGCGCGGAGAACGCAGACCTGACGATGCTCGTCGGGCTCGTGGGCCTGCGGCGCCTGCGGCCGATCGCGAAACTCCCGGTGTTTCGCTCGCTGATCTCGACCGCCAACGCACCGGCGTCGGCGCGCCCGCTGCTTTCCGGCCCCCTCGATGGCCCACCCGACTTCCTGCTTCGCGAGTTCTCCTCGTTCCCCGAGGCAAGCGTGACGCGCGCGGAAGCCGACGGCAAGCTCACGATCTCCCTCGACAACGGCCCGATCGGGCGCATCGGCGAGGCGGACCTCTTCTTCGCAAGCGTGCTCGAGCGCTCGTACGCGCGCAGGAGCGATGGACGCGACGACGGATTCTCGCAGTTCATCACGGCGATCACGATCCCCTCGGAACACCTCGTCTCCGACCTCTTCGTCCACCGGTCGATCGACTGCACCGATTCGCTCGACGCCGCCATCTTCGGAACGCTCGGCGGCCCCGTGCCGCACGACGCGGCCACGCGCGAACCGACACGGATTCCGATCGACTGCACGCCGACGATCTCCGACGACCTCGCCGCCGACGAGAGGACCAAGATCCTCGAGGTCGCGACGGTTCCCAACTATGTGCCCATGATCGAGCGCGCATTCGCAGCGCTCGGCCAAGATCCGTGCAACTACCGTCTCATCCGCGTGGCGATGGCGTATCCGCCGGTGCCCGCGTCGCTCGTCGTCCGCTGGCGTACGCCGCGCTGAAGTCCGCGCGACCGCCCGCCTGCCCCCCCGACTGGGAGGGAGCGCTGCAAGAAAATCGCTTCACGCGTTTCGGCTCGCCCGCCTTTGAGCCAAGCGATGACACGCCTGAGGCCGCGTTTGCGCCCATCAGGGTCGTGGGCCCTCGGGTGCCACGGTCTTGCCCAGTCATCGAACCACCTCGGAGATGTGATCCATGAACCAGCTGAACGGACGCGCGCTTGTTTCGCTCCTCGCAACCCTCTCGATCGCCCCGGCGGTCGCGCATGGCTCGTATGTCGCGGTGGCGGGCTCGGCAACCACGCCGACCGACATCTCCGCCCGCGCGCGCAACGGCCAGACCGGGTTCGAGGGCGTGCTGTTCACGCCGGGAAATCCGGCGCCAACCGGACTGCAGCTCAACCCCGTCGGCACTCCGGCGTGGTCCTACGGCGAGTACGCGGGCTTCGCCTTCGCGTACGACGCGGCGACGGGCACTGCGAGCTGGTCGATCGACTTCAACCGCGACGGCGACTTCTTCGATCCCCAGGAGAGCGTGACTTCCCTGTCGCCAACCCTCGCGAACCGAGGCTTCAACGAGGTCAGCCTGTTCCTGCAGGGCAACGACTCGCCGCTTGCGGGCGTCTCGGTCATCGACTTCACGCTCAACGGAACCAACTTCGGCACCTTCTCCAGTGCCAACGGCACCGCGACGACGCAGCTCTTCGCCTACACCGGCGGCAGCTCGGACATCCTCGCGACCGGAAGCCTCATGTTCACCGCGGGGGGCGGCAACGACGAGCGCCCGCGCTTCTGGATCCAGGCGGGCTCTTCGTTCGTCGTGCCGACGCCGGGCGCGATCGCGCTGCTCGGGCTGGCCGGACTCGCGCGCTCGCGGCGTCGCGGCTGATTCACAGCTGCATGAAGCCGAAGTGAAGCTGCGCGTGCGCGAGATGGAGGCGCATCCATTCGTCGTGCGACATCGCACCGAATGCAGGACTCGGATGGACACACCGCGCGCCTGCGTCGAGTCGCTCAACGACCCGGCGCAGGCGCGCGAGTCCAACGGCGGTCGATGTGCCCGACTTCGGAAGGAACGCAGCCGACTCCCTCGGCAGCTTGAAGCCGGCGGGTAGCGTCTTGCCGCTCGTCATGCGCCCCTTCATCAGCCGCGCGACGATGCGCACGGGCCACGCGACCCGGATCTCCGGCGGAAACCCGTCGATCGAGAACTCGATCGTCTTCGCGACATGGTCGAGGATCTCACCCGCCGTCCAGTTTCCGGTGACGCGCAGCGTGCCGGCGCGGTCGGCGGCCTCGATCTGCGCGAGGTCGCTCTTCAGGCAGCCGGTGCAATGAAAGGCGAGTTCGCGTCGCTGGGCCTTGCGGGTATCGATCGATGTCGCTGTCGCGTTCATGGCGTCGGAGTCTCGCTTTCGGCCGGAGGCGCAGCCTCGCGGTGGATCCCGAGGTCGTCAAGCAGACGATACTCGGTCGGGTTGTCAGGCAGCACCGCGTGGAAGCCTTCCTCGAAGAACACGGCGACCATGTGGAGCGCCGCGATCGCGACCGCGAGGCCGACGACCACGCGCGACGCGCCCGCAAACGGCAGGCGCTCGGTGCGCCGCGGCAGCGCGAGCATGTGTAGACCGCTCACGAGGATCACCGTCGCGAACACCACGAACGCCCACGAGTAGAGATGCATGCCGAGCATCGGCTCGCCGTAGCCGGGGTCGCCCGGCGCGATGTGGATGAGCACCTGGCGGCCCGACATCGTGGCGCCCGCGAGCGCGGCGATGATGCTTGCGCCGTAGCACTGCGCGTAGTCGATCGCATCGACCTCGCGCTTCCACGACCGCGCGAGGAGCCACGCCGGGCCCGCCACGCAGAGGAGCATCGCCATCCGCTGCAGGATGCAGAGCGGGCACGGCATGTCGCCCTTCAGCTGCGCGCCGAACGCGCCGAGCAGCACGCCGCACACGGCGAGGATGCAGAACATGGCGAGGATGGCGCGGAAGGCGGTCATGCGGCGCTCAGAGCGAGATCGGAAGCGTGTCCGTCGCGTGGTGGCGGAAGAGGAAGAGCATCGCGATGAGCGCAAGCACGAACAGCACCCCCGCGGCGCGGTGCTTGCCGCGCCACATGGCCACGAAGGTGAGCACGATCAGGAGGAAGATCAGCGTGTCCATCGCTCGTGTCCTTCGATCTCTCAGGGCCTCGGCTTCGGCGTCAGCAGGTCGGCGCGTACGGCGGGCGACTCGGCGGTCGGCTTCGCGTTCATGGTGTACCACGCTTCGGCCGACCAGATCTTCTCGCCGTCGCTCGACACTGGGCTCGCGTGGAGATGCACGACGCGCCCCGCCTTGATGCCGGGCACGCGCAGGTACACCGTGTCGCCCGCGGCCGACGGAACCGCCTCCGCGACCTCGACCGCCTCGTCGTCGATCTTCGGACCGCCGTACTGCTCGGTCGGCTCGTAGCGCCACTGGCGCAGGCGGAAGTTGCCCGCATCGCGCAGCCACGACGGATCGACCGGCTTCGTGAACGAGACCGTCAGCCCGTCCGGTTCCGCGCTCACGCGCGCGATCTCGAACGCCTCGGTCCCCGTGAAACGCAGGCGCTCGAGGCCGAAGCGCTTGTCGCGCCAATTCCAGTTGCCGCCCGAGCCGATCGAGCCCGCGTAGAGCGCGCCGTCGGGTCCGTACACGATGCGCTGCGCGCCGCCCTCGAGGCCGTTGCCGACGCGGTACGCGCAGCCCTGCAGTTCACCCGCGACGACCTCGAGCGACACGCGGTTGATGCCGCCGAGCGTGATCTCGGACAGCCACAGGTCGCCCTTGTAGCGGCCATCGCGGATCACGAGCGGCGTGGTCGGCGAGTTCGCGATCTCGTTCTGCGGCAGCCACACCGCGGGTGGCGACGGCGGGTTCTCGCTGTAGAGGCTCGCGTGGCCGCCCTCCGGATACACGCGCGACTTCTGGCGGCCGTTGTAGTGGCCGTAGAAGCGCCCCTGGTTCGCGTGCACCAGCTTGCTCGCGGGCAGCCATGCGCCTTGGTTGTCGCTCACGAAGACATCGCCCGACGGCGTCACCTCGACGCCGTTCGGCGTGCGGAACCCGCCGGAGATCCACTCGACTTCCTTCGTCTTGATGTTGATCCGGTAGAGCGTTCCACGGTGCGGCGGGTTCGGACCGTTGAGCCCGGGCGTGCCGCCGATCACGCCCTCCCGCTCGATGGTGTTCCCGAAGTAGATCGAGGTCGACAGCGTGCCGTAGATCCAGCCGTCCTTCTCCTTCAGGCCGAAGGAGAAGTGGTGGTAGTTGTCGCCGACCCACGGACGCGCCCACTCCTCGTGCGTCTCGAACGCACCGTCCTTGTCGAGGTCGCGGAGACGGTCGATGCCGGGGCGATGCGAGATGTAGATGTCGCCATCCACCGCCACGATGCCGCACGGATCGTGGTACTCGCCCGGCAGCTGTTCGAACTTCACCGTCTCGGGTGTCCCTCCGACCACATTCGAGAGGATGAACACCGTGCCGTTGGGCTTCTCGCGCAGTTCGCCGTTGTTCATCGGCTCGAAGTCGCTGACGACGAGGCGCCCGTCGGGGAGGAACGCCATGCCGCCGATCCGCGGCTCGAAGCCCGCAGGCCGCAGCGGCTCGACCGCAAACATCGGGTGCGCGGTCTCGATGGGAAGTCCGTCGCCGGGCCGCGCGTTCTCGCGGCCGTCCTTGTAGACCTTGGTGCCCGCGGAGACGACGCGCGTGACGCCCTTCTCGGTGCGGAAGGCCTCCGGCGGTACCACGGTGAAGCGTCCGCTGCCCGGCTTCTTCCAGTTGAGGATGAGCGCGCAGCCGCCCTGGTTCTCGAACATGTCGACGCGGAACGCGTGCAGCCCCGCGGCGAGCGTGACCGCTCCCTCCTTCGGGTGCGGCGGATGGACGCCGTCGTGCACGATCACGGGCTTGCCGTCGATCTCGAGGCGCCCGCCGTCGTCGGAGCGGAGCTCGAACACATACTCGCCCGCCTCGGCGATCTCGAGGAAGCCCAGCGCCTCGACCGCGAAGAAGTCGGTCGGGCCGCCCGCGCCGACAAGCGACGACTCGTCGCTGAAGTCGATGCGGTCCTCGAGCCGGTCGATGTTCGGGGTGGCGTCCTCGGCCACGCGCGCGATGCGGTCGAGCGGACGGCCGATGTCGTAGACGCGGAGCGTGTAGCCCTGCTCGAGATCCGCGCCCGGAACCACGGTCAACACGAGCGACGAAAGCAACGACGGCAGCATCCCGTCATGCTACCGCACGATCTTGCGCTCGCAAGAGAAAGCGCCGCCCAAGTCCGAACTACTTGCCGTCCTTCTTCGCCATCATCGACAGCATGTCGACGCAGCGCGTGGCGTAGCCGAACTCGTTGTCGTACCAGCTGACGATCTTGAAGAAGCGGTCGGAGAGCTGGATGCCCGCCTTCGCGTCGAAGATCGAGCTGCGCGGATCGCTCATGAAGTCGCTCGAGACGACCTCTTCCTCGGTGTAGCCGAGGATGCCCTTGAGCGGGCCTTCGCTCGCGGCCTTCATCGCGGCGTTGATCGCCTCGATGCTGGTGGCCTTCGACGGCCGGAAGGTGAGGTCGACGCACGAGACATTCGCCGTCGGCACGCGGAAGCTCATGCCGGTGAGCTTGCCCTTCGTCTCCGGGAGGACGAGCGCGCACGCCTTCGCGGCGCCGGTCGAGCTCGGGATGATGTTCATGTACGCGTTGCGGCCGCCGCGCCAGTCCTTCTTCGACGGGCCGTCCTGCGTCGGCTGGGTGGCCGTGACCGCATGCACGGTCGTCATCAGGCCTTCCTCGATCCCGCAGTGGTCGAGGAGCACCTTCACGACGGGCGCGAGGCAGTTGGTGGTGCAGCTCGCGTTCGAAAGCACGGTGTGCACCGCGGGGTCGTACTTCGAGCAGTTGACGCCGTGGACGAAGGTCGGGATCTCCTTCTCGCTCTTCGTCGGCGCCGAGATCAGCACGCGCTTCGCGCCGGCGTCGAGGTGCTTGCGCGCATCCTCGGCGGCGGTGAAGAGGCCGGTCGCCTCGAGCACATAGTCGACCCCCTGCGCCTTCCACGGAAGCTGCGCGGGATCCTTCACCGCGGAGCAGGCGATCCGCCTGCCGTTGACGACGATCGCGTCGCCGTCGGCCTTCACCTCGGCCTTGACCTCGGCGTCGAAGCGGCCGTGCGAGGTGTCGTACTTGAGAAGGTAGGCAAGGTTGTCCGCAGGCACGAGGTCGTTCACGCCGACGACCTCGAAGCCGCCGCGCGCGGTTGCGATGCGGGTGACGAGGCGGCCGATGCGGCCGAAACCATTGATTGCGATGCGGACTGCCATGGTGGATCTCCGTAGGGGAAGGGGCAGAGGATAGACCGCTCCGCGTGGGTCTTCAACATGGCTTCGCGTGGGTCTTCAACATGGCTCCGCGTGGGTCTTCAACCTGGCCCCGCGCGTGCGGCCAAATGCGGCTTCCCTCCGCGGTTACACTCGCGTGCCGCCGCGAAACGGCGAGCAGCAGCCCATGCCGACCCCCTACCCGCCCCGCCCTGTCTCCACGGTCCTCGGACGCGACCGCGCCATCGTCGCGATGGTGCACCTCCAGCCGCTTCCCGGTTCGCCGCGCGCCGCGCTCACGCCGAAAGAGGTCGCCCGTCACGCCGTCGAGGAGGCCAAGGTGCTGGCGGCCGCCGGCTTCGACGCGATCCTCCTCGAGAACATGCACGATGCGCCGTACCTCGCGCGCAGCGTCGGCCCGGAGGTCGTCGCCGCGTTCACGCGCGCCGCGTGCGAGGTCCGCGCCGCCGTAGGCGTGCCGCTCGGCGTGCAGGTGCTCGCCGGCGCCAACGAGGCCGCGCTCGCGGTCGCCCTCGCGGCCGACTGCTCGTTCATCCGCGCCGAGGGCTTCGTCTTCGCCGCCGTCGCCGACGAGGGGCTGCTCGCCGAGGCCTCCGCGGGACCGCTCCTCCGCTACCGCCGAGCGCTCGGCCCGGCCGCGGAGAAGATCGCGGTCTTCTGCGACATCAAGAAGAAGCACACCGCGAACGCGATCACCTCGGACACCTCGCTCGCCGACCACGCGCACGCCGCGCAGTTCTTCGGAGCCGACGGCGTGATCGTGACCGGAACGGCGACCGGCATCGCGACCCCGATCTCCGATCTCTCGGCGGCTCGGAAGTCCTGCGGGATTCCCGTGCTCGCCGGCAGCGGCGCCACCGCCTCGAGCGTGCGCGAGGCGCTTTCGGTCGCCGACGCGGTGATCGTGGGAAGCGACCTCAAGCACGGCGGCGTCTGGTCGAACGAACTCGACCGCGCGCGCGTCGACGCGTTCGTGCGGGCCGCAAAGGGCTGATAGACTCGGGATTCCCGAGCCCGAAACGACTCCTGTGAAGGTCCACCTCAACGGCCGCCTCATCGACGAACGCGACGCGCACATCAGCGTGCTCGACCGCGGCTTTCTCTTCGGCGACGGTGTCTACGAGGTCGTGCGGTTCTTCGCGCACCACGGCGTCGGCCTCGAGGCGCACGCGACGCGGCTCGCGCGCAGCCTGTCGCTCGCACGCATCGACACGGTGCGCCACGGCTTCGACCCGCGGGCGCTGGGCGCGATCTGCGCGTCGCTTCTCGAGGCGAACGCGCTTGCGGACGCGATCGTGTACCTGCAGGTGACGCGCGGCGCCGGGCGCACGCGCTCGCATGTGCCGGCCGAACCGCTCGCGCCGACCGTGTTCGCGATGGCGACGCCTGCGCCGCCGATCTCGACCCTCGTCGCGCCGCAGGAGATCGGCGCGGTCATCGCCGAAGACACGCGCTGGACGCGCTGCGAGATCAAGACGACCGCGCTGATGGGCAACATCCTGCATCTCCTCGAGGCCGCCGAATCGGGCGCCGCCGAGTCGATCCTCCACCGCGGCGGCATCGTCGGCGAGGGCGCGTACTCCAATGTCGCGATCGTCTCGGACGGCGTCCTCGCGACGCCACCGATCGACGAGGACCCTCCGATCCTGCACGGCACGGCGCGCGCCGACCTGCTGCGCGCAGCGCGCGCGACCGGGGTGCGCACCGAGGTCCGCGCGATCCGTCTCGAGGAACTCGCCCGCGCCGACGAGGTGATGATCTCGTCGAGCAGCCGGCTCGCGAGCGCGGTCGTGCGGCTCGACGGCCGCGCGGTCGGCGATGGCAAGGCAGGCCCCGTCACGGCGACGCTCTTCGCCGCCCTGAAGGCCGAGATCGAGTCCGCCATCGCGGCGCGAACGCAAGCCATTCCCGCGCGGGTCTGATCCTGACGCGCCCACCAACACCGAGCGATCGGCATCCAGCGAGCGATACCATGCGAGCCAACCCATGAAAGACACCCGTCAGCCGCCCGTCCTCGCCATCCAGGTCGGCAACACGCGCATCAAGCTCGCAGCATTCGTGCAGAACGAACCCGAGGAGACCGTGTTCGTCAAGACCGACGATCTCGCGGGCGCGGTCGAGGCCGCTGCGCGGCTCTACGAGACGGTCGGCGCCGAGCCCGACTGCTCGGTGGTCCTCGCGAGCGTGAACAAGCCCGTATCCGACACGCTCGTCGCGATGCTCCGCGACCAGCTCGCGACCGACATCTACAGCGTCCCGACCGACATGCCCGTGCCGATCGGCACTTGCCTTGCGCCGGGCGCCACGCCTGGCGTCGATCGCCTTCTCAACGCCGCGGCCGCGTTCGCTCGCCTCAAGCAGGCCTGCATCGTGATCGACGCGGGGACCTGCGTGACGGTCGACTTCGTCGACGGCGAGGGCGTCTTCCATGGCGGCGCGATCGCCCCCGGCATCCGCATGCAGCTGAAGGCGATGCACGAGCACACCGCGGCGTTGCCCGCGATCGACTTCGAGGTGCCGGAGGGCACCGCGTGGGGCGCCGATACCCGCGAGGCCATGCTGCGGGGCGCGTACCACGGCGTCCGCGGGCTTGCGTGGCGCCTCATCGAGCGCTACGCCGAGCAGTACGGCGGCTTTCCCCTCGTTATCGCGACCGGCGGCGACGCAGCGGCGCTGTTCGCCGACGACGAGCTCGTGAACCAGGTGGTGCCCGATCTCGTGCTGCGCGGCATCGCGCTCGCAGCACGCGCGGCGCTCGATCCGGAGGAGGCCGTCGGCGAGGACCGCGCCGGACGCTCTCGCGAAGGCGGCGACTTCTCGATCCTGCCCGAAGACATCGAACCGACTTCGCTCGGTGGTACAGGGCGGCCGAGAACTTTGCGGCGCGAGGCCCTCCCGCACGACCACGAGTGCGGTCCCGACTGCGACCACGACTGACTCCGCAGGCGGAGAGTTACTCGGACTCGGGGTACAAGCCTTACGAAAGCGGTGCCGAAACGGCCTTCAGAGGCGGTTTCCCTGACCTAAAGGCCGTATTGCGCCGATCATTGCCTCCGATGCCAGGCTCCGATGAGCCCAACCACCAGACCTCCGGCGATGTCACTTCGTCGCCGCTCGAGGTCGCCTGCTACCGCGCGACGCCGCATGGCGCCGGCGCAGTCGCCATGATCGAGATGGTCGGCGATGTGTCGGCGTGCCTCCAGGCGCTCTGCGGACGCGATGTCGCCGTCGGTGGCCTCTCGCTTCGGCGATTCGACCGCATCGACGACGGCCTCGTCGCGCGGCTCGCGCCTGAGCGCGCCCAGATCATGCCGCACGGCGGCACGCGCATCGTCGAACGGCTCGCCGAGTGGTTCGCGGCGCACGGAGCGAACTGGATCGACGATCCGAACGCCGCACGCGCATCGCTCGACCCGCTCGAACTGTTTCCGGAGGCGGCCGACCGCATCGAGGCTCTCGCGCTGGCGACGCTCGCCCGCGCGGCGAGTCCGCTCGCGGTGCGACTGCTCCTCGCGCAGAGCGGCCGCTGGGCCGCCCACGGCGATGCTCCGTTCACCGCCGAGGACTTCGCCCGCTCGAAGCGGCTGATGCACCTCGTCGATCCGCCGCGCGTCGCGCTGATCGGCCTCCCGAACACCGGGAAGAGCACGCTCTCGAACGCGCTCCTCGGCATGGACTACGCGCTCACCTCGCCGCTTCCGGGCACGACGCGCGACGCCGTCAGCGCACGGATCGACCTTGCGGGTCTCGTCGTCGAGTGGTTCGACCTGCCGGGCGTCCGCGAGACGACCGACGAGGAGGAGCGCACCGCGATCGAGCTGTCGCAGAGCCTCATCCGCGACGCTGACTTCGTGATCTCGCTCGCGGCCCCGGGCCTGCCGTGGATCGACCTGCCGCGCGCGGCCGATCTCCTCGTCTACTCGAAGGTCGACGACCCCTCGGCGAGCGACTGCGCCGTCCGCTCCAACGCGGACCTCTGCGTGAGCGGCAAGTCTGGCGAAGGCCTCGATGCGCTGCGCGAGATCATCCGCGAGCACCTGGTTCCGAAGTCGGACCGCGATTCCGAGCGCCCGTGGGCGTTCGAGCGGTCGCTCCTGCCGAAGCCGGTCCCGGCCTCGCAGCCGGCGCCGCGCACCGACGCCGAAGAGTGCCCGCACCCCTTCAGCGAACGCTGAACGGCTGCGTCACCTCGGCGCGCGCGGACCCCGGTTCACAGACCCATGATCGAATAGCCGCTGTCGACATACAGCACCTGTCCGGTCGTCCCTCGCGAGAGGTCGGACAGCAGGAACGCGGCTGCATCGGCGACCTCCGCCGCCACGATGTTGCGCGGCAAGGGCGCGACCTGCGGGATCCGGTCGAGGATCGAGTCGAACCCGCCGACCGCCGATGCCGAGAGCGTCTTGATCGGGCCCGCCGACACGAGATTGCAGCGGATGTTCTTGACGCGGCCGAGCTCCATCGCGAGGTAGCGGTTGGTCGCCTCGAGCGCGGCCTTGGCGACGCCCATCACGTTGTAGCCGGGCACGGCCTTCTCGGCGCCGTAGTAGCTGAGGCCGATCATCGAGCCGCCGTCCTTGAGGACGGGTATCGCGGCGTTCGCCATCGCCATGTAGCTGAAGGCCGAGATGTCCATCGCGTTCGCGAAGACGGCGCGCGGCGTGGCAGCGAACTTGCCGAGCTTCAGCCAGTCCTTGTCGGCAAAGGCGATCGAATGCACGATGAAGTCGATCTGCCCGAAGTCCTTGCCCACGCGCTCGAAGCACGCGGCGATGTCGGCGTCCTGCCCGACATCCATCGGCTGGAGCCACGGGTTCGCGACGCCGAAGCCCTCGGCGATCTTGCGCGTGCGGCGCTCCATCTTCTCGCCGGGCATATGGGTGAAGAGGCATTCCGCGCCCTCGCGCAGCAGGCTCTGGGTGATCGCGGTCGCGATGCTGGTCTCGTGAAGGACTCCGGTGACGAGTCCGCGCTTGCCTTGCATGATTCCCATGGGTGTTCCTCGTTTCGATCGAGCGGCCGAAAGAGTAGCACTTCCCGCCGAGGCCTGTTCGCGCTACGCTGTGCGCGGCAGAACGCCGTGCGCGCGTAGCTCAATTGGATAGAGCATCGGTCTTCGGAACCGACGGTTGGGGGTTCGAATCCCTCCGCGCGCGTTTGCTTCACCCCGCTGCCCGCGAGTGCATCGTCGCCGTCGAGGAGTCGCTCGCGGCCGACGCGAACGCGATGCCCGACGCCGCGCTCGCGAAGGCGGTCGAGCGCCTCTCCGACCTCTACACGACCGACCGCGGCCGGCTCGCGCGCGAGCAGGCCGACGCCGTGCATCTCGCGGCGAAGCGCGAGTACTTTCTCGCGAGCGACGCGCCGAAGGTGGTGCTGGCGATCGAGGAATGCGCTGCGCGAAGCGGGGAATGCGCTGCGCGAAGCGGGGAGTGCGCCGCACGCAGCGAGGCGTTCGCGCGGCTCGCCGCGCTCGAGCGCGTGCGCGTCGTCGACTTCGGCGCGGGCGTCGGCGCGACGAGCGTCGGATTCCTCGCGTGGCTCGCCGGCGCGCGGGCCGCGCGCGGCATCGCGGCCCCCGCGCGCGTCGAGTTCCACGCGGTCGAACTCGGCGTGCCGGCGGCGCGCGCGTACGAATCGGCGGTGCGCGTGGCGGCGGCGGCGGCCGGCGTCGAGGCGACGGTTGCGGTCGACGCGCGCGACTTCCGCGCGGCGCCCCCGCCGCCGTGCGACATCATCCTCTGCCAGACGGCGATCAACGAGCTGCTGATCGGCGAGCGCCACGGCGCAGCGACCGTCGACCTCGTCGCGGGCTGGGCGCGACACGCGCCGCTCGTCGTGATCGAACCGGCGCTGCGCACGACGACGCGCGCGCTCATGGCGCTGCGCGACGACCTCTGCGCGCGCGGCGGAATGCATGTCGTCGCGCCATGCCTCCATCAGGCGCGCTGCCCGATGCTCGCCCGCGAGGGCGACTGGTGCCACGAGGCGCGCCGAATCGAGCCGACGCCGCGCGTGGCGCGCATCGACCGGATC
>JBKCZS010000074.1:0-10478 GCA_046337925.1 bacterium | reverse complement strand
GTGCGCCTCCGAGCGCAACGATCGACGCGAGCAGCATCCACCCGCCGCGCGTGGCCGGCACGATCGACCGCGGTGGGCGCATCTCGTGTCGCGGGCATGCGCGCCCGAGCATCCAGACGAGCAACGGAACAAGGACCGCCGCCACCGCGAGCGCGATGCGGAAGAACCCGGCGCCGCGCGTGGTCGCCTCGGGAATCGCTCCGCCAAGCCGCTCGACGCGCTGCGGATGGGCGAAGGCCTCCGCGAAGGTTGCCGTCGGCACGAGCGCAAGCGCTGCGCAGGCGAGGCCGATCGCGCACGCTGCGAGAAGCACGGGGTCGCGGAGCGGCGTCGTCTGGGAGGCGGGACTCGTCACGAGGTCATTTCAATCGCTCTTCGGCCGCTCGTCAATCGAATCGGGAATCGGCGTCTCGATCGAGCCTGCGTTCAGGCGCACCGCGAGGGTCGACGAGATCAGCGGAATCGCGCGCAGCACCTCGACATGCACGAAGGGCAGCAGGAAGAGCGCCGCGACGCGCGCGCCCGTCGAGACCGCGAAGACAAGCGCGTAGGTCGACGGATCGGGCGAGTCGCCGAGCATCGCGGCCCCGATGAGCGATCCGCCCGCCATCGCGAGCGAGTTCAGGAAGAAGTAGCCCGTCATCACGCTCGTGCGTTCGTTCGACGGGATCGTCTCGAGGAAGAGGAGGAACGCCGCGAGTTCCCACGCGCCCTGCAGCACGCCGCTGACGGCCTGGATCGCGAACATGCCGGGCACCGAGGCGACCCAGATCCACGGCAGGATCATGAACGCGGTGCCGACCGCGCCGATCGCAAGCAGGCTGCGGGCGCCGCGCGACTTCGCGTACATGCCGAGGAACGGCAGCGCGATGCTCTTCGCCGCGAAGCTGGCGCCGATCAGGCCGAGGTAGAGCGCCGGCGAGACATCCAGCTGCTTGAGCAGGAACGGGTTGAGGAACGGCTGCCCCATCTGCACCGCGATCTGCATCGTGATGAGGAGCGCGAGCAGCCGCGCGTCGGCGCGCCGCCAGAACGCGGTGACGAAGTGCCAGAGGGGAACCCCGCGGTGCTCGGGCCACTCGGGAGGGTCGCGCTGCTGCTTGAGATACGGAATGCTCGCGGCGCGCGCGCCGGCGGCAAGCACGAAGAGCGCCGCGAAGCCCGCGAGCTCCCACCGCGTCCCGTCGGTCGATTGGAGGATGACGCCCGCGATGATGAGCGCCGCGAGCAGCGTCGCCTGGCAGAGCCGGCTGCGGATCCCGAAGTAGCGGGGGCGGATCGACGACGGGAAGCAGAGTCCGACCCAGGTGTTCCAGACGCCGCCCGCGCCGAGCGCCGCGGTCCAGTAGATGCCCGCGACGATGAAGAGCACCCACATCGGCAGCACGCCGAAGATCGCGCCGACGATCATCGGGATAAAGCTCGCAACCTGCAGGATCGCGCAGGTCTGGATCCAGCGCGACGGGCTCTTGACCCGGGCGGCGAGGATCGGCGCGAAGAGCTGCAGCGTGGCGCCCACGAGCGGCGGCACCGAGGCGATCAGGCCGCCCACCCGGTCGCTCGAGCCGAGCGCGATCGCGAACGCCGCGAAGTAGGTCTCGCCCGTCCCGACCATGAACGAATAGGTCATCCCGTCGCCCGTGCAGGCGTGGAGATCGGAGCGAAGCGCAGAATCCTTGCGAAAGCGGGCCATCCGTGTGCGCGGAGCGTATCACCGCCGCGCACGCGCGGAGCCGCTCACTCGGCTGCGGGGGGCGGGATCGGCGCTGGATACCCGTCGATCGCGCGATGCACGAAGTCGGGCGCGAGCACCGCGAGGTTGTTGTCCTTCACCTGGATCGACGCCCAGCGGCCGTTGACGAAGACCTGCGCCTCTTCGGGATCGAAGTTCGCGGTCGAGGCGGTGTTCGGATTGGCGCGCGCTCCGGCGGACTTCTTCTTGTCGCCGCCGTTCGCGGGCGGGGTGGTGTGCTGCCTCGGCACCACGCGGCCGGTCTCCTCGTCGACGCGCGTCGCCGGCGCCGGGAGGAACGCGTCGGGCTCGCAGTGGGTCACGATCATCTTCACCAGCTCGCCGATCACCTCGTCGGAGTTGCGGCGCTGGATCGTCTTGCGGGGCTCCCAGTCCGGCGGATCGATCGCGAGGTCGGTGGTCTCGTAGACGCGGGTCTCGCGCGCATCGGGGCGTGCGAGATGGGCGCGCGGGCCGACCTCGATCATGCCGTTGTGGATCTGCCAGGTGACTTGCTTCCCTGCGATCGAGGTCAGCGCCTCGAGTGCGGTGCGGCCGTCGACATCCCGCAGCGAGAGCGACACGATCTGCTCGCCGTCGAAGCCGGGGCGTTCCACCTTGCCGGACGGGTCGGCGAGGAACACCACCATGTTGAGGCCGAGTTCGCGTCGGAGCGCACGCAGCGCCTCCCGCAGCGTGACCTCCTCGAACTCAAGCGTCACCTTCGAGAAGAGCAGCCGTCCGACCTGCTCTCGGCCGCGGTCTTCCGCAGTCTCGAGCGGCGGCGCGTCGGCGCGGCGCGTCTTGGTCCATTCGTTGCGGATCTCGACGACCTGGTGCAGCACGCGGTCTGGCGGCGCAGCGGCGGGAGCGGCTGCAGGGGCCTTCGCGGCCTGCGGCTTCGCGTCGTCCGCGACGGCCTGGCCGGCCAGCAGCAAGCAGGAGACGGATCCAATCAAGGCGAAAGCGGTCCGCATGGCGAAAGGGCCTCCGGAATACTGCCGTCACTCGCGAACGGGTCGAAGCACGCTTACTTCTTCGGAGCGTCGGGCTTGCCGCCGTCGGCGGGCTTCGACGGCGGGGTGGCCGTCTTGCCGGAGTCCTTCACGATCGGCGAACCGGTCGTGCCGCCGGTGTTGCCACCGTTGCCGCCGACCGCGCCCTGCACGGGCACGCTGCGGAACTGCACATTGTCGACCACCGAGATGCTGCTGGTGAAGGTCACATAGCGCCGCGCGCCGCCTTCACCCGAGCTCGCCGAAGTCGTCGCGCGCGCCGGACGCTTCGGAGCAAACGGGTAGCCGTCGATCTGGCGGTGGATGTAGTCGGGAGCGCGGATGATCAGCACGCCCTGGTAGTAGCGCATGCTCGCAGCGTCGCCGCCGTTGTCGGTCCACGCCTCGGGCTCGCACTGCTCCATGATGATGTCCATGAGCTGCTGGGACTTCTCGTCCTCGCTGCGGCGCTCGGGATCTTCACCGGGGTCGCCGATGATGCCGCCGCCGCCGCCGCCGATGCCACCGGAGCCGCCGCCGCCACCACCGAATCCGCCGCCGCCGCCGCCGAATCCGCCGCCACCGCCTCCGCCACCGCCACCGCCCTGGCCACCTTGCTGGTTGCCCTGCGAAAGCGCGGCGCTCAGGTTGAAGTCAGGCGCGTTGTCGAAGTAGGTCGGTTCGAAGAGGAGGTCGCGCACGGGGTACATGCGCAGCTCGCGCGCCGCGGGAACCGAGAGCGCGCCCTTCGTGCCCGCCTCGATGAAGCCGTCGCGGAGCTGCCAGGTGCAGGCCTCGTCGGTCGCGCACATCTCGAGCAGGCGCTCGAGCACGGTGATCGCGGGCGCACCCTCGATCTGCAGCGAGATCTCGAGCTCGGGATCGATGTTGGTCGCGCTGCCCGATCCGCGGTCGCCTTCGAAGCGCACGACGAGCGGCACGCCGATCTCGCTCGCGATGTACTCGAACGCGGTGCGCGCGGTGGTCTTGTCGAAGTTCACCGAGATGTCGGTGTAGAGGAGCGCGCCAAGCAGCGCGCCCCGGCCCGTGTCGTTCGCGCGCTCGGCGCGGCGCTGCTCCGCCACGCCCTTGAGGCGCTCGGAGAGGCCTTGCGCCTCGGCCTTGCCCGCGATGAGCGAACTGCCGAGGGTGGCGAGGGCGAAGAGGGCAATCGAAGCGGGCTTGAGGTTCATGGCAGCTCCGTCAGGTGCGTCTGGGGGGCCAGAGGGCCGCCGCCTCGACTGTGGTGAATATACGACTCCGAAGTATCGCCATTTCCGAGGCGAAAGTCGAATTTCCAAAGGTTCTCCGCCGCAGGATGCCCTTCAGGGCGCCTTCCCGTCCGCATCCGCGGCAAATCGCGAGGCATTTTCCGAGACGGCAAGCGCGAGGAGAAGCCCGGCGGCGGTCGGGCCGGGCGGACAGTCGTCGCTCGAGAGATCGCCTCGGACGAGGCCGCGCAGGGCGCTTGGATTGCGGAAACCGCCGACCCAGGGGTCGTCGGCGACATGCTGCGCGAGGAATCGGACGAACGCGCGGCCGGAGTCGAGACGCGCGGCGCGGCCCTCGGCGGGCAGCAGGGGCTCGACCATCGCAAGCGCCGTCGCCAGCGGGAGGCACTGGGTATCGGGCATGCCGCCGCCCGCGTCCGGCAGGAGCAGCCCGCCCTCGAGGTCGGCGGCGAGCGATGCGAACTCGGGATCGGCGCGGCGGATCTGCAGAGAGCGCGCGATCGTCGAGAACTCCGCGAAGAGCCTCGCGAGCGCAACGCGCGTGTCGGCGTCGAGCGACGGATGGATGGCAGCGAAGGCGAGCGGCATCGCCGCATCGATGAGACGGGCCGGGGAGGCCGCGTGACGGGCGAGGAGTTCGCGCACGATCGCAGCGGCCCGCGGCGCATCGGCCTCTCGGCCGCCCGAAAGCAGCGCCGCTGCGACGAGCGACGCGAGGATGGGGTCTTCGGGAACCTCGGCTGCGTGTGCCGCAACGCGCCCGGCGAGTCGCGCCCGCAGCGTCTCGTCGGCGTGCCCGCGCGCGGCGATCGCAATGAGCGAATCGACGGCCGCGTCGCGCTCTTCCGACTCGAGCGCGCGGACGAGCCGGTCGCGAGTCGCCTCGGCTCGGTCGCGCGTCGCTTGCGGAAGCTCGGTGGAGGCGGCCGCCGCGGCCAGCGCCACGGCTCCGAGGGCGGCGTCGCGCGCCGTCGCGAAGGGGGGCGCGTACGCGTCCGCCGTCGGATTCAGCGTCCCGAGGAGGGCCACGCCCTTCGAGATGTCGCCCGGATCGCGGGGGACGACTTGCCCCGCAAGGCGCGCGGCGAGCTGCGCGGAGAGGTTCCGCGTGCGTCCAGCGGTCAGTTCGAACGCCTCGATCACCCGGCCGGCGCGGGTCACGCGCGAAGGCGCCGACGCGGGGGCGTCGGCGCGCAGGCGGATGGTCTCGAAACGGCCGAGCGAGACGCGTTCCTCGGCGGTGAAGGCGTTGAGATCCTTGACCGGCAGGCCCGCCTCGAGGAGCAGCGCGGTGATCGCGCGGTCGGGTCGCGAGGCGATGTCCGCCGCAAGGAGGCGGCTCGGATACGCGCGGAAGCACTGGTCCCCGCGGAGAAGCGCGACGCCCTCGTCGCCCGCATCGACCCGCAGCGAGGCCTCCGCGATCGTGCGGCCGATGAGCGGTCGCACGGACCCCGCAAGTTCGACTTCAAGCGACAGCCGCGCGGTCACCTTGTCGCCCACGGCCGCGCGTACCGCGCCGATGGTGCCGTCGGAAAGCGCCTTCGTCACGGCGCGCCCGACCGCGCGTCGGAGCATCAGCTCGCCGTCGGGCGAGTTCATATCGGGCGCGACGCCGGCGAGCGCGGCGTCGCCCGAACCAACGAGCCGGCCGTCGAGGCGCAGGAGCACGCAGACGGCGGTGGTGCCCTCGAGACGCACCCGTGCCCGGGGCGAGTCCTCTGACGGCAGCGCATCGGCATCGAGCCACGCGCGTGCGGCGAGGTATGCGTTCAGCGCATCGGCCTCGGTCGGGCCGGCCTGAGCCTTGGCGACGGCGTCCGGGCCCGCAGCCGAGGCGGCATCGGGCGACGGGTGCGGCGTTCCTGCGACGGCCGCTGGTGCAGGAATGCAACAGGCCGCCACGGCGATCGCGCTGAGAACGCGGAGCGCCGAATGCAAGCGAAAATCGCGTTTCCAATGGCGCGCGGTGGAATCAGGCGTCATACTCCGAACGCTTGGAACGGACGCTTCGTCCGCTCCCGTCGGCACACCCCGAAAGATCGGAATCGTCATGATCGTCACTGCGCTCCTTGCTCCTGTCGACCACCGCAGGAAGATCATTCTGCTCGCGATCTTCGCGTTCATCGCGCTCTGCTGACGCGCGCTCCGCAGCAACCCATCGTACTTCACCCGCCTCCGGCCAGAAGCCGGAGGCGTGTCGTTTCCAGAGCGCCCCGTCGCCGCCGCGTCCAAAACGCACGCGGCCGGCAGGGGTGCTGCCGGCCGCGTGAACACTGGTTGGTCGAGCGGATCAGAACTCGAACTTGTCCGAGCCCATCGCGCCGTGGCTGTCGAGGCCGCCGCGCGCCGGAGCGCGACCGCCGCGGGCCGGACGGTCGAAGTCCTCGGTGCGAGCCTCGGTGCCCGTCGCGGTGCCGCCCCACTGGGCGCGCTTGAGCGAGAGGCCGATCTTGCGATCGTCGGTGTCGACGCGGAGGATCTTGACTTCGACCTCCTGGCCGACCTTGACCACATCCTGCGGGTTCTCGACCTTGGAGTCGCTGAGCTCGCTGATGTGGAGGAGACCCTCGAGGCCTTCCTCGAGCTCGACGAACACGCCGAAGTTGGTGATCTTCGTGATCGTGCCCTTGACGATCATGCCCGGGCGGTACGCCGACGGGATCGCCTCGACCCACGGATCCTCGGTGAGCTGCTTCACGCCGAGACCGACGCGCTGCTTCTCCTGGTCGACATCGATCACGACGCACTTCACGACATCGCCCTTCTTGTAGAGCTCGTTCGGGTGCGCGACCTTCTTCGTCCAGCTGATGTCGCTGACATGGAGGAGGCCGTCGATGCCCGGCTCGATCTCGATGAACGCGCCGTAGTTGGCGAGGTTGCGGACCTTGCCCTCGATGACCGTGCCCTGCGGGTACTTCTCGGCGACGAGCTCCCACGGGTTGACCTCGGTCTGCTTGACGCCGAGCGAGATCTCGAGCTTCTCCTTGTTGATGTCGAGGACGACGACATCGATCTCCTGGCCGACCGAGACGAGCTCGCTCGGGTGGTTGACGCGGCGGGTCCACGACATCTCGCTGATGTGGACGAGGCCTTCGATGCCTTCCTCGAGCCGCACGAACGCGCCGTACGACATGAGGTTGACGACCGTGCCCTTCGCGCGGCAGCCGACCGGGTACTTGGCCTCGATCTGCTCCCAGGGCGAGGTTTCCTTCTGCTTCAGGCCGAGGGCGATCTTCTCGCGCTCACGGTCGATGTTGAGGATCTTCACCTCGATCTCGTCGCCGATGCGGACGATCTCGCTCGGGTGGTTCACGCGGCCCCACGACATGTCGGTGATGTGGAGGAGGCCGTCGATGCCGCCGAGGTCGACGAACGCGCCGAAGTCGGCGACATTCGTGATGACGCCGCGGACGAGGTCGCCCTCGCGGACATTCTCGAGCAGGCGCTTCTTGGCGGCGTCGCGCTCATCCTCGATGAGCTTGCGGCGCGAGATGACGATGTTGCGGCGCTCCTCGTCGATCTTGAGGATCATCGCGCGCATCGGCTTGCCGACGAACTCGCCGATGTCGCCGGGGCGGCGCACATCGACCTGCGACGCGGGGAGGAAGACGGGCACGCCGATGTCGACGAGCAGGCCGCCCTTGATCTTGCGCACGCACTTGCCTTCGATGACATCGCCTTCCTTGCGGGTGAGGAGGATGTTCTCCCAGCCGCGGATGCGGTCGGCCTTGCGCTTCGAGAGACGCACGCCGCCCGACTCGTCCTCGAGGCTCTCGAGGAGGACCTCGACGAGATCGCCGACGGCGACATCGGTGTCGTCGAATTCGTTGCGGTCGATCAGACCTTCGCTCTTGAGGCCGACTTCGACGACGACATGGTCGCCGGAGAAGCCGACGACATGTCCCTTGAGGATCGCGCCGGGCGCGTAGCCGCTGACTTCCTTCGAGATCAGGCCATCCATGTCGCCGCTGGCGACGCCTTCCATGCCTGCCTCGCGGAGCATGCGCTCCACTTCGCCGTCCGCAAGCTTGAGATCCTCAATCAGGTTTCTGTCGACCATGGTGTGTGTTGTGTTTCCAACGCACCGGCACCGAGCCAATGCGAGCCGAAGAAGTCCACCGGGCCGGACGACCGTCCGAACTTGAAGCCGGGTTCCCCGCCTCGGAAGCGGAGAATCGACCACGATACCCGAGCCGAGCGTTCGGTAGAAGGGGCGCGCGGGAGCGCCATCGAGGAAACCGCCCTGCGACGGGGCAGGGTTACGCCGTGTTATCAGCGTGCGGCGCGGTCAGGCGGCCGCCGTGGTGGGAAGCGGGGCGCCCTTCGTCGGGGAGACGAACTTGCGCAGCGACATGAACCCGAGGACGCCGATGGCGTTGACCACGGTGCAGATCACGAGGACGAGCGGCGCATGTCCGCGCGGTGCGAGCCATGTGTGCAAGGCCCACGCGGCGACCGGCGCGAGGATGCCGCGGATCCCGTTGAGGGTCACATGGACCGCCATGTAGTCGGCGTCGCGCTCGGCGGTCGCGAAGTCCTGGTGGCCGAGGTTCCACGCGAGCGTGCCGCCCGCGTATCCCACGCCGAGCAGGAACGCGCCCGCATAGAGCAGCTCGATCGAATGCAGGTACGACGCGAGCGTGACGGCCGCGCTTGCGAGCACGAAGGTCCAGCCGTGGAGCGAGCGGAAGTGGATGATGTGCGACGCGTCCATCAGCTTCGCCCACAGCGGGATCGCGAACGGCATCACCAGCAGGGGGATGATCGCGTTGACGAGGATGCCCTGCGTGTAGTCGAGCTTGAACTCGTCGGTGACGACGAAGGTCATCGGCGCCATCAGCATGAGGTTGCCGAAGCCGAAGACGCTCATCCACCACATGAAGCGCGCGTAGAGCCGGTCCTCGCGCAGGAGCGTGACCATGCCCATCGGGTTGAACCCGGAATCCCGCTTGCGGCCGTCGATCTCGGCGCGCTGGAGCGCGCGCGCGCGGCGCAGGCGCACCTTGCGGTAGATGTTGTTTCCGATCAGCCCGCACAGCGCGAGCAGCGGGAAGAGGTAGTGGTAGTTGTCGGGACTCCAGTCCATCGCGCGGCCGACGACGAGGCCCGCCGCCGCGAGGAAGAGGCTCTGCACGGTCGCGAGCTTGCCGGCGATGGTGGCGCGGTTCGCATTCGGATAGTTGTTCCGCCACACGGCGGCGCGGATGGTGATGACGCCGGTCCACGCGGTGCGCGCGAGGCCGAGCGCGATGCAGACGGCGAGCAGGCCTGCGGCGTTGCGCGGGAAGAGCGCGATCGACGCCACGAGGATGCACGCCGCGATCTGGAGGCCGGAGATGAAGGGCACCTTCGGCCTGCCGCGGGCGAGGGCGGCCCAGATGAAACTCGTCAGGTTGGCGACATTCGGCGCCGCGAGCGCCCACGCGGTCGCGAGGTCGAGCCACGCGGGGCTCACGCCCGGCTGCCCCTCGAAGGCCTTCTTCACTACGACGGCGATGGCGCCGCCCTCGATTGCGCCGAGCATGAGCGGCAGGAATGCCCAGCTGACGAGCTCGCGGCCGTAGGTGCGGCGGAGCATGGGCGGCAGCTCGGCAGGGTGGAAGCTTCGCGCGAAGTTGCCGACGAGTCGGACAGGGATGAAGAGGGGAGCAAGTTCGCGCACGGCAGCCGCTAGGGAAAACGCACAGCGTAGGCGGGGGAGCCGATCGACGCGCGTCCAAGCCCCGCGGCATCCAAGCCCCGCGGCATCCAAGCACCACGGCTTTCAAGCACCAGAGGGAGCGGCCGCAGCCGCGACCGCTCAGACACGCCGCCGCAGCGGCGACCGCTCAAGCCACGCCTGCGGACCCCGGCGGGAAAGAGCGGCCTGAACGGCCGATGCGGGGCGTCGTTTCCGGCGCCGCCGCCAGTCAGGGACGAGCGCTCGAACCCCAGTGCTAGGTGGGTTCGGCGTCCATCGATCCCGACCTTCCACTCGATGCACCGCTCGCGCGGCGACAAAGGAGGCCTGGTCTTCGTCGCGGAACTCGCCGATCCCTGGGGTTCAAGCAAGGTTCGAGGCGATGTGCCTGACAGCCTGCCCGCGGGGGTCCGGAGGCGTGCGTATTTGAGTGTAGCCCCAAATTTCGAGGTGATTGACAACCTGCTCGGATTCCCCCATCATGCTCCGACTTTGAGGAAGACTTCCATGACCCGTACGACTGGTTTCGCTGTTCTCTCTTCGGCCGCCCTTCTGCTCGCCCTCGGCGGCTGCCAGTCCGACCCGAACAAGGTCGACCTCAAGTCGATCACGGGCGACCTCACTCCCGAACTGCAGGCGACTGCAGAGCGTCCCGTCGATATGGATGTGAACTGGGCGGTCAACGCCGACCAGGATCTCCGCGGCGTGTGGAACGATCTCGGCCGCTTCTGGCTGACCGACCGCCCGAGCGCGCTCTCGCCGTATCCGATCATGCCGACGAGTGGCCAGCCGTGATTTGAGCGGTCGCCGCTGCGGCGGCTCCCTCTGGTGCTGCG
>JBKCZS010000073.1:0-19693 GCA_046337925.1 bacterium | reverse complement strand
CCTGTGCCTTCATCGATTGAACGGCGTCTCGTTCACCCAGTGGAAGCCGCGGTTCATCAGGAGGAAGTCCTTCGCTTCGAGCCGCTCGCACACCGCCTCGATGCGCGCGCCTGCGACTTCGCCCGTGAGGCGCAGCGTCTTCTCGCCATCGCGCGTGAAGGAAAGCGTGCCGACGAGCGGCGCCTTCGAGCGATCGTCGCTGGCGGCGACCGTCCGCTCGCGGAACTCGAGCGTGGCGCCCTTGACCAGCAGGATCCACCGCTTGTTGACGCCCTTCATGTGCGTCACGATCGCCTGCTTCCATTCAGGGCGGTCCTCGAGCGTCAGGTAGCGCCAGCGCGTCGTGTCGGTGACGATCGGCGGCAGCTCGACGCCGTCGCGCCGGAACTCGCGCACTTCCCAGGTTCCGTCGAGTTCACCACGCGGCGCGAGCGCGCCGTAGGTGTATCGCATTTCCGACATCTGCCAGAACATGACGGGCACGGTGAACGCAAGCCACGCGATCTTGATGCCGAACGCCGTGCGCCGCGCGATCTTGTTGGTCCACGGACCACGAAGATCCGCGCGCGCGACAGGCCGGTTCAGCAGGAACATCCGCACGAGCCGCGGCATGTCGGGCGCCGCGATCACCGTCGCGAGCACGAGCAGGTGGAACGAGTAGATCTTGACCGGCACGTCGTAGAACATGTTCAGGACGAACACATTCGCCATCACCCCCGCGGTCCACAGCGCGCCGACGAGCTGCGTGCGGCGGAAACACAGCAAGAACCCGCCGATCGTCTCCATCCACCCCGCGAACATCGTGTAGGGCTGGCTTGCGCCCATGAAGGTCCACAAGAGCCCCATCGGTGAGGAGTCGCCGTAGTCCTGCAGCAGGCGCTGCATCCCGGGCTCGGGGAACTGAAGGCCGAAGACCTTGTTGATGCCGTAGCCGAACATCGTGCCCGCGAGCACGAAGCGCATCGCGATCCACAGGCCATCCTTCAGCCACGGGTACGACGGTCGTCGCCAGTCGTTCGCGCTCCACACGGCGGCGGCGACAGTCGCGAACACGAGGTGCGACGCGAACTGCACCCAGTTGTAGGTCGTGTCGCCCGAGCCGTTCGGGAACACCGTGATCTCGACGCCGAAGGCCGTCTTCCCGATCCACGCATAGAACGGCTGCACGGCCTCGTCGTGCCATGCCCCGAGCGCGCCGAGGCCCGGCACGAGATGGCAGATCGACGAGAAGAACGCGAAGACGAAGTAGACGGCGAGAAAGCGGAACGCGACGCGCGTGAGCCAGTGCCAGCGAGGTGCGACGAGACCATCCTGCATGCGCGCAAGGTATCGGTGGCCGCGGCGAGCGACAGGCCAGGTTCTGATAACCGCAGGGGCGAACGCGAGAAATCTTGCCAAACTGCTTCTTTGAAAGAATCTAGAATACCGCGGCTGCGAATCACTGCCGTCCGCGCCGTGGGCGCAGACCCGATCACCGCCTGCTCCACCGCCGAACACCATGCTCAACTCGACCAACAACACCGCCTCTCGCCGCATCGCTCATTGCTCCGTTTCGGCAATTGCGCTCCTCGCCTCAGCCGTCGCGCTCGCCGGTCAGGGCGAGTTCATCGCGATTCCCGGCCTCGGCCCGGACGCCGCCGTCAATCCGAACGGCTGCTATGTGAACGCCACCAACGGCTACTCCACGATCCGCCTCAGCGCGGACGGGCAGGTCGTGACCACGATCGCCTACGAGCCCGGCTACTCGGCGGGCGGCGTGGATCGTTTTGCGACGCGCTGGACGCAGACCGGCGGCCTTGATCAGATCACCGACTCTCTGTTGTTCACCGCGGGCACCCTCTACGGACCGGTCGGCATCTCCTCCGATGGCAAGACCATCTGGGGTGAAAACTGGCGCTGGACCGCGAAGGGCGGCTACCAGTCGCTGTCGAGCATTCTCCCCGGCGACTTCCATGTCTTCGGCTGCTCGGCCGACGGCAACACCATCACCGGCGTTCGCGGCACCTACGGCATGTCCGAACTCGACTTCTTCCGGTGGACGGTCGGAGACGCTGCGCCTGAGATCCTCCCGCGCAGCGTCGAGAACCCGCAGGGCTACTTCTACTTCAACACGATCAGCGGCGACGGGAGCACCATTGGCGGCCTCGCTGTGGGCCCGGACTACACGAGCTCGGCGGTCGTCGTGAACTCGAAGGGCGTGATCAACCTGACTCCGACGCAGGACCAGTCGAACCTCGTGTGGGACTTCTCGAGCGACGGAAGCGTCGCGGTCGGCCAGTCGTTCATGCCGCCCTTCAGCCTCAGCGCGTTCCGCTGGACCGCCGCGGGCGGCATGGAAGCGGTCGGCCCCGAGTCGTCGGACTGCCGCGCGTGCAACGCGGATGGCACGATCGTGGGCGGCGCCCGCATCACCTTCGGCACCCCGGGCCTGACCGCGTGGATCCGCATCGGCGACGCGCCGTGGGTGGACCTCCAGGACTACCTCATCGCGGAGCAGGGTCTTGGCGCGCAACTCGCCGGCTGGAAGCTCGAGACGATCCAGGACATCTCCGCCGACGGACGCACGATCGTCGGCAGCGGCTTCAACCCCGAAGGCTGCGAGCAGGGATTCCTCGTCCGCATCGAGCTCCCCGACACGAACGACATCGCGGACATGAACGGCGATGGCTTCGTGAACTCGCAGGACCTCGCCATCCTGCTTTCGGCGTGGGGCAGCTCGTCGATGCCGGCCGACATGAACCGCGACGGCGTCGTCAACTCCGCCGACCTCGCGATCATGCTGAGCCGCTGGAGCTCGTGATCCCGATCCCCGCCCTCGCGGCAAACTGAACCATCCTGCCCACGCGCTCCGATCGATGATTTTCACGACGGAGCGCGTGGTTTTTTGCCGCGCCGAGGATCACCGCCATCGCGCTCACGGCGCGAGACGGATCCAGACCTCGTTGCGCACGAGCGGCAGCGGATACTCGACCACGAGCCGGAAGCGGTCGAACTCGTCGGGATCGTGCCCAAGCAGTTCGACCGAACGGAGCCCGAGCGGCACGGCGAAGTCCTCGCCGGCCTTCCCCCGCTTCCGATACCCCTTGCCCATCGGAACCATGTCGTCACCTTGGTCGACGCGGCCGCGGCCGCTCGGGTCCGGGCCGGTCAGGGCCGGCTGCACCATGGGCGTGGAATCGATCGAGAAGATCGAGAGGGGCGACACCTCTCCGAAGGTCTTTCGATGAACGAGCACCTCGCGGAGGAAGACCCTCGTCGCGCGCGACACGGCATAGGTGGTCGCCGTCCACTTCTCCGTCTCCGTGGCGCGAGGATCCGTGAAGTCGAGGTTCACGAAGCCGAACGCGAAGTCCATCGGCTCGTCGAGCGGCGGCGACTGCGGATCGAGCACGAGCGAGTGGACCCGGCCGACCTTCTCGAGGCGGACCTGCGAGGCGACATCGGTGCAGAATTCGCGCATCAGCGCCACGCCGGGGTCGTCTCGGATCGGCTCGCGCGTGAGGGTGACGCGGTCGAAAGTCGTGTTGTTGTCGTCGCGGCCGCGGAAGGAGAGGATCGACTGCGGGTATCCGGGCCGCAGGCGACGGAGACCGGTGGTGCACATCACGAGCGCCTGATCCGCCTTGGGCCCGCTCTTGCCGGGCATGAGGATGGTGATGCAGCTCTGCGTCTCGCAACAGATCCCCTGCGCGAACAGCGACGCGTTGTACGCGCCGCGGCGCGCGGCCCGCAGCTTCGCTTCCGACACCTTGGGCACGGCGGCGCGACCCGCGACCCCGCGCGCCGATTCCGTCGCCGCGATGGCTGTGATGAGCGCCGTGCGGTCGCCGGGGAAGTCGGCGATGGCGGCGTCGAGTTCGGCGATCGACTTGCGGGCCTGCGCGACCAGCCGCTTTCCGGCCCCCAGCTTCTCGCACTTCGACACGATCTGACCAAGCGCCTCCGCGGCGGGAAGCTCGCGCAACGCCGCACCGACCTCGTTCATGCGGACCGCACGCGCGACTCGGCTCGCGATCGACTTGTCGAGGTCGAGCCGCGCACGCAACTCGCTCATGCGGGGCTGCTTGAGATCGATCGACGCGAACACGCGGCCGAGGTCGCCTCGGACCGCTTCGGCACACGAAAGCACGCGCTGCAACGCTTGAGAAAGCACGGCGCGGATCTTACGGGATATCCTCCCCCCCGACCGCCTGCGCAAGAAGCGTCATATTTGACGGAACCGACGGCTCCAAGGGAATCGACCATGAAGAATCCGCGCACCCTCGCCCTTGTCGCGATCGCCACCCTGCTGGCCCTCGCCTTCCTGACACGCATCGAACCCGCGGCTGCGACGGCAGCGTTGACGCCGATCGCGGCGCCCGCCACGCCTCCCGCCGGGCTTTCGGTGGACGCGAAGGACGCGCCTTTCAACAAGGGCTTCGACTTCCGCTTCCGCTCCGACACCTCGTCGACCACCGTGACCATCGACCCGCTCGGCACGCGCCACAGCGATTCCGGATCGCTTTCGTCGAGGGCCGGATCGATCTCGCTTTCGGCGAAGTACAACCAGAACGACCGCACGATCGTCATCACGGCGAAGCGCGGCGGCGTCTCGATCGGCGAGTATTCGTGGCGGGTCGAGGCCGTGCTGCGCTGATTTCTCTTCCGAGGCTTGCTCCCGCGCGTTAGAGTGCGCTCCATGCAGCGCCGCGACTTCATCGCCTCGACCGTGACCGCAGCCGCCTCGATTCCGCTCGCAGCGGGCCTCGCGCACGCGGCGCCGGGCGCAACCGCGCAGGACGCCGCGCCGATCAAGCGCAAGGGCCGCATCAAGCACTCCGTGTCGGCGTGGTGCTTCGGCATGCCGCTCGATCAGCTTTGCCAGAACTGCTCCGCGATGGGCATCGAGGCGATCGATCTCCTCAACGCCGACCAATGGGAGACGCCGCGCAAGTACGGCATGGTGTGCTCGCTCGGCAACGGCCCGACCTCGATCGGCGACGGCATGAACCGCCTCGAGAACCACGACCGCGTGGTGGCGGAATGCGAAAGGCTGCTGCCGCTCGCCGCGACGCACGGCGTGCCGAACCTCATGCTCTTCTCGGGAAACCGCAAGGGAATGCCCGATGATGTCGGCCTCGCCAACTGCGCGGTCGGCCTCAAGCGCGTGATGCCGCTCGCCGAGAAGCACGGCGTCACGATCCTGATGGAGCTCTTGAACTCGCGCGTCGACCACGGCGACTACATGTGCGACCGGACGCCGTGGGGCGTCGAGCTCGTGAAGGCGGTCGGCAGCGACCGCTTCAAGCTGCTCTACGACATCTACCACATGCAGATCATGGAGGGCGATGTCATCCGCACGATCAAGAACAACCACCAGTACTTCGGCCACTACCACACGGCGGGAAACCCCGGCCGAAACGAGATCGACGCATCGCAGGAGCTCAACTACCGCCCGATCTGCGAGGCGATCGTGGCCACGGGCTTCAAGGGATATCTCGCGCAGGAGTTCATTCCGCGCCGCGATCCGATGACGAGCCTGCGCGAGTCGATCGACATCTGCGATGTCTGAGCGCGCAATTCTTCCCCTGCTCGCCGTGCTCGCGCTGGCCGCGCTGCTCGCCGGCTGCAGCGCGGCGCCCGCGCATGAACGGGCGTCGCCGCGGCGCGCCCCGAACATCGTGCTGGTGTTCGCAGACGACCTCGGCTACGGCGAACTCGGCTGCTACGGGCAGCAGAAGATCGCGACGCCGAACATCGACCGCCTCGCGCGCGAGGGCGCGCGCTTCACGCAGTTCTACAGCGCCGCGCCCGTGTGTGCGCCATCGCGCTCGGCGCTCTTGACGGGCCAGCACCTCGGCCACACGCCGATCCGCGACAACGCGGAGGTCCAGCCAGAGGGCCAGGCGCCGCTGCCCGCATCGACGCGCACGCTTGCGCATGATCTCAAGGCCGCCGGCTACACGACCGCGTGCATCGGCAAGTGGGGACTCGGGTTTGTCGGCTCGTCAGGCGACCCGAACGCGATGGGGTTCGACCTCTTCCACGGCTACAACTGCCAGCGACAGGCGCACAACTACTATCCGACGCATCTCTGGCGCAACGCGGAACGGGTCGTTCTGCAGGGCAACCTTCCGGCCTCGCGCGCGGAAACCGCGTACGCACCCGACTTGCTGCTCGCAGAGGCGAAGTCGTTCATCGAGTCGAACGCATCGAAGCCCTTCTTCCTGATGTACGCATCGCCGCTTCCGCATCTCGCGCTGCAGGCGACGCCCGCGGACCTGAAGCCCTACGACCTCAAGTTCCCCGAGACGCCGTATGTCGGCGGCAAGGGCTATCTGCCGCATCCGACGCCGCGCGCGGCCTACGCCGCCATGATCTCGCGGCTCGACGCCGAGGTCGGCGCGATCCGCGCGGCGCTCGAGAAGGCTGGCGTTGCCGACGACACCATCATCATCGTCACGAGCGACAACGGCGCGACCCACGATGTCGGCGGCGTCGACACGGAGTTCTTCAACTCGACCGCGGGCCTGCGCGGCCGCAAGGGTTCGGTGTGGGAAGGCGGCATCCGCGTGCCGTGCGTCGTGTGGTGGCCGCAGCACATCGCGGCTGGCGCGACGATCGACGACCCCGCGTGGTCGGTCGACCTCCGCGCGACGGCCGGCTCACTCGCCGATGCACCGACGCCACCGAGCGACGGCCGCGATCTCACCGCGCTCCTGCTCGACGGCGACCCGTTGCCGACGCGCGCGCTGTACTGGCCGTTCCCGGGCTACGGAGGCCAGGAAGCCGTGCGCGAAGGCGACTGGAAGATCGTGCGCACGGGCCTGCGCCAACGGAAGACCGCTACGGCCGACCTCGAAGGCTGGCAGCTCTTCAACCTCGCCGACGATCCGAACGAGACCACCGATGTCGCGGCCGTCCATCCCGAGATCGTGACGCGCTTGGCAGGTATCGCAAAGGACTCCTACGAGCCGAGCGCGCGCTTCCCGCTGCGGTGAGCGGGCGACTGGGGATTTGATTTCTCACGGAGACACGGAGAAGAGAAGGAGCTTCTGCAGCGCCGCCCGCGCGCAGGGCGTCGAGGCTGGAAGACTGGATCTCCGTGTTCTCCGTGGCTCCGTGAGAAAATCCTCTCCGCAGTGGCGCTCGCGGACCTCGGTGGCGGCGATCTGATCGCGCTTGTGCTGCGAGTGCGATTCGACTCCGGGTTTTCTCACGGAGACACGGAGAACACGGAGAAGAGAAGAGAAGAGAAGAGAAGAGAAGAGAAGAGAGGAGAGGAGAAGAGAAGGAGCTTCTCGAGCACTGCGCGCGCAGTGCGTCTAGATTGGAAGACAGGGACTCCGTGTGATCCGTGTCTCCGTGAGAAACATGACATGCAAGGCAGAACCCAGGCGCAGCGTCGGGAGCTATCTCCAGTGCTCGGCGACCCATGGGGTCTTGTGCACATGACGCGTAAGCTTCTTGGTGACGCCTTGGACCGCGTCGGGCGGGTTCGGGTGGCCGTGGAAGACCACGATGCGCGCGTCCTTCGGGATCTTCGGCGGAATCCACCAGTTCATCGGGAACTTCGCCATGCAGCCGTACTTGAAGCTCACGCACCATTCGCGCGGCCAGTACGACAGCTTGCCGGCGCGGTGAAGCTCGCGGGAGATGTACTCCTGCTCGTTGCGGACCTCGCGGCGGATCTCGGCGTGCTCCTTCATGAACTTCGCGAGGAGCTCGGGGTGCGCGCCCGCCTCGAAGCGGTAGACCGACGAGTTGCCGGTCGGCCGCCACGGACGCGCCCAGTCCTTGATGATGAGGAACTCGCCCGGATGCGAGAACAGGCAGTCGATGTTGCCGACGATGACGATGTCGATGTCGAGGAAGAGCGTCGGCCCCTCGAGGTCGAAGAGCGGCCGGCGGAAGGTCGAGATCTTGCGCCACCCGCGCTCGGGACCGCCCGGATCGTCGAAGTCGGGCAGCGGGCGCGCGTCGATGCCCGCGTCGAGGCCGGTCGCGTCGTCGGTCATGCACACGAAGCGGTACGGAATGGTGATGTTGCGCTTCACCATCGACGCAAGACGGTTCACATACTCGGGGCCGTACTTGGTGCCCCACTTCATGCAGATGATGTTCGCCATGCTTGCGCCGCCTTGATGTACGCCCGAACACACGCCCTGATTCACGCCGCGTTTCGCGGAGGGCCGCACTGTACCGCGCGCCGTCAGGCGCCGCCCGAGGCGAGCAGCTGCGCGACATGGCGCGGATCGTGCTCGGCCGCAAGCGCGTCCGACGCCTCCGAGGCGCGCGCGGCGTAGTGGTCCCAGCGCGCGAGGATCGCGTCGATCGCCTCCGCCAGCCGCTCGGGCGTGCGCTCGCGAATCGCGATTCCTGCATCGAAGCGCTCGACAACATCGCCCGCCCAGGTGCCGGCCGTCGCGACGCACGGAGCGCCGTGGAGAAGCGCGTCGAGCACGATGCCGCTCACGCCATCTGCGAACTTCGCGCGCTCGTAGGGCGCGAGCACGAGCGATCCGACGAAGCGCGCCGCGTATTCGTCGCGGTCGGGCGCCTTCGGATCGGCGACGAGCCCGCGGTAGTCGGCCGCCAGCAGGCGCGCCACCACGGCATCCTCGCGCGAACCGTGGTGGTCGACATGCTTCGGCGACACCTGCACGAGGAGCGGCGTGTCGCGCCCCTCGCGCGCGTAGCGCCCGGCGAGCTCGGCGACGAGGTCGAGCCCCTTGTTGATGCGCGCAGCCCCCGCCATGAGCAGGTGCCGGAACGGCGCGCGCAGCGGCGTGTTTGCGGTGCGCGTCGCGGGATACGCGACCTGCGCGACCCGCGCGCAACCCGCGGACTCGAGCATGTCGCGCACGCCGCGCGTCGGGGCGACGAACAGCGCGTGCCGCCGCGTGCGGACGGCCAACGCCAGCGCGAGCCGCGCCTGTGGCTTCGACAGCGGCCAGTGCACGAAGAACGAGAGCCGCGACAGCGCGTCGCAGCCGGCGAACGAAAGCCAATCCGCGGCAAACGCGTGCGAGGCGTTCGCCGTGAGGACGAGCGTGCGCGTTCCGGCGCGTAGCGACGCGCCGATCGCGGCGAGTTCCGAAAGCGTGCCTCCGGCGGGCGGCGCCGCCACCACGGGCACCGAACCGCCGAGCGTCGCGAGGAAGTCCCGCGCACGGGGATCCGCCACCACGCGGACCTCGGAGAACACGCCGTCGGCGCGCGCCGCGATCGCCCGCACGAACTCCGCGTAATGCCCGCTCGGACCGCGCAGCTTCGGCTCGATGATCGTGAGTGGCGGATGTGTGCTCGCTGCGTGCACGCACGGGGAGGATACAGTGCGCGACCTGTGACCATCCGCCGCACGCCCCAGGATTTCCGCGTCGAGGAGCGTCAGACGCCCGAGTTCCACGCGTCGATCGTGACCGATCCGCTCCCCTCGCACCCGTTTGCGGCGTACACCCTCGAGAAGATCTCGCTTGCGACGCCCGACGCGCTCACCTTCATCTCGAAGACGCTGAAGCTTCCGCGCGAATGCGTGGCGGCCGCCGGCCTCAAGGACCGCCACGCCGTCACCACGCAGGTCATCACGATCGACACCGCCGCCGTGAAGGGACGCGTGCGCGAGCGTTTCGAGACCGAATCGTGGCGCCTGACGCACATCGGCTTCGTGCCGCGCGCAGCCGACTCGACCATCATCGCGCGCAACGCGTTCACGATCGTCGTCCGTTCGCTCGACAAGTGGCACGCCGACGAACTCGTGCGCCGCGCCTCGCTCATGCGCGACCACGAGGGGAACCTCCTCTTCGTCAACTACTTCGGCGACCAGCGCTTCGGCAGCGCCCGCCACGGCAAGGGGTTCGTCGGCAAGGCGCTCGTCGAGGGCGAGTTCGAGCAGGCGCTGCGCCTCGCGATCGGTACGCCCGCGCGCAAGGACTCGGGCGCCGTGCGCTCGCTCACGCGCGCGCTCGCGACGCACTGGGGCGACTGGAAGACGGCGCTCAAGCACTTCCCGAAGATGCCCGAACGGGCCGCGATCGAGACGCTCGCGCGCGGCGGCAACTTCATGGACGCCTTCGCCGCGCTGCCGAAGTTCACGCAGGAGATCTGCATCGAGGCGTATCAATCGCACATCTGGAACGCGATCGCGCGCGAGCTGGCCCACGCGGTCAGCGAGGCGACCGCGCAGCGCGCCTTCGAGGCCGACGACCTCTTCGGCACGATGGTATTCCCGCGCGCGGCGGCGATCACCCCCGCATTCCGGGCGTTTCCGATCCCGATGCCGTCGCCGCGGGCTCAGTACCACGAGTGCCTGGCGGAGATCGTCGCCGGCGTGCTCGAGGACGAAGGCGTGACGCTCGAGACCCTGCGGATTCCCGGCTTCTCGCGCCCCTTCTTCGGCGGCGGCGACCGCGCGTTCATCGCGACCGCGCGCGCGGCTTCGATCGGCGAACCCGTGCGCGACGAGTTCGCGGGGAACAGCCCTGCGAACCTCGCCTGCACGCTTTCGTTCGAGCTTCCGCGCGGCAGCTACGCCACCGTCCTGCTGCGCGCGCTCGGGCAGTGACGCGGCGCACGCAGTACGCTGCGTCGCCTCTGGAGACCTCATGACCGCCAAGATCCTGCTTCTCGGTTCGGGCGAACTCGGCAAGGAGTTCGCGATCAGCGCCAAGCGCCTCGGTTGCCGCGTCATCGCGGCCGACCGCTACGACGACGCCCCCGCGATGCAGGTTTCCGACGGCCGCGAGGTGATCGACATGCTGTCGGGCGCGGCGCTTTCGCGCATCGTGCGCCGCCACAAGCCCGACTTCATCGTGCCCGAGATCGAGGCGATCCGCACGAGCGAGCTCCTCAAGCTCGAGAAGGCGGGTCATTCGGTGGTGCCGAGCGCGTTCGCCGCGCACATGACGATGAACCGCGACGCGATCCGCGAGCTCGCCGCGAAGGAGCTCGGCCTGCGCACCGCGCGCTACGCCTACGCCGCGAGCGCGCAGGAGCTCGCCGACGCGATCACCGCCAAGGGCGGCGTCGGGCTTCCCTGCGTGGTGAAGCCCACGATGAGTTCCTCGGGCAAGGGCCAGTCGGTCGTGCACACGAAGAAGGAGATCGCGAAGGCGTGGGAGTACGCCGTCACCAACATGCGCGGCGACCGCGCGGTGGTGATCGTCGAGGAGTTCATCGACTTCGACTACGAGATCACGCAGCTCACGGTGAAGGAGCGCGCGGCGCGCGGCGGCGGCGTGGTGTTCGTCGAGCCGATCGGCCACCGCCAGGAGCGCGGCGACTACCAGGAGTCGTGGATGCCCTGCCCGATGAAGCCCGCCGCGAAGCGCGCTGCGCAGGAGATGTCGGAGAAGGTCGTGAAGCGCCTTGCGGGCAAGAACGGCGCCGGCATCTTCGGCGTCGAGTTCTTCGTGAAGGGCGGCGAGGTCATCTTCAGCGAGCTCTCGCCGCGGCCGCACGACACCGGCATGGTCACGCTCCGCTCGCAGGATCTCTCGGAGTTCGACCTCCATATCCGCGCGATCCTGGGGCTTCCGATCCCGGAGATCCGCTACGCAGGGCCGACGGCGTCGGCCGTGATCCTCGCGAAGCGCGATTCCGAGCGCGCGCCGAGCTACGCGGGCATCGATCGCGCGTGTGCGGTTCCGTCGGTCGAGGTGCGCATCTTCGGAAAGCCCACGACCCGCACCTACCGCCGCATGGGCGTGGTGCTGGCGCATGGCCGCACGGCCAACGACGCGCGTCGCGTGGCCATGAACGCGGCGTCGCTCGTCAGCGTGAAGTGAGCGCGGAGGTCAAGCCTTCTTCTTGCGCGAGTGCGGCGCGCGGTAGGTCTCGCGCGAGGCTTCGGGGCGGGTGCCCTTCGGCACGGGCTTGAGGCCGTCTTCCTGCACGGCCTTGCGGAAGATCTCGAGGTTCGTCTCGTCGAGCAGCTGGCGCACAGCGCCCTGCATCGCGCGCAGCCGGTCGTGCAGTGCGCAAGGCTCGCCCACGCCGCACACGCCTCCGCCGAACGGGCAGTTCGAGCTCACATCGTCGCGCTCGAAGAGTTCATGCGCCTCGCGCAGCGAGATCGCCTTGGGCTCGCGCGCGAGCGCGTAGCCGCCGCCCGGACCGGGCGAGCCCGAGACGAGGCCGGCCTGCGAGAGCGCGGAGAGGATCTTCGCGACCATCGCGCGCGGAAGCCCGCGCTGGTCTGCGATCTCGACCGCGGAGAGACGCGTTCGCCCGCCATCCCACACTTCAGCGAGTCTGCTCAATGCCGCGATGGCTGTCTCGGTCTGCTTGCCGTACATGGACGAAAGGCCTCCTGAAGCCGCGCCCGACATGGGGCGATATCAGGATAATCATATCTTGGATTCCCCGATAGGCGAAATGGAGGTCTTGGCCGCTCGAACGGGCCAAAATACGCGGAAAAATCGGGACTTGCTTCACGCCGAGCCGAGCGGGCCGTCGGGAAGCTCGCCATCGAGATCGCAGAAGGCGCATCCGACGAAGTGTGTGGCCGGCAGGACCTTCGACTCGGCATGCCGCCGCGCGCGGGCGCTGCTCAGGATCGACTCGACCTGCGAGAGCAGCGACTTCACGCGAGCCGCCTCCGCATCGGAGAGATGCTCGCGACGCACGGTGAGATGGACATCCTGCTCGGAGATCGACGAGATCGCCTTGCTCATGCCGCCCTCGAACAGCTCGCGCACGATGGCCTCGCGGCGACGCAGGCTCTGCTCGCCCTTGGTGAAGAACCCGTCGGGGAAGTTGGCGGCGCGGGCGCGATACACGAGCGCCTCGGGGCCCCGCGTGGTTTCGCGGCGCGAATCCGAGTCCTTGCGCTCGCTGCCGACGATGAGTCCGCTCTGAAGCAGGATGTTGATGTGGTAGTAGAGCCGGGGCGCGCTCGTGTTGAGCGCGGCCGACAGCGCGCGGGCGTCGATCCCGGGCGCCGCACGGATCGCCTCCAGGATCTGGAGCCGAAGCGGAGAACGCACGGCATGCCACGCCGTGTCGTCGGAAATCGACGCCGGAACGGCAGCCTGTGGCGGGCGTACGGACGGCGCCCGCGAGGACTTGATCTGATCTCGTCCAGCGCGCCCATCGGACGCGCCTCTTTTCTTCTTCGACATGATGGAGACCCCTGCGGAACTCGGGCCCGAAGGACCGAGGCTACACAGTCTATCTGTCGATCATGGTAGTCCGCAAGCGACAAAATCGCGAATTCCCGCTCCGTAGCTCTTGGAACGAGCCGACAGGACCGCAGGACCCGATGGGTGGGCGCCAAGGCCCGTCTGCTAGTCTTTGCGGCCCATGCAGGCCTTCTACAGCCAGAGTTCCCTGTACTCCGCCTTCTTCGAACCGTCGGAGGACATCCGGAGGTCCGTCGACCGCCTCGTGCGACGCCATCTGCGCCGGGCGCCGAGGCGCGTGCTGGATCCGGCCTGCGGCCCGGGCCTCTGGCTGTCCCACTTCCAGAAGGGCGGGGCCGAAGTGGCGGGATGCGACCTCGAGGCGCGCGCGATCGCGCTCGCATCAGACCGCCTCCCCAAGCGCGGCGCCAAGGTCCTCGTCGGCGACATGCGCCGGCCGCCGGACGAGCTCGGAGCCGACTTCGATTGCGCGATCAACCTCGACAACTCGATCGGCCATCTCGCCGACTACATGGATGTCGCGGAGCACCTCGCGTCGATCCGGCGGCGGCTTTCCCCGCGCGGGATCTACATCCTCGGCCTCGCGCTGCGCGAGGATGGCGACGAGATCGAATCGGGCGTGGTGTACGAACGCGGCCCCGTCGATGTCGCGGGTGGAGGCTTCGCCGCGCTCCGCACGGAGTCACTCGGCCTCCAGCCGACGACGCGATGCGAGCGCATCCGCCAGATCGCGATCACCGCGAATGTGCCCGACACCCCCGCCGTCATCGCCGAGCAATACGACCTTCTCACCTTCACCTTCGCGATGCTGCGCGATGTGATGGCCGCTGCGGGCGGCTTCGAGGTGCTCGGCTGTCACGACGCGACCGACGAGTCGCTGCCCGAGAAGGCCTTCCGCAAGAGCGCGGGCGATGTGGTGCTCGTGCTTCGGCCCGCATCGGCGCGTCCGGCGTCACGCGCCGTCGCTGCGCGCCGCACGACCAAGCGAAAGCGCTGATCGCCGCCGTGCCGCCGCTGCCTCCTCAGTTGATCTCCAGACCGACGGGCGCGCATTTCCCGGGCGGGCTCGTGCTCGCGGAGTACGACGCGCGGCATCGGCACCACATCGGTGCCGACATGGCGCATCTCCCCGACGAGGAACGCGAACTTGCCGGCACATTCCGCTCGGAGCAGCGGAAGATCGGCTTCCTCGCCGGCCGCATCGCGCTGCGCGCCGCCTTTGCGGCGTTCGACCCCGCGCTTGCGGCGGGGCCGGTGCTGCGCGACCCGCGCGGGCGGCCGCACGCGGCGTGGAGCGGCGCGCCGCGGATCTCGATCGCGCACACGCGCGTCCGCGCGCTTGCCGCCGTCGCGCCGGAGGGGCGTTGCGACGCGATCGGCATCGATGTCGAGGAGATCGACGCGAACCGCGCGCAGGCGCTCGTGCGGATGTCGCTTTCAGCGGAGGAGAGCGCGCGGGTCCGCGGTGCGGATGAAGCGATGCTTGCGGGGCCGATCGCGCTCTGGTGCGCGCGCGAAGCGTGCGTGAAGGCGCATGCGCTCGAGGTCGGCTGGTTCGGCACGGCGCTCGTCGCGACGCGCTTCGAGCGCTGCGACGATCTCGTCGCCAACGCGGAGCGCTCGTGGTCGGTTGAGATCGGATTCGAGGCCCGCGCGCCGATGGCCGCGCACGCGTGGGAGTCGCGCGGCGCCGTCTACGCGTTCGCGATGCGCGGCGCAGTCAGTGCCTGAAACGCGGCGGATCCTTGAGCCATCCCGCCTCGACCACGCCGAAGAGACCGACGAGGATGGCCTCCGCCGCATCGTGACCGAGCGCCGCCGTCACGCCCTTCGCGGCGCTCCACTCGATGACCTGCGCCGCGAGCTTGAGGGCGTGCGACTTCGCCTGCGCGCCGTCGCGGCGCTCGCGCTCGTAGAGGAACATGCGGCGCCACTCGTGCGCCTGGACGATGCGAAGATGGATGCCCCGGTGCGCGGCCGCGCGCTGCCAGCTCTCGGCGAGATCGCCTCCGCCCTCGAGGATCACGCTGTGGACATGGGGGATCTCGTCGAGGATCGCGCCGGCGGCGGCGCGCAGCGCGTCCTTCGACTGGAACCGCCGCGACCGCACGCCAACAAGCCGCCCGTCGCGGTCGTACACGGCGAAGGCCGTCGCAAGCCCGAGGTCGACGCCGACGAAGCACGACTTCTCGCCGAGCAATCGCTGCGGCGGCGCGCGCAAGGCCTCGGCCGAACGCGAGATTCCTGCGGATTTCCTGCGTTCCTCGGCCTCGAGGCGCGCGGCGGCCTCCGTGCGCTCGCTCTTCGGCGGCGTGCGCTTTCCCCACTTCGGCTGTTCCTCGCGCTCGCGTCGGGCCATGCCACGAGCGTACCCGAGCCCGCGCTTGTTGGAGCGAACGCACCATTTCCCGTACATTCCGTCGATGGCCCTTCCCCATCTGACCGACGAGCAGACCCGCACCTGGACGCGCGAGCAGAAGGACCGCTGGTGGCTCGAGAATGTGTTCCGCGGCAACATGCCGCAGCTCACGATCCGCGCGGCGATCACGGGCTTCATGCTCGGCGGCGTGCTTTCGGCGACGAACCTCTACATCGGCGCGAAGACCGGCTGGTCGCTCGGCGTCGGCGTGACGAGCGTCATCCTCTCGTTCGTGATCTTCCGGGCGCTCGCCTCCGCGCGCTTCTCGAAGGACATGACGATCCTCGAGAACAACGCGGTGCAGTCGATCGCGACCGCCGCCGGCTACATGACCGGCCCGCTCATCTCCGCGATCATGGCCTACATGTTCGTGACCAACGGCACGATGGAGTGGTACAAGATGCTCGTCTGGAATGTGGTCGCGAGCATCCTCGGCGTGCTCGTCGCGTTCCCGATGAAGCGCCGCTTCATCAACGACGAGCAGCAGCCCTTCCCCGAAGGCCGCGCGTGCGCGGTCGTGCTCGACTCGCTCTACCCGGACGCCCCCGAGGGCGGCACGAAGAACATGGTCAACGACATGCCCGTCGAGCGCCCTTCGACGGCGGGCGACGGCGCCTCGGCCGGCATGTTCAAGGCGAAGGCCCTCGCGTGGGCTGCGGGCATCGGCGCGGTGCTGCAGATCGCGGTGGCCAGCGGCTACATGGCGCTGCTCCAGATCCTCGTCCTCGGCACATCGAAGGCGAAGGACTCGCTCGTCAAGATCCCCGACCATCTCGACGAGTGGCTCTACGCCCGCGCGGCCGCCAACCCCGGCGCCTGGGTGCCGAACATCAAGGGCATCAGCTTCCAGCAGCTCGGCGTGTCGCTTGCGTTCGACCTGTCGATGCTCGGCGCCGGCGGCCTCATGGGCATGCGCATCGCGGCGAGCGTCATGATCGGCATGATCGCGAACTACCTGATCATCGCGCCGATCATGATCCACTCGGGCGAGATCATCCCGAAGAACATGGCGAAGATCGCGCAGGCCGACGGCACCTACCCGATGGTCGACGCCGTCTTCGGCCGGGCGCACCTCACGAACACCTGGTGTCTCTGGTGGGGCGTCTCGATGATGGTCACCGCCTCGATGGTCGGCCTCTTCGCCAAGCCCAAGCTCCTCATCAGCGCCTTCACCGGCCTCTTCATGAAGAAGGCGAAGGCCGACGACTGCCTGCGCGACATCGAGCTCCCGATCAAGTGGAGCATCATCGGCATCCCGATCGTGTCGGCGGTCATCATCTACATCAACCACGAGTGGTTCGGCGTCGACTGGTGGATCGGCGCGCTCTCGATCCCGCTCATCATCGTCCTCACGCTCATCGCCGCGAACGCGACCGCGCTCACGGGCACCACGCCGACCGGCTCGCTCTCGAAGATCACGCAGTTCACCTTCGGCGCGATCCAGCCCGCGAACCCCGCCACGAACCTCATGACCGCGGGCGTGACCACCGAGGTCGCGGGCAACGCGTCGAACCTGCTGATGGACATCAAGCCCGGCTACATGCTGGGCGCGAAGCCACGCCAGCAGGCGATCGGCCACTGCATCGGCATCGTCGCGGGCGCGCTCGCGTCGACGCCCCTCTTCTACATCCTGTTCCTCGCGAACAAGGCCGAAGAGACGCCGATCAAGGAACATGTCATGCAGACCTGGGCCGTGCCGGGCGCCGTCCAGTGGGCCGCGATCTCGGATGTGATCGCCGGCATGGGCCAGTCGACCGGGGCGACCGTCCAGACGGGCGCCGACGGCATCGCGAAGCTCTGGGGCGTGCTGCCGGTGTCGGCGGCGTGGGCGATGCTCGCGGGCGCGATCGTCGCGCTGGTGTTCGAGGTGCTGCGCACCGCGACGCGCGGCAAGTTCCCGTTGAGCGCGGTCGCGATCGGCCTCGGCGTCGTGCTGCCTCCCGAGGGCACGCTCATGATGTTCATCGGCGCGTGCATCTTTGCCTTCTTCGAGGGCCGTTACCACGAGAAGATCGGCACCTTCGGGTGGAGGCTCTGGGTCGACTCGAAGGAAGCGGTGTGCGCAGGCCTGATCGCGGGCTGGGCGATCCTCGGCGTCGGCGACGGCGTCATCGCCGCCTTCGGACCGAAGATCGGCATCTACGACACCGAGGCGAAGCGCAACGAGGCGGAAGCCAAGAAGCAGACCTCGATGCTCACCCCCGCCGAGCAGGACGCGCAGCGCGTGCTCGACGAGCAGGCTGCAAAAAGATCGTGATTCCGAAAAATCGCTGCTTGACTTCCGCGCGCAGCCGCGTATTGTCCCCGCCACGATGAACCGCCAGCAGACCATCAAGTGCCGCCCGATGCACATGCACATGCAGAAGCATGTGTGTGCTGTCGCGCCGGCGCTTGGTTCCTTCTGAACGGTCTCCACCAGTTCACCCCAAGACGCCGGCCCTCGCGCCGGCGTCTGTTGCTTTTCGGCTTTCGAAAGGGACGCGCGGCGCAGGCCAGGCTTCAAGCCCCGAAGGAGCAAGCCATGAGCGCACGCACGCTGATCCAGGATTCCACCGCTTCAATCCCCGCCCCCGTTTCCACGCCGCTCGACGACCTCGTCACTCGGCTCGCGGCGAGGATCTCCGCCGGACGCGACGAGATCGCGCCCTTTGCAGGCGCCTCGGCGGCGATCGACGCGCTCGCCGAGCGCTTCTTCCGCAACCAGCGCGTCGTCATCGCCAGACCGACGCGCGAAGAGATCGCCTCTCGGGCGTGGAGGACCTCGCGCACCGCGAAGGAGGTCTCCTGGCTTGGTGCCAGCGCCGAATCGCGCCGCGACGCCGAGGCGCTCGCGGGCTTCGACGCGCTCGTCTCCGCAGCGCGCGATGCCGACACATTGGTGCTCTCGAGCCCGCTCGCCGTGGGCGGACGCGTGCGCGGTGCCCTGGCTCCGCGCGACCTGCTCCTTCTGCGATCGCGGGCGCCGAGGCCGGTGATCGTGCTCGACCTCCTCGACGAGGAACTTGCGCGCGCACCGCTCACGCAGCCCGCGCTCCTCCTCCCGGGCACCGTGTTCCTGCGCGGCTTCGGACAGTTCTGGCGCGAAGCCGGGGCGCGGAGCGTCGCCGACACCGCCTTTGTGGCAGGGCCGAGCGACCTCATCGCATCCCTCGACCGTCCCGGCCTCGACGAGCGTCTGGCGGCCGAAGCGGTCTGGGACCTCGACCGAGTCGGGATCGACCGGGCGGTCCAGGAACGCGCCTCGGCGGCGCGGGGCGGGTTTCGAGTCAACGCCGCTTTGCCCTGAAGCGGGTACCGCAGGCGGAAATCCACGACCTGCGGGGAGCAGTTGTCTTGCCCCTGACGCATTCGCCGCCATGATCGTCAACAGAACCGAAGGAGACCTCTCGCCATGATCCGATTCTCCACGCTCGCCATAGTCGTGACCGCGTCGCTCGCCTCCCTCTGCCGCGCAGACACCACGGTCGTGAACTTCAACAAGGGCGACGACCAAGGTTGGTTCGGACCGAACGGTTTCGACGGGTTCGGCGGGGGAACCTGGACCGTCCCGAACGGTGGAAACCCGACTTGGAACATGCAGACCGTGTTTCAGGACTTCGGCATCCCGTACACCAACTTCACCAACAAGACGTTCCTCGGCGACTACACGGCCTCGCAAAGCGTGACGCTGAAGATCGACCTGCGCGTCGAGAACCTCAAGTTCTTCGGCACCTCGGTCAGCCGGCCCTGGCTCGTCGAGCTGCGGAACACCTCGCTCGCGAGCGGAGGCTATCCGTGGGTGAGCGTCTGGTACAAGTTCGCGCAGATCTCGACCGCGACGCACGGACAGTGGACGACATTCAGCGTGACCTTCGATCCGCGCTCGACGCAGCTCCCGGCAGGCTGGGGCGGAACGGGCGCCGAAGATCCGGTCACCTACGAGCCCGTGCTTCCAGCGGGCGTCACCTTCCGCGATGTGCTCGAGGGCATCGACATCATCGCGTTCACGACGCTCGAGCCGGGCCTCTTCTTCGGCTTCACCGACCACAGCTTCCGCATCGACAACATCACGATCACCCGCGTGCCCGCATCGGTCTTCGGCGATCTGAACGACGACGGAACCGTCGGCGCGGCCGATCTCTCGATCCTGCTGTCGGCGTGGGGTCCATGCGCG
>JBKCZS010000072.1:0-28926 GCA_046337925.1 bacterium | reverse complement strand
CTGGCCTACGGCGAGTTCGTCCGCCTGCCCGGCCGCGCGCGCGAGGCGACCGAGGTCTGGAGCAGGCTCGCGACCCATCCCGGGCTCGGCCCCGCGGTCGTCGAGGAGGAGGGCATCGCCCGCGCCACCCGTGGCGAGGCGCTGCGCCGCATCGCTCGGATCGCGTCGCGCGATGTCGAGATCACGGCGCAGCTCGACCGCGAGGCCGCCGAGGAACTGCGCGAGTTCCAGGCCTCGAATCCGGCCGCCGCCGGGCTCGTGGCGTTCGCCCATGCCAATCCCCGCACGCGCGCGGCCACCGAGGCCGTGCTCGCCGCCTCGGCCGAGCTCGGACCCGTCAAGGCCTCGCATGCCCTCGGCGCGGTGCTCGGCGACCTCCTCGTGCCGCCGGCGCGCGTCGATCTCGTCGACGATGTCGTGGGCGCCCTCGCGCGGCTTTCGGAAGGCACCACCACCGAGCGGCGCGTGCGCATCCGAACGGCCGAACTGCTCGTGGCGAGCGGCGTCAGCCGAGCCGAACTCGCCGAACGCGGCGGAAACCTCGCCCGCGTCGGCACCACGGCCAAACTCGGCCGCGACCTCCGCGGCCGCCTCGCGCGCCTCTCGGGCAGCGCGTACCTCTCGCGCAAGACCGACCTCGCGCTCATCGTCGCCGACGGCGCGCTGCAGCGGCTGTCGCTCGATTCGCTCGACTCGCTGTGGCGGCTGCGCCTCGACGACCGCGATCCGCTCGTGCTGCACGCGGGCGATCGGATCGTCGTGTGGCAGGCGCTGGCGGGCGGTTCGGAGAACGCCCTCGTCGTGAACGCGGCGACCGGCGCGGTCGAGCTTTCCACCGGCCGCTCCGACGAGATCTGGACGACCGCGCAGCGCGCCGCGGGTGCCGAGCGCCCCGAGGTCACCACCACGCCCGACGGCGGCGCCTTCATCGCGACCCAGGTGCTGCCCCTCTGCGACGGAGAGTCGCTCATCCTCGTCCGGCGCAACGGCGATGCCGCGCGCTTCGCGGTCGACCAGGCGGGGCAGCAGCCGACGCTTGCGCGCGAACTGCTCTGGCAGGTCTACGCCGCATCGATCAACGACGGCCTCGTGACGATCGCGGGCCGCGGCGGTTCTGCCGTCGATCCGAGGCCCGTGGTGAAGGTCCTCGACGCGCGCACGCTCGAGGAGCGGTGCTCGTTCGAGCCGTCGTCGCGCGAAGACATCCGATGGGCGTTCGCAACTGCGCTCGGCGAGGTGTTCCTCGGAACCTCGTCGGGGGTCGAGCGCTGGACCATCGGCGCGGACGGCAAGACGATCCCCATGCTGGTGACCCGCGCCTCGGAGTGCATGGACGCCCTCGGGCCGAACCTGCTCGGCGCGAGCCTCGTGGTGCTCGACCGCAACGACCGCCCGCTGCGCCTCCCGATCTACGAGGGCGGGGTCGGCTCCTTCGAGCTTCCCGAGAGCACCGACTTCGGTTCGCCTTCGCTGCGCAGCCTGGTTCCCGTCCGCGAGGGATTGATGATCCACGCCGAGAACCGCGTCATCCTCCGCGGACCGACCGGCGAGGTGCTCGGCATGGATCTGATCGCGGGCGAGCTCAACTTCGCGTTCGCCCTCCCGGCCGAACCAGGCGTGTTCGTGCTCAACGGGCTCGGCGGCCGCCAGGTCCTCGGTGCGGCCGCAGGAACCTTCCGCGTCGACTTCCCCTATGTCGCGCAGCTCCTCTCCCCGAAGTTCGGGCTTCGGATGTCGGGCGAGCCGTTCGAGATCAGCAGCCCGTCCCAGCGGGCCGACCGAGCGCTGGTCGTCGACGGCTGGATGCTCCTGTCGTCGAGCCAGGGAATCACGGGTGTTTCGCTGCCGACCGCCAACCCGGCGGCGCCCGCGCCCTGACGGTTGCGGCCCCCCTCTGGCCACGCATGCGGCGATTCGGGAAGTAGGGGAACAATGCGCTCCGATCGGTCCCGCCATGGGGTTGACATGCAGCCTTGCAGACGCGACAACTCCCGCGGCCTCGGCCCCCGGGCTCGATGCGACCAATTTGCGTCCTTCTCTTCAGACTCTTGGCACCGATCGACCGATAGAGGCGAACGCCAGCGTCCCAGATGTGAAGGGCCAGTTTCCACAGGCGAGGGGTTCGCCTCGGAAAGCCTCAGGACCACAACGCACATGACACGCCTTCTGACCGACGACACCGACCTCTTCCGCCTCGAGCCAGGCTCGCTGGACGCCCCGTCCTTCATCGCCTCCGGCTCGGCTGGCCGTCCGTCCTTTGCAGACGCGTGGACGCCGTCCGCGGGCGCATGGGCGGATGAATCGGCCTGGGGCGGCGGAACGCTCGTGCTCGACCGCGACGAGGACGAGGACGAGGACTTCGAGATCGACGACGACGAGGACGACTTCGGCGACGAGGACGAGTTCGGCGACGAGGACTCCGACCTCGACGAGGATGAGGACGAGGAAGAGGACGAAGAGGAAGACGAGGACGACGACTTCGACGACCTCGAGGAAGAGGAAGAAGAAGAGGACGAGGAAGAGGACGAAGAGGAGGACGAGGAGGAGTCCGAGGACGAAGAGGACGACTTCGGCGATGAAGAGGACGACTTCCTCGACGACGAGGACCTCGACGACGAGGACGAGTGAACCCGCTCCCGCTGGGTTCGCTCGCCGGGTTTCCGCGCTGAACTCGACATCGGGCGCCCGCGGGCATCGCCTGCCGAACCCCGCTCAGATCAGCCCAAGTTTCAGAGAAGCCGCGCGATCAGTAGCCGCACGCCGCCCGCCTCCGGCGTGATCAGCAGCAGCGCAGGGCGCTCGTCGATCGTGCCAAGCAGCCGAGGCACCGCCAGGTGCTCGAAGATCACCGCGCCGGGCTCGCGCGCAGCGCCCGCCGGGTCGAGGTTCGCGCCTCGGACGCGGACGCGCCCGCCATCCAGCACCGCGATGCGACGCGCGTCGACGCGCGTCATCGCCATCGCGCCGCCAGCGATGCCACGCAGCCCTTCGGTGTCGTTCCAGCGCGCGATCGATCCAAGCATCGGATGGAAGAAGAGGAGATCGCGGCCATCGACGCCGTCGCGCGTTCCCTGCGGCGTGACCATCTGCGCGGCGGTCCCGTCGTCGGCGCGGTCGCTGATGAACGCGCGCACGAGGCTCTGCTGCATCGCCTCCTCGCTCGTCGGATCGACCGAGCCGAGCTCGAGGATCCCGTCGCGCAGCACCATCAGGAAGAGACGCGAGCCATCGGCGGCGAAGGTCGGATGGGTGTAGCTGCGGAGTCCGTCGCCCGAGAGGCGCATCGTCGAACCGCCGCGGCGCACCATGAGGTCGAAGTCGCGCGAGCGCGGCTCGCGTCGCGCCCATGCGAGCGCGCCGTCGGGTCCGAGCGCGGCGAAGGCGTTCACGCCGCCGTCCTGGACGAGCCACTCCGGCTCGTACGACTTCGTGGAGGCGTCGGTGCCCCACGCGATCCGTCCGATCCAGCGCGAGCCATCAGGCCGCGGGCTCTCGATCAGGAAGCCCGCGTCGTCGGCCGAGCGGCCGAGGACGAAGCCGCCGTCGGTCTCGCCAAGGCGGGCGAAGCCGGTGGCGTCGATCCGGTAGAGGGCGATGCGCGACGCGCGGGGCGCGCGCTGGCCGGGTCGCGCAAGGGCGGTCGCCGCATCGGGCGCGGTGCCCGTCTGCACCGCCATGAAGCGCCCGTTCGGCGAGAGCAGGGGCAGCGTGAAGCCGTCGGTCGGAACGCTGCCGAGCGGCCGCAGGTCGATGCGCAGCGCGGAGTCGATCAACGGGGTCCCTGACGGCGACCCCGGCGCTGGCACATCCGACACCCGCTCTGGCCGCGGCGCGGGCTCGGCGGGCCTCTGCGGGGCCACCGTCTTCTCGGAGGCTGCGCAGGCGGCCAGCCCGATGGCGACGCCCAGCAGGGGCGCCACAAGCAACGCACCCGCCGGGCGCGGGCGCGGCGGGTGCGGGGTGCATTCGGAACGGTTGGTCTGCATGGCGGCGGCAGAGCGTGCCACTGGGCTGGACTCACGCGGTCACTGCTTCGGCGTCTCGTCCTTCTTCCCGGCGCCCTCGGCTTCCTCGACCGGCGCGGGATTCGCGCCGTTCGACTCGCCGCTCTTGATGTCCTGGAAGAACTTGCTCTCCTCGAGGAGCTGCTTCGAGCCCTTGTCGAGCGGCTCCTGGAGCTGCTTCAGGCGCTCGCGCTCGTCCTTGTTGAAGTTGGCGTCGTTGGCGTCGGGGTTCTCGACCACGATCGGCACGAGGAACACCACGAGTTCGACGACTTCCTTCGCGCGCTCGGTCGAACTGAACGCAGCGCCGAGCAGCGGGATGTCGCCGAGGAACGGGATGCGCCGGTCGATCTGCGTCTCCTGCTCGCGGCGGATGCCCGAGATCACGATCGTCTGTCCGTTCTTCACGGTGACATTCGTGTTGGTCTGGCGCCGGTCGACGACGGGGTTCGAGTTGATGGTCGTCGACGACAGGTTCGAGAGGAGGATCTCGACCTCCATCGCGACATTGTTGTCCTGCGTGATGCGCGGACGGACATTCACGCCGACGCCGACGAACTGCTGGTCGAAGCTGGTCGTGGTGCCGGTCGTGCCGAAGCCCGAGGTCTCGCCCGTGAGGAACGAGACATCGCTGCCCGCGACGAACTTGGCTTCCTTGTTGTCGCTCGTGAACACGCGCGGCTGCTGCAGGATGCGCACCGAGTTGTCGGTCGACAGCGCCTGCAGGAAGAACGCGAGGTCGTCGGTGGTCGAGATCGTGAGCGAGCTCGAGTCGAACCACGGGCTCGCGAAGTTGCTCGAGCTGCTGCCGTCGCCGCCCTTCTCGAGCTCGAGGCCGATGTTGCCGGTGACCGAGTTCTCGGTGCCGTTCAGCGGGCTGGCGAAGTCGCCGACCCGGCCGATGCGCGCGCCCCACGAGAAGCCGTCGCCGACCTTCACTTCGGCGAGCACGGCGGTGATCATCACCTGACGGCCCGGCTTGTCGAGTTCCTGGATGATCTCGATGATCTTCTTCTCGACTTCCGGCGGCGCCATGACGAGCACCGAGTTCTGCGAGGCGTTCGGCACCACGCGGCTGCGGCCGATGAGCGCGCTCACCTCGCCGGTGTCGGTGCCGCCGGCACCCGCACCCGCACGGCCGCCCTGCCACGGGAACTGGATCTGGTTGCTCGAGCCGCCCGCGCCCTGTATCGCCGAGCCGCCCGAGTCGCCCGAACCCAGGCCGCCGCTCGAGAAGTCCTCGCTGAGGCCGCTGAGACCCTCTTCAGGGAGACGCAGGCCGCCGCCCTGCGAGCCGGATTCGGCAAGCAGCGTGTTGAGGATCTCGCTCAGCTCGACCGCACCGGCGTGCTTGAGCGGCACATTGACCGGAAGTCCCGAGGTGAACGGCTGGTCGAGCTCGTTGATCCAGCGATCGAGCCACTCGAAGTTGTCCGGCGTCTTCGAGATGACGACGAGACGGTTCGAGTCGGGGTACGACTCGATCGAGAAGATGTTGGCGACCGCCGCGTTCGGCGATCCGTCGCCGCCCGCGCCGCCCTGCGGCGTGATGGCGCGGCCGCCTGCGAAGGCGCGGTTGGTCGCGCCTCCGCGGGTCGCGCTGCTTCCGCCGCTGAGGAGCGAATCGAGGAGATCGCGCACCTTGCCCGGATCGGCGTACTTGAGGTCGTAGGTCCGGAAGATGCTGCCCTTCGCGTTCGGGGGAAGGTCCCACGCGGTCGACACGAGACGCTTGATCTCGTTGAGCTGCGACGGCGTCGCGCGCACGGTCAGCGAGTTCATCGACGGCAGCACCGACACGATCGGCGCACCCGCGCCGCCGCCGGTCCCGCCCGGCACGCCGGGCACGGGCTGCTGCTGCTGGTTGCGGTTCGCGCGGTTCGGCGTGCGGCCGCTCGCGGAGCCGCCGCCGCCCGAGTCGGCGAAGAGCTCGTCGATCAGGCCTGCGATCGTCGTCGCATCCTGGTACTGCAGGCGGAAGGTCTCGGTGGCGTAGTCGGTCCACGACGGCACATCGAGCATGTTGATGAGCGTCTGGACCTTCTTCGCGAGGCCGATGTCGCCCGAGAGGATGATCTGGTTCGAGTCGCCGTCGGCCTCGACGCGCGCGTAGTCCTCGGGGATGAGGCTCTGGATGCGCTGCAGGACATCGGCCGCGCGCGACTGCTTCAGGCGGAAGAGCTTGGTGACGAACAGGCCGTTGTCCTGCATCGTCATCACATCCTCTTCCGGGCCGAGCACGACGCCGGGCTGCGTCTTGGTGAGGTCGGTGATCGCGCCGAGGTAGATCATGTCCTCGGTCTCGGTCACCGCGATGTTGTTCATCTTCAGCGCCTGGAACAGGTAGTCGAGCGCCTGGCTCTTCGGCATCTGCCGCGTTCCGACGATGGTGAGCTTGGTGCTGCCGAGCTCGCTCTTCTTGTAGAAGACATGCTTGCCCGTCCACTCGAAGATGTACGGGATGATGGCCTCGATGCCCTCGTCCTTGAGCGAGAGCGACACGGGCTCGTCGTCGATCGTGCGGCGGCCTTCGCGCATGCCGCGCAGCTGCGACGGCGGAGTCTGCGGCGGAGCGGCAGGGCCCGACGACGACACGGTGCGCGGGTCAGGCTGCGCAGGCTTCGCGTCGCGCGCGGGGGGCTGCGCTGTGTCGGCGGGTGCGGGTGCGGGCTCGGCGGCGGGCGCCGGCGCGGGCGCATCCTGCTTGGGGGCGGCGCCCGGCTGCGACGCCGGCGTCGGCCGCTCCGCGTCTGCATGGGCGGCAGGCATCGACAGGAATCCGGTCGCAGTCACGACGGCCGTCAGGCGGATGATGTCGCTCAGCGAGCTCGCGCAGAAGAAAGTTCGGTTCAGACGCACGATGCAGACTCCATATCAGGCTTCAGTTCAGTTTCACGCTGCGCATCATGGATGGGCCGCGCTCCGTTCTGCCATCGGCATCATGCCGTCCGGCAGGCCAGTGCGGGGCCATCCTGCGCTCGAAGATGTTCCGTCATCCACACAATCGGCTGCCGAATCCCATGGCGCCGCATCCACACTTGCCGATCACGGCGTTCCGTTGATCCGCTGCAGCAGCAACTGGCGCTCGTGGTTCAGCCGAGCGCGGTTGTGGCTGTCGACCTGCCAGTTGGCGGTCGCGTCGATCTGGGCAAGCGCTGCCTGCGCCTGCTGCACGGTCATCGCGGAGATCTGCTCGGCCGAGCGCGGCGGAGGCAGGTGCTCGCGGTCGACATAATCGACGCCGGCGTCGCTGTTCGAGGGTTCCTGCGGTGGTGGAACCTCTTGCGGCTCCATGGCAGGAGACGGCAGATCACCCGTAGGCTCAGGTTCGCCGGCGGGCGCCACCGGTGCGCCGGGAACCGGGCTACCGCCGCCGCGCCGCGGCACTTCCACTCCGCTCGGGATCGGCGCGCCGAGTCCACCCGGCGACTGCGGGCCAGCGCTCGGATTCGGGAGCGCTCCGCCCGATCCCGGTGGCGTCACGACGCCAGGCACCGGTCCAGCGCCAGGCACCGATCCAGGCACCGATCCAGGTCCAGATCCCGGCCCAGATCCAGCGCCCGCCGCAGCGTTCGCCGCCTGAGCCGCCGCACCCGACCCACCGCCCGCGATACCTGCCGGACCCTCCTTGATGCCGGAGGTTCCGCCAGACGCCTTCGTCGGTTGGAGCAGACGGTCCTCGCCCCGCGCAAAGAGCGGAACGGTGTAGGTGCCGCGCATGTGCTCGACCTTGATCGACCACGGAGCGTTGATCTCGGTGACCTTGATGCCGTCGACGGTCTCGCCGAGCTTCACGCGCAGCGAGCCGAAGTTGACGATGTTGCCGAACACGCTCGTCGGCGCCGGACCCGTGTAGGTCGCAGGCGGCGGCGGCGGTCCCGGATCCTTGGGCGGCTCGACGGGCTTCGGCTGCTTCGGCACCACGATCTTCGGCGGCGGCGGGCTCGGAAGGCTGTAGACCGAGCGTCCATCGAAGCGCATGCGGCTCTTCGTCAGGAACGCCTCGCTGTCGGCCGCGAGCGGCTTCAGCGGATCGGCGGTCTCCTCGTCGACGGAACTCGAGAACGCGGCGCCGAACAGCGAGCCGACATTCTCAGCGACCACGAACGCCGAAAGTCCGATCGCGACGGTCGACACCACGAGCGGCGCCGACACGCGGAAACCCTGCGGAAGACCGCGGAACTGCTTCGTCACGGCGTCGATCACAAGCCGCCTCCCTTCACGTTGACGCCCCAGCGCTCGATGGAGAGCACGGCGCTCACGCGTCGGTCCTTGTAGGTGAGGCGCACATCGGTGATGGCGTCGATGAACGGACTCGCGTCGAGATCGGCGATCACCTTGCTCACCGTCTCGGGGCTTCCGCTGAACTTGAGCTCCGCGGCGGTGCGTCCCATGTTGCCGCCGAACTGCGCGGCGACGCGCGGAAGCACCTCGCCCGAGAGCGCGAGCGGACGCGCATCGAAGCCGTAGGCATCGGCAACGCCGTGCTTCTTCATGATGGCGGCGACCGCGTTGCTGAAGCGTTCCTTCTCGGTGATGTCACGGCCCGGCACGGCGTTCGGACCGAACACCACGGCGCGGCTCGTGATATCGGCCGGCAGTTCCTCGGCGCGGATGCTCGCGGCCTCCAGAAGCAGCGCGGCGCGGTCGGCGCGCTTGTTGAGGTCCTGCGTGACGGGGATGACGAAGAAGCGGAACACCTGCGACACGACGAGGAGCGCCAGCGCAGCCACGATCCACTTGCCGATGCGCGGCAGGGCATCGAAGGCCGCGTACACGCTGGCAAGCACCCCGGGCTTCGGAGCGGCCGCCGCGGTCTGCTGCGGTGAGGTTGTCGTCGTCGTCTCGTTCACAATGATTCCTCTGGTCGATCGGGCCCGCGTCTGCGCGTGCGCCTGCTGGTCACGCTACTTGCTCGTCGCTTCCTTGAGTGCGTCGACGATGCGCTGGAAGTCCTGGCGGACCCGCGCGGCGGTGTCCGCATCGAGGTCCTCGCGGCGCCGCGCCTGCGCGAACACCGTCAGCTTGTCGCGCAGCTCGGCGACCGACATCGCCTTCAGCTGTTCGTCGGTGAAGGTGTCGGGCACGACGAGCGTCGCGCGCGCGGCGGCTCCTGGGCCGCCACCTGCACCAGCACCCGCGCCGCCCGACACGGGCGGCTTGGGCGCCTCGTTCGGATCGGGCGTCGGACGCCGGCCGATGCCGCGCTCGGGAAGCGGGGCGCCGCCGTCCGCGGGTGCGGTCGCCGGGGCCGCGTCGGGCTTGCCGGTCGCAGCGCCGACAGGCGGCTTCGGATCGGCACCGGCGACGACGGTGGCCGGCGCATTGGGCTTCTCGCCCGCGCCGTTCCCCGTGCCGTTCCCCGTGCCGTTCCCAGTGCCGTTCTTTGGGCCATTCGAAGATGCGACCTTCACGGGCTCGTCCGTCGACTCAACCGATCCGCCGTCCTCGCCTTCCGAGGCGGCGGGCTTCGAATCGGCCGGGTCGGGCCACTTGCGCTTCGCGAGCGACTTGATGGCCCAGTCGCGGGACTCGGGGATCTCGGCGATGAGCGTCGGCCGCGCGATCTGCGCGTTCAGGCTGAACTTGAACACGTTGCGCCCGTCGGGCGTCGTCCAGCTCCAGCTCGCCTTCTGGAACACTCCCGACGAATCCATCTGGTTCGCCATGTTGTTCACGATCTCGTCGGGGCTCTTGCCGCCCTGCGGCTTGGCGACGCCGCGCACCGACACGCCCTGCGAAAGCGAGAACTGGATCGACTCGAGCTCGATGCCGTCGGGCGTCGCCACCGCGAGGTCGCCGAGCAACTTCGTCGCCGGCAGGCTCTTTCGGCCGAGCGCCTCGTAGTGCAAGATCCGCTGCTCGACATCGAACTGCTGGTTCTGGAACGCGCCGAGCGATGCGGGCATCTTCCACTCGTAGATCTTGGCGCGAAGCCACGCGAGCCCGATCGGCGCGAGCGCCATGACCACGATCGCGACGAGCACCACGCGGAGCGCGCGGACGGGATCCGAGTAGCGCTCGACGAGCCGCGCGAGCCGGGTCGGCTCGCTGCCCTTTTCATGCTTGCGGAGCCTGCAGAGATCGGCGAGCGGTCCCGACGCGGCAACGGCCGCGCCAAGCAGCACCGCATGGGTGCGCCACCACGAGGGGTCGAGCGATTCCTGTCCGACCTCGACGCTGATCTTGCCGCCGAGCGTGCCGCGCACATCGGGGTCGAGCACCAGCACGCGGTCGCCGTCGGTTTCCGCGGCCGACTCGATGCTCGCGACCACCGCCGCGATGCGGGCGGGTTCGACGCCCGCGTTCAGCGCGGTCTCGGCCACGGCGCGGCGGAAGCCATCGGCCCACGCGTCGCCGAGCCCGTCTTCGCGCGCCGAACGCAGCACGACGCCGTTCTGGGTGCGCAGCGCGATCGCGATCGACCCGACGCGGCGGTCGGCCGACACGGCGGGGAGGTCGCCCGATGCGAGCGGCATGAGCGCGGCAGGCTCGGGCAGGTAGGTCGTGATCGCCTCGAGCCGCGGCGCGATGTCGGGCGCGGCCTGGTTCATCGGCCAGGCGACGATCAGGCCGCGGCGCTCGGTGGCCGAGCCTTCCGCCAGCACGGCGAGGCCGAGGCGATGCTGCGGCACCGAACCGAGGAAGAAGCTCTCCGCCTGCAGGGCAAGCGCGGTGAGCATCTGGGTCTGGCTCGCGGCGGGGAGCGTCGTCGAGCGGACGATGACCCCCGCGGCGGGCAGGATCATGCGGAGGTCGTTGCAGAGCTTGAGGTCGAGCCACTGCGCGAGCGCGGTGGCGTCCTGGATCGGGAACGCTCGCGAATCGATCGCGGTCGGCTTCGCGCCCTTCCGCACGAGCAGCACCCGGAGACGGTCCGACGCGCGCTCCGCAACGGCGAAGAGCGATTCGTCATAGGAGATTGTTGGCTGCTGCTTCACGATTGGGTGGCTCGTTGCGTGACTGACTGCTCGACTTCATTGCTCGCGATACTCGAGGATGCGCGCGGGGAGTTCCGAACGATCCACGACGGCCGTGATTTCAACCTCGAGCCCGGTCGAGCCGGATCGGCCGCGGCTCGTGATGGTGAAGACATAGCTCTGGGTATCGGCATAGGGCGCGATGGCTGCGAGGGACTGAGGGGAAATCCTATTCGATTCGAGCAGGTCGGATACCGCCAGCAGGCCCGTCGAACTGGCGGCCCGAGTCGACACGATCGCGTCTGCGCTGATCGGATCGTCGGGAAGCATGGCCCGCAGCACGGCCGGCGACACGGTGTTGAGGTTGATTCGACCGACAGGCTTGGCGTTTCCCTGCGAGATGATGCCCTCTTGGAAGATCCGGCGCATCTGAAGCATGTCGAGCTTCTGCACGCGCGAGTTCGCGCCGCTGCCGCCGCCCATTCCTGCGGAACTACGCCCGCTCTGCTGCGAACTTCCCGACGAGCGCGTGCCCGACTGCATCGAGGCCAGCTCGAACTGCGGCGCACCTTCGCTCCACTCAATGCTCGAGATCGAGGGCGTGATGCGGGTCGGACGGCCGCTCGGGTTGCCTCCGCCGTTGCTTCGGCCACCACCGTTTCCACCGCCGTTTCCACCACCGGGTCCACCGCCCGGACCAGCGCCGCCGGTGTTGACCCCGCCGCTGCCGCCGCGGTCTCCACCGCGGTCTCCACCGCGGCGTCCACCGCCGGCCGTGCCCGTGCCCTGGGTGCCCAGGCCGCTTCCGCCCGACGCACCGCCACGGTTGCCTTGGTTCTGAGGCGCGAGCGATCCGAGGTCCTGCGTCAAGAGTTGCTCGAGCCTCGCGTTCGGACCCTTCGCAAACTGCGAGAGCGCCGCCGCCTGCTCGGCGGTGACGCCGAACCGCGACATCATCTCTTCAGGACTTGCCGTCTTGAGGTCGAGCTTCTCGATGCCGCTCGCGGCGATCTTTGACCCGGCGAGCCGCGCGGACAGCACCGCCGACCATCCCGCATCGAGCAGCCCGTCCGCGTCGTCTGGCGGATCGCTCAGCGCGCCGTCGTTCTCGTTCGGATCGAGCTGCCCGTTCAGGTTCTGGTCCTCGCCGCGCACGAATCGCGGGAAGGCGCCCGCCACCAGCTCGAGCTCGGCCACCGACCTAAACGAGGCGTTGCGCGGCTGGTAGCCGAGGTTTCGGCCCTCGTAGAACTCGTACTCCGCGCCCATCATCCCCGCGTTGTCGTCGCCGTCGCGCCAGTCGACGATCGCGTCGGCCACATCGGGGCTCATGTTCGCGAGTTCCAGCAGCGTCAGGCGGGTCACCGTGTTGATGTTGATCTTCGCGTGCTCGTCCTGCGGGCCGAGGAAGCGCACACCGTCCTCGACATGGCTCACTTCCCAGCTGCCCGAGCCGAGATCGCCGGTCGCAGCGAGCGTGAGATCCTTGAAGAGCTGCCGCGCGTCGTCGGGAGTCGGCGTCTCGGTGTGGTACTCGAGGATCGCGATCATCTCCTCGACGCCGGCCCGCGCAGCCCAGCGGGCCTCGACGCGTGCGATGGCCTCGCGGCCCATCGCGGCCTGGCGGAACGCAAGGATCTGCGCCGCGGCGATGAGCACCGCCGCGATCGCGACGGCCCAGATCACGATCACGATCACGGATCCGCGGGAGCGCGCTCGCCGAGCGTGGAGATGGGCTCGAACGGCCGTCAACCGCGCGACCCCCGAGTGGCGCCCATGCCGGGGCCCGAGGTTTGATTGAGGTAACCGCCGCGGCCTCGGCCCGACGTTCCGCCCACGGGCGGCTTCGGCGCGTTGGTCGTTGCACCGCCGCCGCCGCTAGCGCCATTGCCGCCACCAGGGCCAGCCATGCCGCCGCCGGCACCGCCGCCAGCACCGTTCAGGCCGCCCAAGCCACCCGTGGCTGGGCCGCCCGCGCCGGGAACGCCCGGTGCGCCTCCGCCGGTTGCCGCGCCGCCACCTGCGGCAGCGCCGTCAGGGATTCCGTCGCCGTCGGCATCGTCGGTCGCCGCGTTCGGATCGCCGTCCGCAGCCTGCTCCGCTTCCTCTTCCTCCGTGAGTTGCGGAGGAGGAACGATGCGGTCGATCGGAATCTGCGTGCGGAGCGTGACCGTCGGCGGATCGACATTCGGGTTGTCGAGTTCGCCTCCGACGGCCGTCACGGAAACGCGCAGCGCCCACGGCAGGCCCATGACATCCGAATCCCAGTCGGGGTACCACGCCTCGCCGTCGTAAGCCTCGATCGAGACGCCCACCACGCCGTCGACGACCGGGATCGCCATGCCGCCGCCCTCGCCGTTCTGGTCGGGCACGGCGTCGCGGCGCATCCAGAGCACGCCTTCGTTGGTGTCGAGCCGGTACTGCGACTCGTACTCGCCGCCTTCGCCCTGGTACTCGTCGCGGCGCATCGGCCGCAGGCGGTTGTTGTAGACGAGCACCTCGTCGCGGTCGGCCGGGCCAAGCGACGAGTAGCCGGTCCCGTCGAGCAGCAGCACGCGGCTGTTGTAGAGGTCCTCGTCGCGGATCACGGACACGAGGTCGGAGCGCAGCGCGTCGAGCGCGGCGTTCGCGCGCGACACGGCGTCGAGCTGGGCGCGCGCGATGTCGCGCGTCTGCGAGACGCGCGAGAGCACCGATCCGATGGTCACCACCACGATGGCGCCCACGGCGATGGCGATCACCAGCTCGATGACGGTGAAGCCGCTCGGGCGGCTTTGCGGCTCATGGCGCTGTCGGTTGGCCTTCACGGCGTGCCTCCTGTTCAGCAATGCGTGCCTGTCGATCAATCGGTTCCGACGGGTAGCGGATGGGGTCCGGCTCCTCGCCGCGCTTCTCCGCGATGCGGGTGACGACGGTGTAGGAGCGGCCCGATGCGTGGGTCAGCACCACCTCGACCTCGGCGGGAACGCCGGGGCCGCCCTGGTCGATGCGGATCGCGTACTCGAAGTCGGTGTAGGGCGAGCCTTCCTCGAACGGGCCCGCGGTCGGATGAAGCTCGGGGAAGTCGCGGGGCCCCTCGGTCAGCACCTTGCCAAGGAGTTCGTCGATCGCCGCCGCGGCGCGCACATCGACCTCCCCGCGCCGCGCAAGCGAGAGCGCCTGGCCCGCGACCGACAGCACCGCGACCATGCCGATCGAAAGCAGGATTCCCGCGATGATCGCGTCCATCAGCGCGAAGCCGCCGCGCCGTGCGCAGCGGCGCCGCGCGGCGGAGCCGACGAGGATGGTTCGGGCGCTCACCATGGGTCGTACGCTCCGCCCTCCGCATCGAGGTCGATGGGCTGCAGCACGCGCGCGCGCGGATCGTCCGCCCGCACCGGCGAGTTGGTGTAGCTCTCGAGCACGAGCTGCGCGCGCTTGTCCTTGCCCTGCAGGAAGAGCTCGATGCGCGGCCGGCTTCCATCGGGATTCGTCGCGATCGTCCACTCGTCGTTCGACATGGGAACGCCGTCGGCGAGCGCGCTCTCGATGATGAACTCGTCCGGCAACTCGATCGGCGAGCTCAGCCGGTCCTGCTGCCAGACCCTCGGGCCCTCGGGATCGAGCGGATTCAGGTCCATGATCCACAGCGTGAGCGTGGAGTTGTCGCGGATGTAGTGCAGGCTGACCTGCTGGAGCCCCGCCGAGTTGCGGAAGGCGTACATGCGCAGCAGGTCCTCGACCCCGACGATCGCCTTCTCCTCGCGCTGCGACTCGACCACGAAGAACCGCGGGAGCGCGAGCGTGCCGACGACCGCGAGGATCGAGACCGCGACGATCACCTCAAGCAGCGAGAACCCGCGCCGGGTTCGGCGCGGGTTGCTCGGGGTTGATCGCTCGCGGTGCGTGCTCGCCATCGTGCGTTTCTTCCTCTGGCCTGTCTCGTGTCGGATCGTGTCGGATCGCGTCGGATCGCGCATCGGATCGCGCGCCTCTCAGCGCGTCACGAGGACTTCTTCTCCTTGCCGTGGATGATGTCCGCGTTCTCGCCTTCGCCGCCGCGCACGCCGTCGGCGCCGAGGCTCACGACATCGAAGTCGCGGCCATTGAGGCCCGGTCGGTCGAGCACATAGGGCATATCCCACGGATCGATCAGGTCGTCCTTCGACTCGATGTACTTCGGCACGAGCATGTCGAGCGTGAAGTCGCTGCTGAGCGTGGAGGACTTGTTCTCGGTGAGGTAGATCTTGATCTGGTTGGCGATCGAGGTCGCCTCGACGCGGGCCTTGTCGACCTTCGCGGTGCCCACGCGGCCGAGCAGCGTGGGGGCGATGACGGCTGCGAAGAGCGCGATGATCGTGACGGCCACGATCACCTCGATGAGGCTGAAGCCGCGGCGGAGGTGGCGGCGTGCGCGACGGGAGTTGGAGCGGAGGTTCGTCATGGGCATGCTCGTGTGTACGGGCGTTTCGGTGGGAAGGTGCGGCGGTTTCGTCACACGACCGCGTTCTGGAGCTCGATGATGGGAAGAAGGATGGCCGCGAGCACGAAGCTCGCGATCAGCGCCATCACGATCAGCAGGATCGTGGGCAGGATGCGGGTGAAGAGCTTGAGGGAGTTGTTGACCTGGCGGTCGAACGAGCCCGCCGCGTGAAGCAGCATCTGCTCGAGGCGGCCCGAGCGCTCGCCGATGTTCACGATCTGGACGAGGAGCGGCGGGAAGTGGCCCGAGCGCTCGAGCGGGTCCGCGAGCGACTGGCCCGTGGTCACCTTGTCGGAAACCTGGTCGACCGCCTGCGTGAGCGCCGAGTTGCCGAGCGTGTCGCGCACGATCTTGAGCGCCGACAGGATCGGGATGCCTGCCGACACGAGGGTGCCGAGCGTGCGGGTGAAGCGCGCGACGGCGATGTCGCGCACCAGGCGCCCCGCGACGGGCGTGCGGAGCACGAACGCATCGAAGCGCAGCCGGTTGTCGGGCGACGCGAGCCAGTTGCGCGCCGCGACGAAGAGCATCACGCCTGCGCCGATGATGACGAGCCACCACGACGCGAGGAAGTCGGAGATGTTCATCAGCACGACCGTCGGCATCGGCAGCTCGAGGCTCGCGTTCATGATGGGCTTCATCACGCGCGGCAGCACGAACACGATCAGGATGACGACGCTGACGGCGATGAGGCCGGCGATCATCAGCGGATAGATGATCGCGCCGACGACCTCGCGCCGCAGCTCGACCGAGCGCTCGAGGAGGTCGGCGAGCTGGTGCATGATCTCGGCGTTGCGGCCCGATGCGTCGGCCGCGCGCAGCATGCCCGTCGTCATGTCGTCGAACGGCGAGCCGTATTCCTTCGCGGCCTGGTGCAGCGTCACGCCCGCCTCGACGCGCTCGATGAGGAAGTCGAGGATCACCTGCAGGTTCTTGCTCGCGGCCTGTCGCCGCACCGTGCGCAGCGCCTGCATGAGCGGCAGGCCCGCCTCGAGCGCGGTCGCGAGCTCGCGGACGAGGTCTGCGAGTTCCGCGCGCGAGATCGTCGGGCGCTTGAAGCGCCGTCCCTCCGCGGCGGCCGCGTCGGCGGCGCTCAGCTCGATCTCGAGCGGCGTCTCGCCACGCAGCGAAAGCGCCTTGAGCGCGCTCGCGCGGTCAGGCGCCGTGAGGGTGCCGGCCTGGACCGAACCGTCGGGAGAGATGGCCTGGTAGCGGAACGAAGGCATGGCGCGCGATCAGCCCTTCTTCCCGCCCGAAGGCGTCTTCAATTCCGCCGAGAAGTCCTCGACATCCTGCGTCGCGCGCAGCACTTCCTCGATGGTCGTGATGCCCGCGGCCGCCTTGCGCATGCCGTCCTCGCGCATGGTGATGAACTCGGGGTCGAGCAGCGCCTTGAGCTCGTGGATCGGACGGTTCTGCGCGATCGCGGCGCGCAGCGCCGAGTTGATGCGCACGATCTCGTAGAAGCCGAGCCGGCCGCGGAAGCCGCTGCCGCCGCACTTGTCGCAGCCCGCGCCCACCATCTGGCGGCCGTCGAACTTGCGGCGCTCCTCGGGAGTGAGGCGGTTTTCCGTCTCCTCGCTGACCGGACGCGACTCCTTGCACGCGGTGCACAGGCGCCGTCCGAGGCGCTGCGCGAGCAGGCCCTCGAGCACGCTCGCCGCGAGGTAGGGCTCGGCGCCCATGTCGACGAGGCGGCCGACCGACGAGATGGCGTCGTTGGTGTGGAGCGTCGAGAAGATCAGGTGACCCGTGAGCGCCGAGCGGATCGCGATGTCCGCGGTCTCGGTGTCGCGGATTTCGCCGACGAACACGATGTCGGGGTCCTGGCGCAGGATCGCGCGCAGGCCGGTCGCGAAGCTGAGTCCGCGCTTCGCGTTCACGGGGATCTGGTTGATGCCGTTGAGCTCGTACTCGACCGGGTCCTCGATGGTGATGATCTTCTTGCGCGGGTCGTAGAGCTTCGAGAGCGCCGCGTAGAGCGTCGTCGTCTTGCCCGAGCCGGTCGGGCCCGTGACGAGCACGAGGCCGTGCGGCTTCTCGATCATGCGGTCGACGATCGCGCGGTGCGACTCGCTCATCCCGAGGCTGACGAGGTCGAGCGGCAGCGAGCTCTTGTCGAGGATACGCATGACGACCGACTCGCCGTAGAGCGTCGGCACGGTCGAGACGCGGATGTCGACCTTGCGGCCCTCGAATCGCAGCGTGATGTGACCGTCCTGCGGCACATAGCGCTCGGCGATGTTCATGCCCGCCATGATCTTGATGCGGCCGATGAGCGCGGCCTGCAGGTGCTTCGGCGGCTGCGGCTGCGAGACGAGCACGCCGTCGATCCTGTACTTGACGCGCAGTTCGCTTTCGAACGGCTCGACATGGACATCCGAAGCGCGTCCCTGGATCGCCTCGAGCAGGATGAGGTTCACCAGGTTGATGAGCGTCGGCTGCTCCGCCATCCGGTGGACATCGTCCGCCTCGATGGCGTCGAGGTTGTGTTCGCTGTCGGGCGTGGCGACGAGGCCGTCGTCCGACGCGAGCGTCTCGGCCATGCGCGCGGCGGTGGTGCCGTAGCGGTCGCGCATGAGTTCGCGGAACGCAGGCGCCTCGAGGCCCACGCGGCGCACGGGGCGCGAGGTGACGGCGGCGATCTCGTCGACCGCGGCGGTGTCGAGCGGATCGAGCATCGCCACGAGCAGGCGTCCGCCTTCCATCGAGACGGGAACGGCTCCGAGCCTCACGGCGAGTTCGGGCGCAAGCAGTTCGGCCGCGGCAGGATCGGAACTCGGCGCCTTCTCGAGCCACTGGATGCCGAGCAGCGTGCAGCGCTCGCGGACCGCTGCGTCCTGCGAGGCGGGCGTCGGTGTCGTCTTCGCGTCGCGCGAAAGCTCGGTGACCGTCGTGGTGCCGTTGATGCCGTTCGTTCCTGTCTGCAAGAGAGTTCCTTCACTTCATGTCGGACCTGCATGTCGGACTTGCAGGTCGCGCGCTTCATGTGGACAGCGCGCTGTCGCAGCCGCGCACGCCCATCCGCCTTTGCCACGCCGTCGGCATGCAGCCGACGCGACGCGACTCGATCAATCGACGGACTTCGGCGGGACGGTCGGAGGGCTCGCTCCGAATCCGCTGTCCGCCGGCCTGCCCGGCTGCTGTGGCTTCTCGTTCGAGGGCTTTCCGCCGCTCGGATCGCCGCGGAGCCCCTGCGTGCCGCCGCCACCGCCGCCGCCACCGCCCTGGGCCGCGCGGATGGCGCGCGCTTCCTCGCGGACTGCCGCTTCCTTCTCGGCGTCGCCGGGCGATTCCTTCACGAAGCCCGGCACGGCGGTGCGCTGCTCGGGGCTCAGGATGCCGGCGAGAAGATTGCGGTACTTCTCGTAGAGATCCTCGCGCGCCTTCTTCGCCTGCTCGACCTGCGGCGCGTCGGTGAGGCGCACGGTCTGGCCTTCCGCCTTCTGCCGGGCGAGTTCCGTGCGGCGACGCGGCTCGGACGGCTCGGCGACCTTGTAGGCGTCCACGAGCGCCGAGCGCACGCCGTTGAGGTCGAAGCCGTACTGCGTGCTCAGCGCGCTGAGCTGGGTCTTCTGGTCGTCGGTCAGGTCGGGCAGCGCCTGCGCGCCCTCGATGAGCGGGGTGACCGGATCGGGGCGGAAGACCTGCGGGAACGACTTCTCGAGCGCGCGGCGCTCGAACGCGGGGCCGTACTCGCCGCCGAGCGCGTCGCGGATCGCCGCGATGCCGGCTTCCTGCGCGCCGCGCACGACGACGCGCTTCTGCATGATCGCTTCCTGTGCGGCGACGCCGCTGTTCGCGTCCGAGGCGCTCATGGCGCGCAGGAGCGGCGCGATCGCGCTGTCGAGCGCCTCGTCGCGGACGGCGAGCGCCGCGTCGAGCGCGACCTCGTACTGCTCGATCGCATTGCGTGCTCCGTCGAGCGCGAGCGGCGAGGGCTGCACTTCACGGACGATGACGGTGAGGTCGATCGACTCGCCCGAGAGCTCGCCAAGCGGCAGGCTCTTCTCGCGACGGAGGGCGCGCTCGAGACGCGGCCAGTTCTCGACCTGCGTGTCGCCGAGCGTGCCGCGGACGCCGGCGAGGAAGTCCTCACGCAGGCGCTTCTTCTCGGCGGTCCATGCAACGAGCGGCTCGGAGATCATCTCGAGCACGCGCTCGGCGTTCGCTCCGGCGGCGACATCCTTGAAGGACGCCATCTTCGCGCGCACGCCATCGGCCGCGGTGTTGAAGTTGGTGTCGTAGTCCTGGAGCAGCACCTCGAGCACCGGCCGCTGCCACTCCTCGAGCGCGAGCGCGTCCACGAAGATCGGGAGGTCGCGGGGGAGGAAGTCGGGCGTGAACATCGACGCCATGCCGCTGCGGCCACCGAACTGGGCCGAAGCCGTCGGCACGCTTGCGAAGGCGCAGCCGGCTGCGAGCACGGCGAGCGCGATCCGGTTGCGGAGCTTGGTGAGGTTCAAGGTGGGGATCAGGCGGGTCACGGGAATCTCCTGGGCGGGTTGGGTTCGCGCTTCACTTCGTCCCGGCCTCGAGAGGCGGGGCGCCGCGGAACTGGGATTGTTCCATCGAGCGTGCGGGCGCGTTGCCGATTTAGAGGTTGCTGAACGAACTCGAAGCGAATCTCATGCAGCGCGATGCGAGACTTGGGCGACAAACCCAAGCCACTTCCGAGGCTTCGGCCTCGGCCCTTCATGATCGACCGTCACGGGCGGCTTCTCCATCGACGAGCCGCTCTTCATCGACCCGAACGCCGCAAGCGCACGAACGGCGCGCGCGGGATACCGTGGTCTGATAACCAATCAATCAGCGGGAGCGCACGGTGCGCTGCTCGATGCGCTTCTCGGAGACGGTCTTCACGATGCGATCGACATAGATGCCGGGGGTATGGATGTTGTCCGGATCGAGGCTGCCGACGGGAACGATCTCCTCGACCTCCGCCACGCACGCCTTGCCGCACATGGCGACCATCGGGTTGAAGTTGCGCGCGGTCTTGCGGAACACCAGGTTGCCCGACTCGTCGGCCTTCCACGCCTTGACGAGCGAGAGGTCGGCGCGGATCCCACGCTCGAGGACGAAGGTCTCGCCGTCGAACTCCATCGTCGGCTTGCCCTCGGCGACGACCGTGCCGACGCCGGTTCGGGTGTAGAAGCCCGCGATGCCGGCGCCGCCCGCGCGCATGCGCTCGGCGAGCGTGCCCTGGGGGTTGAACTCCAGCTCGAGTTCGCCCGACATGAACTGCCGCTCGAACTCCGCGTTCTCGCCGACATAGCTCGACACCATCTTGCGGATCTGGCGCGTCTGGAGCAGAAGGCCGAGGCCCCAGTTGTCGACGCCGGCGTTGTTGCTCACGGCGGTGAGCCCCTTCGCGCCCGAGTCGCGGAGGGCGATGATCAGCTGCTCCGGGATCCCGCACAGTCCGAAGCCTCCGACGGCGACGGTGATGCCGTCGCGCGTCAGCCCCTCGAGCGCCGCAGCGGGCGTCGGAAAGACCTTCTTCGCGGTGTGCTTCGATGTGGCGGTGGTCATGGTCGGCGGCTCCTCGGAATGCCCCGGGATCGGGGCCGCGGAGTGTAGCGAATCGTGCGGGAATTCCGCGTGGAAACGGCAAAACGCGATCGGGCGCCCGCGGTGGGCGCCCGATCGGATCGGTTGCGTGCAGGGCGTGTGCCCGGTTCAGTTGGCGCTCGGCTCGGCGCGGCCCTCGCGGGCGGCGATGTCCGCCGCCATCTCGGTGGCCGCATCGGGGTTGGCCGCCTGAAGCGCCGTGCGGATCTTCTCCAGAGCCTTGTTCTGGATCTGGCGCACGCGCTCCTTGGTGACCCCGATCACCTGTCCGACCTGCTCGAGGGTCAGCGCCTGGGCAGGCTCGCTCTCGACAGGGGAGAGGTCCTTCGCGCCCAGCGCGGCGAGCGCGCTGGAGGCGTCGATGCCGAACCGGTGGCTGATGACCTTGATCTCGATCTCCGAGAGGTCCGCCTTGTTGGTCGTGACGATGTGCTTGACCTCGTCGGCGCACTCGCGCTCGTGCGTGGCACGCACGGTCTCGAGGTGGTTGGACCGCTCGAGGGCCGGGTCGTACTCCGCGCCGAAGCGGCGGTTGTGCGTGGTGACCTTGATGCCGTGACGGCTGAAGGCCTTCAGGATCGCACGGCAGGCGTAGGTGGAGAACTTGAACCCGCGGTTGCAGTCGAACTTGTCGACCGACCGCATCAGGGCCATGTTGCCCTCGCCGATCAGGTCGGCGAAGTCGACCTCGGACAGACGGACGCGCTTCGCCATGGCAAGCACCAGCGCGAGGTTCGTTTCCGCGAGCTGCTCGCGGTACTGCCGCGCGACGGCGTGCCATCCGAGGACCTCGCGCGCTTCACCGAGGGTCAGGGCGCGCGATGCGGCGCGCTTCTGGATCTCGGAGATGCTGAAGCGGGCGAAGTTGTACTTCATGAACAGGATGCGCTCCTGCGCACCGGTCAGCAGGATGGTGGACTGCGACTTCGGGGTCCGCACCGAACGGCTGCGGGCCGCGATGAAGTCGTCCATCAGCGGGCGGTACCAGGTGACATCGGGGCGCTCGATCTCCGCGATGCCGTAGATCCGCTCGACCGCACCGGCGAGGTGGAAGTCGGGGTGATCGATGTAATCCATCGGCTCGGCGAGGATGCCCTTGAGGATGCGCTCCTCGACGGGGGTGAGCGGCGCAAGTTCCTTCTGCGTCGACACTTCCGACGGCTTCGCCCGCGTAGCATCCGCGTCGGCCGACTGATTCGACCGAACGGCGACGCCGGAGCGCTTGCGCGCTCGGGCGAGCGGCGAATCGCTCTTGGCGATTGCGCGGTTGAGGTTGGGGCGGTTACGAGAAGTGAGATCACGCATGGCTGAACCCTCCAAGTTCGGATTCCAGATCACTGGGCAAGGCGATCTAGTCTCCAGGCGGGTTGATCTCGCAAGAAAGGCATATGATCGATGCAATTCGAGCTAGATCAAGGAACTTTCCACTCCTCATGCGTTCCCCGCGCATGAGGGCGGCCTTCACACATTCGCAGGCAGCTCGGGGTCAGTCGCGAACGACTGGACCCTGAACCGCGCTCGAGCCGGTGGCCACCCGGCCAGCCCGAGACCCTGCGAGGCAAAGCGCACCGCAAGGCGTGCGCCTATGAGAACGGGGGATTGAGCAGCTCGAAAGCGGGAAGAAACCGCCATTTCGCGCTCCGTCCCCATGCTCGACTGTCAAACCTGCAATCCGACAATCCCTGCGAGGGTGAAGACTTCCGAAACGGTCTTCACTTCGCTCAAGTTCGCGATTCCGATTCCAATTCGCGCGTCATCCGTTGCAGGGCGGTTCGCGGCGGCGGGAAACTCGTTCGCTCCGTTGCGACTCCACCAAGTCGAATTGTTCTCGGACCTCGGAAGCGACGCAAACCAAACCAAGGGCAGGGATGCCGCTGATCGTCTTTTCCGTCCACATCCGATTGAAACACCCGTGAACGGCCGTCTATACGCAGTCGCGGGATCAAAGTTTCACTGCGGGAGGCCGTTGGGCAAGCAATCGCCCCCGCGAACCTGCCGGGCGGCGGGTCCGCGGGGGCGTGGTCGGTTGCGTTCGGTCACTCCGGCTTGCCGGAGGAGCTGTCGTAGATCCAGCGGTCCGACGCGCGGGGGAAGTCGAGGACTTCGCCGGCCTTGAAGAAGAGGCCGAGTTCGCGGGTGGCGGCCTCGGGGCTGTCCGAGCCGTGGATCAGGTTGAAGGAGTTGGACACGCCGAAGTCGCCCCGGATCGTGCCGGCGGCGGCCTTCGAGCCGAAGGTGGCGCCCATCATGCCACGGCAGATGGTGATCGCGCCGATGCCGCGGACGGCCAGCACGAGGACGGGCGAGCTCGTCATGAAGCCGACGAGGCCGTTGTAGAAGCCCTTGCCCTGGTGGTCCTTGTAGTGGGTGGCCGCGAGCTCGGGGCTGATCTGCATGAGCTTGGCGCCCACGACCTGAAGGCCCTTGTCTTCGAAGCGGCTGATGATGCGGCCCATGAGGCCGCGCTGGACGGCGTCGGGCTTGAGGATGATGAGGGTGGTTTCCATGTGGATTCTCGGGTTTGGGGTTCGATTGAAGGGCGGAGAGTGTAGCGCAAACCCGATCGGTTGGTCGAAATCCTGCGGAATCCGTGCCGTGGCGTCGCCGCAGGCGCGGTTCGGATAATGTCGGGTCTGAGCGGCGACGGAACGCCGGGAGCCAACACGATGGAGAGTGCAGTGAAGGAACGGTCCGCGCAGGGAGGCACCAAGCGTCGAGGCGCCACCGCCGAAGAGATGTCGGCGCGGCAGAAGGAGGTCTCGGTCAGCGAGTTCTTCGTGAAGAACCGCCACCTCCTCGGCTTCGACAACGCCCGCAAGGCGCTTCTCACCACGGTGAAGGAGGCGGTCGACAACTCGCTCGATGCGTGCGAGGAGGCGGGCATCATGCCCGACATCGCCGTCATCATCGAGGACCTCGAGCCGAAGCGGCCGGCGACCGCGAAGCAGTCGCGCTACCGCGTCACCATCGTCGACAACGGCCCGGGCATCGTGCGCAAGCAGGTGGAGAACATCTTCGGCCGACTGCTGTACGGCTCGAAGTTCCATCGCCTGAAGATGTCGCGCGGCCAGCAGGGCATCGGCATCTCCGCGGCGGGCATGAACGGTCTCATCACGACCGGCCGCCCGATGCTCATCTACACGAAGCCGAACGCCAAGCAGCCAGCGCACCACATCGAGCTGGCGATGAACACGAAGACGAACCGCGCCGAGGTCACGCTCGACAAGGAGACGAAGGACTTCCCGCCCGAGCGGCTGCGTGCGCTGTCCGCAGGGACGAAGCAGCTGTCTCAGGAAGGCGTGTTCCTTTCGCCCGAGGTGTTCGCGACCGGCACGAGCGTGTCGATCGAGCTCGAGGGCAAGTACCAGAAGGGCCGCGGCTCGGTCGACGAGTTCCTCGAGCTGACCGCGATCGCGAATCCGCACGCGCGCATCGTGTTCGTGCCGCCGTCGCGCGTGGCGCAGGAGGAGGTCGACGATCTCCTTCCCGGGACGAGCGCGGCGGCTGCGGAGGACGGCAAGTCCAAGGATTCGAAGTCCGACGCGCCCGCGCAGACGACCGAGACCGGCGGCGTGACGGTGTTCCCGCGCGGCGTGGCGGAACTTCCGCCTGAAACCAAGGAGATCCAGCCGCATCCGAAGGGGATCGAGCTCGGCATCCTGCTTCAGATGCTGAAGGACTACGAGGCGAGCGAGAAGGGGAGCCTCTACGACTTCCTGCAGACGCGCTTCTGCCGCGTGTCGGCGAACACTGCGAGCAAGTTCTGCAGCGCGATCGGCGCCACGAGCCGCACGCGCGCCGGCGACATCGAGCCGCAGCAGGTCGAGAAGCTCTTCAAGGTCTTCGAGGACGAGAAGCTCGCCCCGCCGCCGACCGACTGCCTTGCGCCGATCGGCGTGCGACAGCTGCTTGCGGGTCTCTTGAAGGGCGTGAAGGCCGAGTTCTACGCGGCGTCGACCCGCGAGGCCGCCGTCTACCGCGGGCGCCCGTTCCAGATCGAGGCCGCGATCGCGTTTGGCGGCGACCTGCCCGGCGACCAGGCCGCGCGCGTGATCCGCTTCGCGAACCGCGTGCCGCTTCTCTTCCAGCAGAGCGCGTGCTCGAGCTTCAAGGCGGTCGAGGAGACGCCGTGGAAGAACTACGCGATGCAGCAGCCGCGCGGCAGCCTGCCGATCGGGCCGCTTGTCGTGATGATCCACATGGCGAGCGTGTGGGTGCCGTTCACGAGCGAGTCGAAGGAGGCGATCGCCGACTACGACGAGATCCGCAAGGAGATGCGACTCGCGCTCATGGAGTGCGGCCGCAAGCTCGGCACCTACCTGCGCAAGCGCCAGAAGATGCGCCGCGAAGGCGAGCGCCGCGATGTGTTCGAGCGCTACATCGGCGAGATCGCGAAGGCGCTCAACGCCATCACGGGCGAGGACGCGAAGCGGATCTACGACGCGCTGCTCGAGCAGGCGCGCAGGAAGACCGCCGTCGCCGACCAGCAGCTCGACGAGGATGGCAAGGTCGTCAAGGACGACGAAGAGGATGACTTCGGCGAGGGCGTGATCGTGGTCGAGAGCGCGATTGCGCCGATCGAGAGCGCGGCACCCATCGCGCCGCCCGTGTTCGACGCGCCGAAGCCGAAGGACGGGAAGGGCGCGAAGGCCGCGAAGGACGCGAAGCCTGCGAAGCCCGAGCCTGCAGCGAAGCCGGCGCCCAAGGGCGCTCCGGCGATCGTGACCAAGAAGGACCTCTCCTCGCGGACCGAGACCGAACCGAAGCCTGCGCCGAAGAAGAAGCCGTTCACCGACGACGACCCGCGCCTCTTCTGACTCTGAGACACGACGCCCGCGCAGTAGGCGCGAAGGACTCAAACCATGGCAAAGAAGACGACTGAACAGGGTGGCGGCCGAGGACCGACCGAGCGGATGAAGGAGCGTGATGTCGCGACCCAGAAGAAGATCCTCACGCTCGCCGAGGACATCGCGCAGCGATCGCTGAAGGGCAAGGAGCCGATCGTCGAGATCCCGACGCGCACCAAGTCGAACACGCTCTGGAACAAGAAGAAGGGCATCCTCGAGATGGGCGACGCGACCGCTGAGCGCCCGCTCTTCGACCTGAAGACCGCGAAGCAGTTCATGCAGACGATGCTGCATGCGAGCACGATCAAGGATCTGATCGAGGCGCAGAAGACGAGCAGCCTCCGTGGCGTCTTCTACAAGGCGAAGCACACGGTCGCCGGCACGAAGGAGAACACCTTCGACACGCAGGACGAGTCCGACCCGATCCTCGAGGATCTCGAGGTGGCGCTCGGCGCCCTGCGCGAGGAGCTGCATGTCTTCGCCGAGAACCGCGGCTCGATGGTCGGCAACATCACGATCGTCGACAAGGGCGACGAGATCGACTGCCGCCGCATGGGGTCGGGCGGCTACGCGCTGCCGTCGATCGTCGAGCCGGACATCATCCAGTTCAAGAAGTGCGAGGCGAAGTTCGTCCTTCATGTCGAGAAGGGCACGGTGTGGAACCGCTTCAACGAGGACCGCTTCTGGGAGAAGAACAACTGCATCCTGACGCACGGCGCGGGCCAGCCGCCGCGCGGGTGCCGGCGCCTGCTGCAGCGGCTCAACCAGGAGCTGAAGCTCCCGATCATCTGCGTGCTCGACAACGATCCGTGGGGGCACTACATCTACAGCGTCATCAAGCAGGGCTCGATCTCGCTGGCGTTCGAGAGCACGCGCCTGGCGATTCCTGACGCGAAGTTCCTCGGCATCCGCGCGAAGGACTTCCGCGAGTGCGGCCTTGACGACGCCGTGAAGATCGACCTCACCGACAACGACATCAAGCGCGCGAAGGAGATCGCCGCCTACCCGTGGTTCGAGGCGCACAGAGGCTGGCAGAAGGAGATCAACGCGCTGCTCACCAACGGCTTCAAGATGGAAGTCGAGTCGTTGATCACCAAGGACATCTCGTACGTCACCGAAACCTATGTCCCCGAGCGGCTGAAGGCGCGGGACTGGCTTGAGTGATTGCCCGCGAGGGGTGATGGATTTTTTCTCACGGAGACACGGAGGCACGGAGGGCTGGTCTTCCAGTTGTTTCGTGCTGTGAGGGGATGAGGAGGAGTGGATGGATTGCTTCCTTCCTTCCTCATCCTTGTTCGCGTTTTTCTTGCGGAAGGCGTGTGATTTCCCGTGATCTCCGTGCCTCCGTGTCTCCGTGAGAACCCTTCCGTGGAAACCCTTCGGTGAGAGTCTCGATGTCGACAGGGGGGCGAATCACGCCTGCCGTTCGGCGCGTGTGAAGAGGCGGTCGAGGACCGTCTTGCGCGCGTCGTCGTCGGCAGCGGCGCGCGAGGAGTCGGCGGGTCCGTCGACGGGCAGCATGATCACGAAGTCGCTTCCCTTGCCTGGCTCGCTGAAGAGCTCGATGCGGCCGCCGTGCTCCTCGACGATGCGGCGCGTGACCGCGAGGCCGAGGCCAGAGCCGCCCTTCCGGCCCGTGACATACGGGCGGAAGATCTCGGCGTGCTTCTCGGGGGGAATGCCCGGCCCCGTGTCGATCACATGGATCGCGACCTCGCGCGTCGTGACCGTGCGCGGGCCCTTCGCGCTCGAGTCGGCCGCGGGGACCAGGCGGAGCATCAGCTCCCGCGAACCGGCGTTCTGCGCGGCCATCACCTGCGTCGCGTTGATGAGAAGGTTGAGGAGCGCCTGCTTCACGAGCGCCGGGTCGACCCGCGCGCGCACGGGGCCTGCGGGGAGGTCGGCCCGCAGCACCACCTTGTGCTGGTCGCATTGGGGGCGGTAGAAGTCGACGAGTTCCTCGGCGACCTCGCGCAGGTCTGCGTCGACGGGGGCCAGCTTGATGCGGCCGGCGAAGCGCAGGAAGTCGTTGAGGATGTTGGCGAGGCGGGTCGACTCGCGCTCGACGGTCTCGACGCGGCGCACGAGCATCGCCTTGTCCTCGTCGGGGAGGCCCGAGTCGACGATCGCCTCGCTCGCCAACTGGACATTGAGCCCGATGGTCGAGAGCGGGTTCTTGATCTCGTGGGCGAGGCCTCCGGTGAGCGCGCCGAGTTCGGCGAGGCGCTCCTGACGCTGCGCGCGCTCCTCGGCGGCGCGGAGCCGGACGACGCGGCGGCGCAGCGCGACATAGGTCGCGAGCAGCGCCGCGGTGCCTCCGACGATGACTCCGACCATGACGCTCAGCCAGTCCATTGCGCACAAAGTAGCAGTCGGGCCCTGTGCCTCGGGCAGGGAAGCGGTGTCCAACCAAGAACAACGCCCCGTTGTGCGGGGCGTCGTGCGGGGGTGTTCGGTTGGGCTTGGCTCAGCTCGGGGTGCGGCTGCGGTTCGCCGGGCGCTCGGCGGGGGGCACGCGCGAACCAAGCGACTTCGCCTTGGTGGCGGTCCAGCCCTTGTCGCCTTCCTTCGCGGAGTAGCTGACGCGCTCGCCATCGCGCAGCGCGCGGAATCCCTCGGACTGCTCGATCACCGAGAAGTGCACGAAGATGTCCTGGCCGGCCGGGCCGACGATGAAGCCAAATCCCTTGCGGGCGTCGAACCACTTGACGACCCCTTCAATGTCGTTGAGTGACTGCGCATCCGCCATCATCGGACTCCAGAGAACGAGAACTCGCCCGCAACCGCGGGAGAGGGAACCATTGCGGTGACGAAGCCGCAGCACCATTGTGCTTCGGGTTCGGGGGCTGCGCAAGCACAACGGATTCTTGATGGCGGAAACGCTGAAAAATGAGCGCGGGGGCGGCGATTTTCGCCGCCCCCGCGGGGGTACTTCAAAAGAGTCGAAGTGGCTTGAACAAGATCACGGACGGGAGATGCGCGGTTCTGAAGGTGCTTACAGAACCAAGACTTACGCCCGTTTCGCGATTCAGGCCTTGCCCGCCGTCGGCTCCGGCGCGGGCAGCATGGCCTTGCGCGAGAGCTTGATGCGGCCGTTGTCGTCGATGTTGATGACCTTGACG
>JBKCZS010000071.1:0-2761 GCA_046337925.1 bacterium | reverse complement strand
CGATTGGATGTCTACGACAGCCGTGCTAGATTGACCCCACTGCGGCGCGAGCGTCCCGACGCGCGGCAGGCGAGTCGCGGCGATTCGTATCACCGCAACAGCCGAGTGCTCGTTCGGGCGGCAGGGGATTGTCGCATGGCTGGAGCGTCTGTTCGGGTGCTGGGTATGACCGCGACCGTCATCGGTCTGGTCGGGTCGTCTGCGAGCGCGCAGAGCGCATGCGTCGCCGACCTTGACGGAGACGGCTCGGTCGGCACGACGGACCTCGCGCAGCTGCTCGGCGAGTGGGGCCCGTGCGCGAAGTGCACGGCCGATCTCGACGCCGACGGCTCGGTCGGTGCGACCGATCTCGCCACGATGCTCGGGGTCTGGGGCGGCACCTGCGAATCGGTTCCATGGGCCACCGTGATCGAGGCGACGCCCGATCCGGCCGTCGTGAAGGATGCGTCGCTCCGCGCCGCGATCGTCGCGACGGGCTTTCCGTGGCGCGTGCGCGACAACATCTCGCAGATCGAGATGCTGCTTGTGCCGCCGGGAACCTTCGTCATGGGTTGTTCGCCAACGAACTTGACGAGCTGCGACAACAACGAGTCGCCACGCCACATCGTCTCGATCACCAACCCCTTCTACCTCGGCCGCTACGAAGTCACGCAGGCGCAATGGGTGGCGGTCATGGGTTCGAACCCGTCGTTCCATCGGAACCCAAGCACGCAGGTCCCGGCGAAGCAGGTTCCCAGCCGGCCAGTCGAAGCGGTCTCGTGGCTCAAGACGCAGAACTTTCTCGCAGCGACTGGCCTTCGGCTGCCGACGGAGGCCGAGTGGGAGTACGCCTATCGCGCACGAACGACCACCGCGTTCCACTCGACGCCGAGTTCGGAAGCAGGCACGGATCTTGAAAGTCAGGCCGGAGTGATCGCGTGGATCGCGTCGAACTCGGCGAGCCAGACCCGTCCGGTTGGCCTGAAGGCGCCGAATGCGCTCGGCCTGCACGACATGGCCGGCAATGTGTTTGAGTTGGTGAGCGACTCCTACTCCAACATCTACTACTCTCAAAGCCCTACGTTGAACCCGCCTGGCCCGGCGTCTTCATCGAGCAATCGCTCTATTCGCGGCGGCTCAAGGTGGAGCGTTCCCTCCCTCGCGCGTGCATCCAAGCGTTTCTTCGCGGGATGGACCGACGCATACAACGATGTCGGTTTCCGCGTCGCCCGAGCGGCCGCGACACCGCCCTGGATCACATCGGTGCTACCGAGTTCGGGTTCATTGGATGGTGGGACGACGATCACGATCAGCGGAACGAATCTCAGCGGCGTCACGGCGGTGACGATCGACGGTGTCGCGGCGTCGAGCGTGACGGTCGTCGACGACAGCACGCTGACGGCGGTGACTCCCGCCGGTGTCGCTGGTCCGGCGGAGATCATCCTCACGCCCCGCGCGAACTCGACGACGGTGTCGCAGTACTTCAACTACTGCGGTCCGACGGAGTGGGCTACGGTTCTGGAGGCCGCGCCCGACCCGAGCGTCGTGACCAACGCGGCGCTTCGCGACGCGATCATCGCCACGGGCTTTCCGTGGCGCGTGCGCGACAATGCGTCGCAGATCGAGATGCTCCTCATCCCCCCCGGGACCTTCAACATGGGGTGCTCGCCTCAAAGCCCGTCGGGAAACTGCGGGTCGGACGAGAGCCCGATCCACTCCGTGACGCTGACAAGCCCGTACTACATCGGCCGCTACGAGGTGACGCAGGCGCAGTGGACCGAGGTGATGGGGTCAAACCCATCGGGTTGGCCGAACGGTCCGGACGCGCCAAGCCGGCCCGTCGAGAGAGTCTCTTGGGACACGGTCCAAGGGTTCCTCGGTGCGACGGGGCTCCGGCTTGCGACCGAAGCAGAGTGGGAGTATGCGTACCGTGGGGGCACGACGACGGCATTCCACGGATTCACCGCTTTCCCCAACGGTACGAACGAGACGAGTCTTGTCGGGGAGATCGGGTGGTTTCAAGGCAACAATGGTGGCTTGGGGCCTAGGCCCGTGGGACAGAAGGCTGCGAATGGATTCGGCCTGCACGACATGGCCGGCAATATATTTGAGTGGGTGAACGACTGGTACTCGAGCACCTACTACGCGGCGGGACAGTGGACGAATCCGCCCGGGCCTGCGACCGGGACGCAGCGCGTTTTGCGTGGCGGTTCGTACGCGAAGGTCAGTTCGCAGTTGCGATCCTCTGAACGCGAAAGTCTCCCGTCGAGTTCTATCTTCGGCGACATTGGTTTCCGCGTCGTGCGGAACCCGTGACTCGTCTGGCGTTCCCGCGCGCCGAGACCCGAGGTGAACCATGGCCGGAATGAGCGAAGCACTGCAGGCCGCGAAGCGACGGAAGCTCACGGGCTGGGGCATTCGTCAGGCGATTTCCGTGTGCATCCTGACGCCCATCGTCATCGTCTGGCCGGACCTCTGGTGGCTGATCCCGATCTGGCTCGTGCTCGCGATGGCATCGCTCGCCGTCATCCTCGTGATGTTCGGGCGGCTTGGCGCCGATGCGGCGCGCGTCGAGCGCAAGATCGACAAGCTGGTCGACTCTGAAGGTTGAGGTCGCGCCGGGCACGGCGCGGTCGCCTCACGGACACGGTTTCGGCGGATTGAAGCCCCAGCTCGCGAGGAGCGCGGCGAGGTCGGCGCCGTTGATCACCTCGGGCTTGCTGCCCTTGGGCTTGCTGGGGGCGAGGTTGGCGCGTTCGATCCGGCGGGGTTCGGTCAGCAC
>JBKCZS010000070.1:0-3007 GCA_046337925.1 bacterium | reverse complement strand
ATGCTGGGAGTATCCGACGAGCGAGAAGCGGTAGCTCTCGTCGGCGGGGTTGTATCCGAGCGGGAGGACATGGGTTCCGTCGCCGTTGGGGCCGACGGCCATGAGCTGGGAGAGGTCGCTCGAGAGGAGGTCGGCGTGGTCAGCGAGGAAGCGCTCCGCGCTGTCGACGGGGTTGACGCCGTTCGAGAAGGCGGCGCCGTAGACGCGGGAGACGCGTCCGCCGCGGACGGGCTCGTCGTCGTAGATGCCTGCGCCCGGGTTCGCGGCGAGGAAGTCGGCGCGCGCGGAGATCGGGTCGATGCCGCCCCGACCATCCTGGGCAACGATCTGTGCCGACGCGAGACTCGAGCCACCCGCGATGGCAAGGACGGCGGCAGAAAGGCTGATGGAAAGAGCCATGGTCAGCTTCCGTGGAGTCGTGATGGTCATCGTCGGGGACATGCTTGGTGACACGGTTCGAGTCTCTGAGGTTGGCATCTCTGACCTTTCGGGTGAAGAATGGCACTACAACCACGGCGTGCCGCGGATGGTGGCTGATTATCTCGCATTGATTCGCGGAAACGGCATCACTGATCCATCAGTCCGTCATATTCAGAGCAATCGGCATGGTTCTCAGAGCCCAGTTGGGGCGCGCCGAAGGCTCCAAGTCGGGGGTAGCCCGACGCAAAAGCGCGGAGGAACGCCCGATACCCCGCCATATTGCGTGATCCACCCTGCATTGGCAAGCATCTCGAGGCCGAAACCTTCGCGACTGCGAAACCACGGGCCGTCACGCCAACGCACAACGCCGCATCATCGCCAGACGATGCGGCTGCGCGTGGAGCTCGGTGGTGGCGCCCTTGGCTCAGGTCCAGTTCGACAGCAGGATCGCCATGTCGGCGGCGTTGGTGTTGCCGTCGCCGTTCAGGTCGGTCGCGCCCGCCGCGCCCCAGCCGGAGAGCAGCAGCGCAAGGTCGGCGGCGTTCGTCGTGCCATCGCCGTTGATGTCGGAGGAGTTGCCGCAGGAGAGGACGACGAGGCGCACCTCGTCGACGGCGGCCTCGACGATCGACGCGGTGCCGACATCCTCCGCGATGAAGCGGACTTTCATCTGCGCCGTCGGTGCGATGACCGACGCGATCGAGAACTCCTTCGCAAACCAGCCGCCACCGCACTCGGGTCCGACGGGGCCGACGGTCTCGAGCGGAACCCAGGTCGCGCCGTTGTCGTTCGAGATCTGGACACGCAGCGTGTCGTCGCCGTTCGAGGTGCCGATCCGGTTGGAGAACCAGCGGCTGTAGCTGAGGATCGCGCTACCGCCGACGGCATTCATGGTCGGCGAGGTGAGCGTGACGATTCCGCCGTCGACATCGGCAAGGCCGACGACGGCGCCGGGCGCGGAGAAGCCGGTGTAGAAGCAGTTGACGCCGGGAGCCGCGGTCACATCGTTCTCAGGCTGGATCGGAACGCCGGCGGTCGTCGTGCCGTTTGGGTCGCCGCGGACCCACTGTCCGGTGGTCGCGGTGTCGCCCGCGGCGGTGAGCGACCAGCCGAGGTCGGTCTCGACGGTGTCGACGAACGACGATGAACCGGAGCCGGAGGCGACGACCGCCTCGTACACCGTCGACGGCGCGTTCACCGGGCTCGTGCCCGTGCCGCCATCGGTGGTCTGCGCCGCGATGTAGTACTGGAGATCGGTTCCGCACGGCGCCGCGGGAAGCACCGCGAGGTAGCTATTCGTGCCCGTGACGGTCATCGGGATGGTGGTGAACGAGCCCGTCGACCCGACGCGGTAGCGGAGGGTGCCGGTTCCCGGAGCGGGATTCGCCGCAAACGGCGCGATCACCACGGGGAACGAGGTTCCGCCGCCCGGATTCGAGAACTCGGGACGCCCGCTCGGGAAGGTGATGTCGAGGACCTGCAGCGTGGGGCCGGGCATGCCGTGGTCGCTGAAGCCCGCGTTGATCTGCGAATAGTGGGGGCTTCCGTTCCCAAGGTTGCCGTCGTTGTCGTCGAGGGTGAGGAAGTCGATCGTGATCGCGGGCGTGATCGAGGTGCCCGTGTGCAGCAGCACCGAGTCGATCGTCAGGTTCGAGATGACCTGGCGGTAGGTCGACGGGTGGCTCGCCGCGAGGTAGTTACGCGTGCTCCAGACGCAGCCCGAGAAGAGCGTGCCGCACGAGTGGATCGCGCTGCCCGCCGACGAGCAGTTGGTCGCCGAATACTGCACCGTGTTGTTCGCGTCGCGGAGCGGGGTCGCGCAATCCTGGAAGCCGACGGCGAGCCGCGAGTCGTCGGTGATGATGACGCCGAGCGTGTCGCTGTAGCCCTCGCCGTACTCGCCCTGGCCCGAGCCAGCGCGGTTCACGACATGGTGCCCGTACTCGTGGTGCACGACGGTGCTGAAGGCCGTGTTGTTGCAGCCGCCGCCCGTCGCGAAGAAGTTGATCGACGCGCCGTCGTAGAACGCATTGCAGGTGCCCGACACCTGCACATTCACGGGGAACGCGGTCTGCGTGGCGATCGTCGGGAAGGTCGGGTTGTAGGCGAGCACATGGTCGCGCGCGATGTTCGCGTGGAGATACGCGTTGACCTCGGCGCGGACATCCTGCGCGGTGTTCGGCGCGTTGTGGAGCAGTTCGACGGCGCCGCCCGTCGAGGAGACCGAGATCGTGCTCTCCGAGCCGCTTGCGTCGTTCACGATGAACCACTCTCCGGCCGTCGCGAGGTTCGAGGTGAGCGTGAGGTTCGCGCCACCCGAGTTGGGGATGGTGACCACGCCCTGCGCGTTCGTGAAGTAGGTGTTCGCGCCCACGGTGATCCGTGTGTAGGGGAGCGGCTCGGGCAGCTCTTCGCCGCACGCGTCGGCGCCGACGCCCTGCGTGGTGTTTCCGCGCACGGTGGCGGTGATGTCGTTGTGGAGGATCTGGTCCTCCTGGAAGAGGATGCGGTTCGTCTCGGCGTCGACGACATAGAGCATGCGCTGCTTGGTCGTGCGGTCGAAGACGGCGGTGCCCGTGACGATGAA
>JBKCZS010000069.1:0-5820 GCA_046337925.1 bacterium | reverse complement strand
GCGCAGCGCGTTCTTCGTGCGGCCGTCGTCGCCGAACGGATCCTGCTCGAGCGCGCGCATCGCCTGTGCGAACGGAAGCGCGGCAAGCGCCGTCGCTGCGCCCGTGTGGTCGACGCGCACATCCGGCGCAAGCAGCGCATTCGCCGCGTGCGCCATCTGCATCGCGAGGTTCACGCGGCCGCGCTCGGCGGCAATCGCGCGTTCGATCGCGGCGAGCGCCGGCTCGATCTCCGCCGGCACCTCGTGCGCGCGCTCGGGCCGCATCGTGCGTACGGGCTTCTTCAGTGCGTTCGGCGCGCCCGCGGCCGCGCGCGGCGAGCGCTCGAGCGCGAGGCGCGCGAGCTTGCCGCCGATGCCATTCTCATCGACGAGCGCAGGAAACGCGACGAGCGCCGCGTCGTTCAGATCATGGTCGACGACCACATGCACGAGCACGCCGCCGCGCTCGGCCGCAAGCCGAGCGCCCACGACGAACTTCTCCGCGATCCCCGCGTGCCAGATGCCCGCCTGATGGCCTGTCATCACGACGAAGCGGTCCGCAGGCAGCCCGAGCGCCGCGCGCGATTCCGCGCGCCACGCCGCGAGGTCGCGGCCGAACACGCGCGCGCCGCTCATGCGATCCCGTCCATCGCCCTCACCGGCAGCCGCCGCGCGCAGCGGTGGATCTCGCGGTGCATCGTCTCGCGGTATACGGCCAGCCGCCGGTCGGGCACATCGAGTCCGCTTCCGAAGGTGCGCGTCATGTCGACATAGATGCGCCGCACCGCGAGTTCCTCGATGCGCAGCCCCGCGGCGCAGGCCTGCACCCAGAACTGCATCGGGAAGTCGTAGCCGTTCACATCGAGCGCAAGGTTGGCGCACGCGGTCGCGCGATACGCCTTGTAGCCGCAGAACGCATCGGTGATGCCGAGCGACAGGCGCTCGTTGATCTCGCGCGTGAGCAGCGCGTTGATGCGGCGCCGGTCCTCGGGCGCCGGGTCGCCCGGCAGCGATTCATCCATGTAGCGCGAGCCCGACACCACATCGCTCGCGCCGCGGCGGATTGCCTCGACGAACGCAGGCAGGCTCGCGGGCTCGTGCTGCTCGTCGCAGTCCATCGAGATCACCCAGTCGTAGCCGCGGAAGTCGGCCCACTCGAGCATGTCCTGCATCGCGCGGCCGTAGCCGCGGTTCTTGCCGTGGCGGATCACCTCGACGGGGTGCTTCGCGATGAGCGACGGCGTCGCGTCGCTCGAGCCATCGTCGATCACGAGGATCTCGCCGCAGAACGCGGCCGCGTGGCGCGCGACCTCGCCGAGCACGCGGTCGACCGACTTCTCCTCGTTGAAGACGGGAATCGCGATCAGGATGCGGGGGCAGGGTTGCGCGGTGGTCACGGCGTCGCCTTCGTCGGAACCACGACGACGGTTTCTTCGGTCGTCTTCGGGAAGATGCCGAGCACGGTGACCTTCTCGCGCCAGCGCTCGGCGACGATGCCGCGGCCTGGCACGACGAAGAGCTGTGATTCGCGCCGCGCCGTCGCGCTGTCGAGTTCGGCCACGAACACCGTCTCGACGATGGTCGCGACGAGGCGCTCGCCGCAGAGGTCGATGTCGGCGCTGCCCGCGATGCGCTGCGTGCGCGTCGACGAACCCTTCGCGCGCTCCTTGCCCGACGAAAGCAGCGTGACGCGCATCGGCGACGCGCTTTCCGAGACTTCGCCCGCGGCGAGCGCGGGCCGGGCGAACTCGAGGCCGTCGGCGAACTCGCTGCGCGAATTCTCGCCCGGCGTGTCGACCGAGAGCAGCGTGTAGCCGCCGTCGGCGCGGCGCCGCAGGACCGAGCGCTCGAGCCCGGCGCGCGTCGATTCCTCGATGGAGAGCGTGCCGTCTTCCTGCGCGACGACGCGCTGCGTGCGCCGCTCGCCGGTCGCGCGGCCGGCGAGAACCTCGAGCGTCCGCGCGTCGCCGGCGCGGCCCACGAGGTCGGCTGCGGCGATCGCTTCCGGCGTGCGCACCTCGGGCGCGTGGCGTTCGAGGATCGCGAAGGTGGTGGGGCGCGGCGGCGCCTCGACCGCGATGGGCGTGCTCGCGCAGCCCGCGAACAGGACGCCCGCGAAGAGGAGCGCGTACGGAACGCCGCGACGGATGAGGCGCGCGTGCGGCATCATCCGACCGGAAGACCTTTCGCGTTCCAGATCCTGCGCAATTCCTCGAGCGCGATGCGCTCGGTGACGGTGCCGTCGGGATCGATGCGCCGCACTCGGACGCCGTCCTTGTCGAACTCCTGGATCAGGACATCGGGCGACGAGCCGATGCGCGTCTCGAGCTTCCAGCCCGTCGCGGTGCGCGACCAGGTCTCGCGCCGCGGCGGCAGCTTCTGGTCGCGCTGGTCGAACGCGTAGTTGAGGAAGTCGATCGACTCGATCTTCTCCTTGCGCGGCATCAGCTGCCCGAGCACCACGAGTTCCGCCTGCGAGACATAGGCGGGCGGCACCGGCCACTCGATCGGGTCGCGCGTCATGCCGTCGCGGGATGCGCTGATCACCTTGATCGTGGGCCGCGGCGCGCCGGTCGTCGGCGCGGTGCGCACGCCTGTCTGCGCGCTCGAGCGCGAATTCGCGCGCTGGCGCTGCGTCGATCGCATCGACCACGATTCGCTCGAGCGGTCCCACATCAGGAAGTAGCGGCTCTGGACATCGAGCGTGTTCGTCGCATCGTTGTTGACGATCACGCGCGCATCGACGAGCGCGAGCAGGCCCGCCTCCGCCTCCTCGCCCTTGAGCGAATCCGGCGCCTTCGACGCGTCGACCTCGCCGCGCTTGCCCTCGCGCACGCGGATGATCACATAGCCGACTTCCTGCGGCGCGCCCTTCTCGTCGGGCTTCCACATGCGGTAGAAGAGCGGATCCTTCGTGATCGTCGCGCGCAGCGCCTCGGGCGTGATCGACGCGACGATCGCCTCGCCCCGGCCGAGCAGCGTCGCGCGCTCGTCGAGCACGGCGCTCTTCTCGACGAGCGTGAGCGTGGCGAAGCTCTTGTCGAGCAGCGCGCGCGTGCGCTCGAAGCCCTCCTCGAGCGCCACCAGCGAGAAGACGAGGTACTGGTCGGGGCCGGTCGGCACCATGAGCGTGCCGGAGATGCCCGAGCCGCCGCCGTCGATCGGAACGGCGATGTAGAAGAGGTGTGCCTGGCGGGCGGCGATCGTGCGCGGTTCGTCGAGGAGCACGGAGAACTGCTGGCCCTTGGCCTTCAGCTCTCCGAGGAAGTCCTGGCACTGGCTCTGGGCGGTCGTGCCAAGGCGGGAGGCACGCAGGCTCGCGGCGCGCATGCGCCAGCGAGGGTTATCAGACGCTTCTGCGAGCAGGTAGCTTGGCGAGGGCCCGCGCTCGATGCGCACGGAGGTGCCGGACGGCACGCGCATCGAGAAGTTGAGGAGGTCTGCCTCGAGCGGGGTGGGGGCGAGGTCGCCCGACTCAGCGGGAGCTGTCGACTGCGGCCGAGCGTCGACGCCCGAGAACACGCCAGCGGGGGCCGAAGCGCCAGCAGCCGCGAACGCAAGCGCTACGGATGCGAGTTGCACGGAACGGATCCGGAGCGAAGATGGATGACGCGTGGTGTGCACGGCGCGGATCGTACGGCTCGGTCGCGGTTCGCGCGACCAATCGCGCGCACGGAACGGCGAAGCGTCGCGCTTTCGTTGCGCGCCGATAATGCAAACCGCTGTCAGAACGGCCTCTGGGCGCGCGGACGCATTGACAGGGCGGGGTGATTTGCTATCCTCGTCGATTCGCACCTCTTCGGCGGCATGCCGTTGAGGTGTGACCGTCGTCACGAGCCGCGCACGCGCGGCACGGGGCGGGTGGATGGCGAGTGCATGCATGAGCATGAACTCTCGTGTGCACAGCAAGTGAGAGAATTCCCTGTTGATTCCGCCGTTTCCGAGCATTCGCTCGAGTGGACGGCGGAGCAAATGGCCGAAGCGCGGTGCTTCGGTCCTGCGGGGACAAGCGTGAGTGAGTGTGCGATTCCCGGCGGTGTTTCCGCCGCATGATCCTTCGCACGAGTCGAGAAAGAACGGAGCAGACAATGACTGGCGGCAAGTTCCGGATTCGCATGGAGGCCTACGACCATCAAGCTCTCGACGCTTCGGCGCGCGAGATCGTCGACCAGGCCAAGCGCACCGGCGCTCGCGTGGCGGGCCCGATCCCGCTGCCGACCCGTCGCGAGATCTACACGGTCAACCGCTCGCCGTTCATCGACAAGAAGTCGCGCGAGCAGTTCGAGATCCGCACCCACAAGCGCGTGATCGACATCACCGAGTGGAACCACCGCACGACCGACGCGCTCCAGCGCCTGGTCGTCCCGGCGGGCGTCTTCCTCCGCATCAAAGCCTAAGTTTCGCCCGCGAAGGACTCGCGGTCGAAACGAGGCCTAAGTTTCGGCCGCGAAAGACTCGCGGTCAAAACGAGCTGGACGAGCCCTGATCGAAATTGCCTTGAAGGACGGTCCTTCCGGCAGACAAGCAAGTGTCAAGTACGGCGAGCACGCTCGGCCGGACCCCTGACAAGAACCCCGAATCCCGAGACCCATCATGAGCAACAAGCCCTGCACGGTCGCGATCCTCGGCAAGAAGGTGGGCATGACCCGCTACTTCCTCGAGGATGGCAAGAACATTCCCGTCACCGTGATCGAAGCCGGTCCCTGCGTCGTCACGCAGGTCAAGACCGCCGAGCGCGACGGCTACTCCGCCGTGCAGATCGCCTTCGAGGACATGAAGGCTCGCAACTCGACGATGGCGATGATCGCGCACGACATGAAGGCCGGCACCGGCCCGAAGCGCGTGCACCGCGAGATGCGCGTCGCCGACGATGCGGCCGCCAACGCCTTCCAGCTCGGCCAGACCATCGGCGTCGGCGCCCTCGAGGGCGTCGCCTATGTCGATGTGATCGGCACCAGCAAGGGCAAGGGATTCGCGGGCGTCATGAAGCGCCACAACTTCAAGGGCATGTGCGCCACGCACGGCACCGAGCGCAAGCACCGCACGCCGGGCAGCATCGGTTCGCACGGCACCGACCGTGGTCACGGCGCCAAGATCAAGAAGGGCAAGCGCATGGCCGGCCACATGGGCGACGAGCGCGTCACCGTGCGCAGCCTCGATGTGGTCAAGATCGACGCCGAGAAGAACCTGCTGCTCGTCAAGGGCCCGGTTCCTGGCGCGAACGACGGATACCTTTTCATCCGGGCTGCCACGCGCCTCTTCAAGCGCAAGGCCAAGAAGCTCGCAAAGAAGTGAACAACTGCACCCCGCGGCGTGTGAGCCGTGGGGTGCTTGCATGAGTGTGTAGGTGACAAGAACTCCGAGGCCAGACAGGTGCTCGGAGGCCAGCAAGGCCCGCAAGGGAACCAGCCGGCAGACACAAGAGGATTCACCAAGTTGATTCCTGCCCCGTGCCACCAATGACAGGCACGCGGAGGATGAGGCGAAACGCGGGCAACAGCCCGCAACGAGGCGAAATATGATCGAACTCCCGATCTACGATTCCAACGGCAAGAAGGTCGACAGCCTTCAGATCGATGCGCAGACGCTCGGCGGCGAAGTCCGCTACGCGCTCCTGAAGCAGGCCTATGTCATCACCCACGGCAACCAGCGTCAGGGCTCCGCCCGGACGAAGAGCCGCGGCGATGTGCACGGCTCGACCCGCAAGCTCTACAAGCAGAAGGGCACCGGCAACGCGCGCGCCGGCGCCGCACGCACCCCGATCCGCAAGGGCGGTGGCGTCACCTTCAAGAAGACCCGCACCCGCGAGGACTTCCGCACCGAGCTTCCCAAGAAGATGCG
>JBKCZS010000068.1:0-25702 GCA_046337925.1 bacterium | reverse complement strand
GATACCGGCAGATCTTCCGATCCCGGCCACCCCGACTCCGCACTGCTAGAAGCAGTGGCACCCATTTTGGCTGTCGACTCGTGCGGTTGCGTGCTCGCGCTGCGCGCTCGTCGACACGCGCCGCAGCGGCGGCCGCTCAATCAAAGCCCCAAGGCCTTCATCATCGTAGACCCAAGGTCGGCGGGACTCTCGGCGACCGCGATGCCGCAGGCCTTCAGCGCCTCGATCTTCGCCTGCGCCGTGTCGTCGGCGCCGCCGATGATCGCGCCCGCGTGACCCATGCGCTTGCCCTTCGGCGCGGTGCGGCCCGCGATGAAGCCGGCGACCGGCTTCTTCATGTGGGCCTTGATCCACTTCGCGGCCTCGACCTCGTCGGTGCCGCCGATCTCGCCGATCATCACGACGCCGTCGGTCTCCTTGTCGGCGTTGAAGAGCTCGAGCGCCTCGATGAAGCCGAATCCGCGCACGGGGTCGCCGCCGATGCCGACGCAGGTCGACTGGCCGATGCCGCGCTGCGAGGTCTGCCACACCGCTTCATAGGTGAGCGTGCCCGAGCGGCTGACGATGCCGACGGCCTTGCCCGTCTTTGCGTCGACGCGGTGCGTGTGGATGTAGCCCGGCATGATGCCGATCTTGCAGCCGCCCTCGAACTTCGCGGTCGGGCCTTCGCCCGAGATGCGGCGGGCCGGCGTGATGATGCCCGGGCAGTTCGGGCCGATGAGCGTCGACTTCGGATATGCCTTGAGCGCTTCCTTGACGCGCACCATGTCGAGGACGGGAACGCCCTCGGTGATCGCGCAGATGACGCGGATCCCGGCGTCGGCCGCCTCCATGATCGCGTCGGCCGCGCCCGCGGGCGGCACGAAGATCATCGTCGCGTCGGCGCCCGTCGCCTCGACCGCCTGGCGGACCGTGTCGAAGATCGGCAGCCCGTTCGGGTCCTTCTGGCCGCCCTTGCCGGGCGTGACGCCGCCGACCATCTTGGTGCCGTACTCGAAGCAGCCCTTGGTGTGCGAGGCGCCCGCGCTGCCGGTGATGCCCTGGCAGATGACTTTGGTGTTTCCGTCGACGAGAATGGCCATAGGGGGACAGAGGATACCCGAACGCGCCCCCCTTGTTTTTGCGCGCGAACGCGCGTTTCGCACTCCGTTACACTCGCCCGACTTATGGCCGCCACCGCAGCTCCGAAGAAGTCGCGCAAGTCCGCCCAGCCGAAGCACGGCAAGAAGCCGCTCACCTACGCCGCCGCCGGCGTCGACATCGACGCGGGCGACGAGGTGGTCGACCGCATCAAGCCGATCGTTCGCCGCACCTACTCGCCGCGGGTCCTCGGACTGCACGGCGCGTTCGCGGGCATGTTCAAGCTGAACGGCGCGGGCCGCAAGTACAAGGACCCGGTCCTCGTCGGCTGCACCGACGGCGTCGGCACGAAGGTCAAGCTCGCCGCCGAGTTCAAGATCTATGACTCGGTCGGCATCGACTGCGTGGCGATGAATGTCAACGACCTGATCGTCCAGGGCGCCGAGCCGCTCTTCTTCCTCGACTACCTCGGGCTCTCGAAGCTCGACCCCGCGAACACGACCGCGATGATCGCGGGCGTCGCGAAGGGCTGCGAGATCGCAGGCTGCGCGCTCATCGGCGGCGAGTGCGCCGAGATGCCCGACATCTACGCGCCGGGCGACTTCGATGTCGCGGGCTTCTGCGTCGGCGTCGTCGAGCACGCGCGCCTCAAGAAGCAGCCGAAGGCGAAGCCGGGCGACATCGTGATCGCGCTGCCGTCGAGCGGCGTCCACTCGAACGGCTACACGCTCGTGCGCCGCATCGTGAAGGACGCGAAGCTGTCGTACACCAAGACCTATGCCGAACTCGGCGGCAAGCGGCTGATCGATGTCCTGCTCGAGCCGACGCGCATCTACGCGAAGGCGATCGTCGGGCTCATCGACGCGCTCGGAAACGAGCAGGCGATCTCAGGCATGGCGCACATCACGGGCGGCGGGCTGCCCGGGAATGTCTGCCGCGCGCTCGGAAGCGATGTCGACGCGCTCATCAGCGCGAAGGCCTGGGAAGCGCCCGCGATCTTCCCGTTCCTCCAGAAGCACGGCGGCGTCGAGACGAACGAGATGTACCGCGTCTTCAACATGGGCGTCGGCTACACGATCATCGTGCGTCCGAAGTCGGCCGAGCGCGTGATGAAGATCCTGCGCAAGCTCGGCGAGAAGCCGTTCCCGATCGGCGTGATCGCGAAGGGCAAGGGCGACGCGCGGGTCGTGAATTGAGCGGCGGCTGCTTGCGGCAGCCGCCTTTGGCGATACGAGTACTTGAGCGGCGGCTGCTTGCGGCAGCCGCCTTTGGCGATACGAGCGCTTGAGTCTTGAGCGGCGGCTGCTTGCGGCAGCCGCCTTTGGCGATACGAGTACTTGAGTCTTGAGCGGCGGCTGCTTGCGGCAGCCGCCTTTGGCAATACGAGCGCTTGGGTATACCGTGGCCTCTTAGGGCAGCGGTGGATCGCCGGCGTTGCCGCCCTTGCCGTCGGTGCCGCGCTCCTCGGTGCGTAGCACCTTTCCATCCGGCGCGAAGTAGGTCCACTTGCCGACGCGGATGTTGTTCTTGTACGGCCCTTCGCGCTCGAGTTCGCCGCTGTCGTAGTACGCGCGGCCGATGCCGTTCTTCGACCACTTGCCGTTCGAGCTCTTGCGAAGTTCATAGGTGTACTTGAGCTTGCCGTTCGGCCAGTACTCCTTGCTCATCTTGACGTTGTCTTTCGGCGCCTCGGCGACCTTGGGGTCTTTCGGCGCCTCGGCGGCCTTCGGGTCTTTCGGCGCCTCGGCGACCGGTGCGCTCGCGGCCGGCTGGGCTGCTGCGGGCGCCGCGGTGGTCGCGGCCGGGGCCTGCGCCGCGGCTTCGGCAGCGGGCGCAGGCGTGGCAGCCGCCGGCGCGGGCGCGGCCGCGGTCGAAGCGCTCTTGTCCTGGCCGCATCCCGTCATGCCGAACGCGATGGTGGCGAGCACGGAAAGCGACGCGATCGAACGAAGCACGGTCGACGGCAGCAACTCGGACGCTGATGGAAGCTTCATGGTGGTCATTCCGTTGAAGGGCGTGGCGGCAGCATACGCGAGCGGTGCACGAAACCGTACGATCCAGCGATGCTCGCGCGGCAGCGGCAGTCGATCGCACGCCTTCTCGGACAGGTCTCGCGCCTCGCGTGGGGTGCCGCGGTTGCGGTCTGCCTGCTCGACGGCCGCGCGTCCGCCGACATCCGCGTGCTCGTCGAGCGGCCCGCCGCCGTCGAGGGCGCGCCGCTCCTCGTGCCCGTGCGCGTCACCGGTGCGGAGCGCGGCGCGGTCCAACTGCGCGCGACGGCCTCCGGCGGCGCGACCATCGCGTGCGAAGGCCGGCTGCTGTGGCCCGTGCGACCCGATTCCGCGCGGGCCGACGGCGCGCGATGGGCCACCGCCTCGAACGAACTGCGGCTTGTCGCCGAGCGTCCCGCGAACCAGGCCGACGCGTATCTCGCGATCGACCTGCCGCCTGCCGCGCGCGGCGCGACCTCGATCGCGCTGCCGAACGGCCGCATCGCGCCGCGCTGGCTTCCAACGCCCTCCGACGATCTTCTTGACCGCCTCGCGCGTCGCGTGAGCGCGATCGTGCCCGAAGGCGCGCCCGACGCGCGGCTGACGCTTCCCGATCCGGACGCGCCGTTCGAGCGATTCCGCTTCGCGCTCGGCTGCGCGCTGCGCAACTGGCCCGCGCCGCCTGCGCTCGAGCAGGACTCGCCCGACGGCATCGCTGCGCGCGCGACCACCGCGATGTGGCTCGCCGCGCTCGAGCGGCTCGCCGCCGTCAGCGAGGGAACCGCGGCCGAATTCGCAGAGGCGCTCGTCGCGACCTGCCGCGAGGAGGGCGCACCGGCCCCGATCGCAGCGTGGATCGCGGATCCGGTCGAGCTCGCCACGCTCCTCTCGCTCGCGATCGATCCTTCGAAGGACGGCGCGGTGCTCGTCGACAGCATCGTGTCGTGGTTCCGCGTGCGCTCGCCGCTCATCCTCTGGATCGAGGAGGAGACGCGCGACTCGGTCGTGCTCGCGATCGCCAACCCGACGACCTCCGAGGAGGTCGTGCGCATCTCGTGGCTCGAGAGCGTCTGGCTCGACGCGAACGATCCGCCGCTCGCGGCGCTCGTGCCGCCGGCGGAGTCGCTGCGCGTCCGCATTCCGCGTCCGTCCCGTCCCGAAGCCGATCCGAACGCGCCGCCGCCCGCAGAGACGGAAGGCGGACTCGCGCGCCGCGTCGAGGCGCCCTCGCTGCGCATCGAGCACCGCGGGCAGGCGCGCATCGTGGCGGTCTCGCCCGAGGTCCTTCCGGTCGGGACCACGGGGCCGTCGCTCGCGTCGTTCCGCGAGCCGCTGACGCTCGTCTCCGCGGTGACGGGCGCGCCGCTGCCCCCCGATCGACTGCGCGTCTTCGTGTCGCTCCGCCCGCGTCTCGACGGCTGGGAAGTGTTCGCGGAGTTGCGCTGCCCCGACGGCCCGACCGCAGCCGATGCGCTCGCGATCGTCGGTGCCGGCGCGACGATGGTGCGCGTGCGCGGCGACGGCACGATCGAGGATCCGAACGGCGTCCTCGCGGGGGCGGCGGTCGAGTGGAAGGCGTACAAGGACCGCTTCCGCCTCGCGTTCCCGCTGCCTCCGGCGTGGATCGACCGCGTCGCGGGAAGGGCGGATGTCGCGCTCGGCTTCCGCCGTTCCGATGCGCAGGGTTCGGTGGACGCGCCATTTGCGTCGGTTCCGTGGCGCGAGACGCCCCGCACGGTGTCGTTCGATCTCCTCGCGCGATAGGCGGCGGCGATTCCGTATACTCGGCCGCATGACGCAGATTCCGCCGCGTATCTCCGCACTTCTCAACCAGAAGGGCGGCGTGGGAAAGACGACTTCGACCGTGAGCATCGGCGCCGCGATCGCCTTGCTTGGTCGGCGGACGCTGCTCATCGACCTCGACCCGCAGGCTCACTTGTCGCTTCATCTGGGCGTCGACGGCAGCTCGGTCGGCAAGACCGTCTACGACGCGCTCGTCGAGCCCGAGTGCGACATCCGCGAGTGCCTCGTCCAGGTGCGCGACAACCTGTGGATCCTGCCGTCGACGACCGACCTCGCGGGCGCCGAGACGGAACTCGCGTCGCATCCGGACCGCAACCGCATCCTCCGCGAGCGCTTCGAGGAGATCCGCGGCGACTTCGACTTCGTGCTCATCGACTGCCCGCCGAGCCTGAGCGTGCTGACGCTCAACGGTCTCTGCCTCGCCGACGAGGTCGTGGTGCCGATGCAGGCGCAGTTCCTCGCGATGCAGGGGCTCACGAAGCTGCTCGAGACCGTCGAGATCCTCGCGCAGGGCCTCAATCCCGCGCTCAAGGTCGGCGGCGTGATCCTCTGCATGCACGAGACGCAGACCTCGCACAGCCGCGAGGTCGTGCAGGAGCTCTCGAGCTTCTTCGACGAGCATGTCGGAAGCGGCATGCCGTGGGACGGCGCGAAGGTCTTCATGCCGGCGGTCCGTCGCAACATCAAGCTCGCCGAGGCGCCGAGCTTCGGGCAGACGATCTTCGACTACGCGCCGTGGTGCCCGGGTGCGATCGACTACCGCGCGCTCGCCGAGCGCTTCGTGCGCGATTGGGAGATGGCGCACGGCGTCGACCCGTCGATCGCGGGCAAGCCGACTCCGGCAGCGGCCGCCGCCGCAGCAGCCGCCGCCGCCGCCGCAGCAGCCGCCGCCGCAGCGGCCGTGCAGGCCTCGCGATTCACGCCGGAAACAGCGGCCGCCGCGCGCGCCGCGAAGGCCGCGCGCACTTCCTCGCGTCCGTCGCCGAGCGTCCAGGCAACGCCGGTCTCGCTGCCCGCCAGTTCGCCTGCCGTGAAGAAGGCGCCGCCAGCACCGGCGGCCATCGCTCCGCCCGTGCAGCCCGCGCCGACCGCCGAGAAGAAGCCCGCGCCCGCGAAGAAGCCCGCAGCCGCGACGAAGCCCGCAGCGAAACCCGCGACCGTCGTCGAGCCGCGCGTCGAGAAGAAGCCAGCGAAGGCGAAGCCCAGCACCACCGTGGCCGCGTCGCCCGTGCCGCCGAAGCCTGCGGCCACCGTCGCGCCGCCCGCCGCCGCGAAGCCGGTGCCCGCGCCCGCGCCCGCCGCGCCCCACGCGGAGAGCGAACCCGAGCCGGTCGACCCATCGCATCCCTTCCGAGCCGCCTCGCGCGCGCGTGGAACCTGATCGATGTGGCGAGCCGACGACTGGTACGACGCGCCGCTTGCGCAGCGCGCCCGACGAGCTTCACGCATCGCGCTCGCGTGCTATCTCGTCCCGATGACGGTCGCCACGCACTGGCCGCGCCTTGCCTTCGAGGGAGCGGGCACGACCGACAAGTTCATCCACTTCGTCGGGTTCGGCCTGCTTGCGTGGCTGTTCCTCAACGCGGCCTTCTTCCGACGCCCCGTGTTCAACTTCGCCCTCGGCGTCTTCTGGGTGTATCTCGACGAAGTCACGCAGGCGATCGAGATCCTCGGCCGGACCTTCAGCACCTACGACATGATCGCGGGCTGGCTCGGCTGCGCGGTCGCGGGCCTCATCTGGATAGGGCTGCGCCAGCGCGCGCCGCACGGCACCGACGACCGTCTCGACGATCTGACCGCGGAACGGCTTGTCTACGGCGGTTGGGGCGGCTGGCGCGCCGTGGGGCTCAGCGTGCTCGGCTTTGCCGCGGTGTTCATCGGCGGTCTGCTCGTCGGCGGCCGGGACATCAGCGTCGGGAGACTGGTGGCCGGCGGCACGCTCGCGTTCATCGTCGGCGTGGCCTACGGCGGTGTCGGCGCCTTCGTGCGGTCGCACGCGCGGGTCGCGCGCGGGCGAATCGACGCGTGGACCGGCGTGGCGGAGGCCGAAGGCACGCGGTTCGGGGTCGGCGAGTTCGCACAGGTCCTGCGCATCCCGCTCGTGGTGGGCGGGCTGCTCGCTTTCCCCGCCTGGTGGGCTGCAGAGGGTTTCGAGCGCATTCTCTTCGGGCAGCCCACCGAGGAAACCATGGTCGATTCTGCAGGATTTGTGGTGCTTCGGCCGATCCTCGCAGCGATGCTCGCCTTTGCGGGAGCGGTTCTGGCCGCCAGCGCCATGGTCCGACTGCGCCGAGCGAAACGCGGATTCCAGGCGCAGCGAAGCCGTCCATGAAGGACGAGGATTCCTCGCATGAGCACGCATCACCACAACAACCTTGCCGGCAAGCACATCGCCGTCGTCGGCGGTGGACTCGCGGGACTCGCGGCCGCGAAGGTGCTCGCCGACGGCGGCGCATCCCTCGAGGTCATCGAACTCTCCGACCGGCTCGGCGGACGCGTGACGAGCGATGTGATCGACGGCTTCACCGTCGACCGCGGCTTCCAGGTCTACCTCTCCGCCTATCCCGAAGGCGAGCGGCTGCTGCATCTCCATGACCTCGATCTCAAGCCCTTCATGCCGGGAGCGCTGGTGTGGGATGGTGCGCGCAGCGCCACCATCGCGCATCCGCTGCGCGAGCCGCTCGCCGCGCTCATGGGCGCGCTCAAGGGCGTCGTCCCCGTGCGCGATGCGCTGCGGATGATCCCGTTCGCGCGCGCCGCCGCCCACGGCCCGGCCGGCGGCCCCGGCACGCCGACCGGAAAGACCGTGCTCGAGGAACTCGAAGCGGCGGGCGTCTCGCGGCGCACGATCGACAGTTTCTTCCGGCCGTTCCTCGGCGGCGTGTTCCTCGACCGTTCGCTCAACACCGACTCGAGCCGCATGCAGTTCCTGCTGCGCATGTTCGCCGAGGGATTCGCCTGCGTTCCTGCGAAGGGCATGCACGCGATCCCCGAGCAGCTCGCGGCGTCGATCCCGCAGGGGCGGCTGATGCTCAACGCCCGCGTCGTCGCGGTCGAGGGAACGCATGTCAAGCTCGAGTCGGGCGAGACGCGCGAGGCCGACGCCGTGATCCTCGCGACCGGCGCACACCAGCTCGCGCGCATCCTGCCTGCGTTCTCCGATCTCGCTCGGCTCCATGAGATCGCGTGGTGCAGCACGCTGTCGGCATGGTTCGCGACGCCGGATCCGTCGATCCTGCCGCACTGGCTCGTGCTGAACGGATCGGGACTCGGCGCGTTCAACCACGGCGCCGCGATGAGCGCGATCGCCCCGGGGTACGCGCCGAGCGGACGCGGGCTCTTCGTCGCGAACTCGTCGTACCTTCCGCACGGCATCGATACCTGCCGCGATGTCGCCGAGGACATGCGCCGAACGGTCGCGGAGATCATCGGCCGCCGTGCGACCGAGGGATGGGAGCTGATCTCGCTCCAGCGCATCCGCCACGCGATTCCTCGCCAGTGGCCGCGCGACCTCTCCACGCATCTGCCCGCCTCGCTCGGGCCGCGTGTCTTCATCGCGGGCGACCACCTCGAGGACTCGTCGATCAACGGCGCGCTCCGTTCGGGCCGCCTCGCCGCCGCCGCGTGCCTGCGCAGCTTCGCGTGAACCGGCCGCAGATCGTGCCCGACGGCCGCCGCATCCCGCGCTATTCTCCGCACATGGCCCTTCGCCCCCGCGTTCTCGCCGCCGCAGCGCTCGCCGCAGTCCTCCAGGCCTGCTCGAGCATGCCGACGCTGCTCGACTCCGATGTCCCGATGCCCGACGGCATGTCGACCGTGCGCAGCGCGGACATCCGCCGCGCCGACGGCACCGTCACGGGCGGTCGCTTCCTGCTCGCCGGCGGCGTGCCCGACGCAGCCGCCACGCTCGAGTCGACGGCCGCGCGCTTCGTCGCGAACGGGTGGCGCGTCGACGCGAAGGACGCAGGCCTCGATCTCTCGACCGCGCGCTTCAGCAAGGGCTCGCGCATCGTGACGCTCTCGATCGCGCGCCGCACGCTTGAACCCGACATGTCGACGGGTACGCTCGAAGTCACGACCGTCGCGGGCGCATCGCCCTCCACGCCGCCGGGTTGATCGCGGGCGACCGCAACGCACTCCACGATGGCCGAACGATTCGAACACCACGCGCGCCTGATGACGGTGCTCACGCTCGTGAGCCGGGTCACGGGCCTCGTGCGCGATGCGGCGCTCGCGCGCGTGTTCGGCGTCGGGCCGCTCATGGACGCGTTCAACCTCGCGTTCCTGATCCCGAACCTCTTCCGCCGGCTCTTCGGCGAGGGCGCGATCTCGGCCGCGTTCGTGCCGCGCTACGCCGAGCTCGAGCGCGACGACCCCGCGCAGGCTCGCCGCTACTCGGGCCTGCTCCTCGCGCTCCTCGCGGCGGTCCTCTGGGGCATCGTCATCGTCGGCGAGCTCTTTCTCCTGAGCCGCTGGCTTGCGAGCCCGCCGATCGAGTTCACCCGAACGCCGCCGATGATGTTCGCCGGCGTCATGGTCGAGTCGATGAGCGTCAGCTATGTGCGGCTCGGGTACGAACTCACCGCGCTCATGCTGCCCTACATGCCGCTCGTCTGCCTGACGGCGGTCGCGGGCTCGGCGCTGCAGGTGCATGGCCGCTTCGGTCCGACCGCGGCGAGCCCGATCATCCTGAACATCGCGCTCATCGCCGCGACGCTCGGCGTGCTGCCGCTCGTGCACGCGGGCGGAGTCTCCGCCGAGACCCACCTGCGCATCGTCGCAGGCGCGGTGCTCGTCGCGGGCGTGCTGCAGCTCTGGTGGACCTTCGCGGCGCTCCGCGCGGTGAAGCCCGTGTTCGCGCCGCGCGACCCGGCGGCGTGGGCCTCGGTGCGCGCGACGATGGTCCAGACGCTGCCCATGATGCTCGGGCTCGGTGTCCTGCAGATCAACACCGCGATCGACGGCCTCATCGCGAGCTGGCCGACGGTCGTCGGCCCGACGATCTTCGGCTTCGACTATCCGCTTGCGACCGGCGCGATGAGCGCGATGGCGAACGCGCAGCGGCTCTACGAGTTCCCGCTCGGCGTGTTCGGGATCTCGATCGCGACGGCGGTGTTTCCGCTGCTTGCGCGACAGAACAACGACATGGCCGCCTTCGCTGGCACCGTGCGCCGTGCGCTGCGCCTGACCGTGTTCATCGGCCTTCCCGCGAGCGCCGGGCTCGTCGTGCTTGCGCGCGACGCGGCGGGAGCGTTCTTCCGCGGCGGTGCGTTCGACGCCGAGGATGTGCGGCGCGTGGCCTTCGTGGTGATCGGCTTCGCGCCCGCGATCTGGAGCTACCAGATGAACCATGTGTTCACGCGGGCGTTCTACGCGCTCAAGGAACCGATGGTGCCGGTGAAGGTCTCGGTGGCGATGGTGGTCCTGAACCTCGCGCTCAATGTCACGCTCATCTTCACGCCGCTGCGCGAAGCCGGGCTCGCGTGGTCGACCGCGATCTGCTCGGTGCTGCAGGTCGCGATCCTCGGCCGCCTGCTCGCTCGGCGCGTGCCCGGCATCGTCGACCGCGAGGTGCTCCTGAGCTGGCGCTCGACGGCGATCGCGGCCGCGGTGATGACGGTGGCGGTGCTTGCGGCGGAGCGCATGCTTCCCGATGTCGACCGCTGGTCGATCTACACGCTGCGCCTCGGCACCGGGGTCGTCGTCGGCATGGCCGCGTTCTTTGCGATCGCCGCGCTACTCGGCATGCCCGAAGTGCGCGAGGTCCTGCGCCGCGGCGGCCGCGGCGGCGCGGCGCCCCCGCAGCAGCCCTGACGGCCTCGCACGCGGGATGCAGGCGGGATATCGGATCCGCCCGCACAGATCGACCCTGCATTCTCGCCCGTCACGCTTCAGCACCCCTCGGGAAACGCCGATCCCAAGAGACGGGAGGCCTTCCTATGTCGGCTGAAGACCCTGCGTCGAGTGCGACGCAGAAGCCAATCCATACCGATGCGCCGGAGCAGAAGGATGTGCTCCGCATCATCGCGGAAGTCGAGCGTTCGCTCGGCGCGCTGCGTGCACGCGCCGATGCCGGCTCGACGCAGGCCGACACCCAGCGTCTGCTCGTCGACGAGATCGAGCGCCTGAAGCGCGAGATGTCGCGGCTTGGCGACGAGCGCTCGCAGCTGCTCGAGAAGCAGCTCGCGCTCGAGTCGCAGCTCGCGTCGGCACACGCCACGCGCGCGGTCGCCGAGGAGCGCGCCCGCCGCGCCGAGGAGTCGCGCACCCGGTTCGAGCAGGAGACCCTCAACACGCAGATCAGCCGCGAGACCGACTTCATCAAGTCGCTCGAGGCCCGCGCCGCCGCCGACCACGCCCGCGCCGACGAGCTCGAGCGCCAGTGCGCCGAAGCGCGCCAGGAACTCGCGGTCGCGATGTCGAAGCTCACCGCGGTCCTCAAGATCACCGAGAAGCACGCCCTGCGCTCGAGCGAGCTCGAGTCCGAGGTCGAGTCGCTGCGCGCGGAAGTCGCGGTCGCCCGTAAGCTGCAGCGCGACGGCGTGATTCCGCTCGGCGACTCGGCGGAGACGCAGGCCCAGATCCAGCAGACCATCATGCCGCGCCTTGCGCATGTCGCGGAGTTCCTCCGCGTGCGCAAGCAGCGCCTGGTGGGTCTGCACCAGGCGTTGAAGCGCCGCGCGCAGGCGCTCCGCTTGCTGCGCCAGCTCTACCAGGCGCAGCCCCAGATCCTTGCCGAAGAGGCCGAGGCGGTCACCGCCGAGCGCGCCATGCTCGAGCAGGAACGCGTCGAGTTCAACGCGCAGCGCGCGCAGCTCGAGAAGCAGGCCGCGTCGGTCGCGACGCTCGATGCGCGCCTCAAGCGCCAGAACCGGCTGCTGGCGCGCGTCATGCATGTCGGCAAGGTCGGCGCGATGGTCGGCGCAGCCATGGTGCTCCTCGCGTCGAGCGCGTGGATGTGCTGGGTCGTCGCGGCCGCGATCGCCCCGAAGGACGCCGTCGCGTCGGTCGAGCTCCAGACCGCGAACCGCGTGACCGAAGCCACGCTCGCCGACGCGGGTCCGATCGCGACCTGGCTGACGGAGATGCTGAAGAACGAGGCGTTCCGCGGCACCATCGCGGGTCGTCTCACGGACCGCGGCTACTCGCGCGCCGATGCCGATGCGCTCGTCGCTCCGATCGCCGAGTCCGTGCATGTCGAGCACCTCGGTTCGTCGATCCTCCTCACCATGCGCGGGAAGGGCGTCGACCAGAGCGTCGCGCTTCTCGATGCCCTCGTCGCGGTCGCGATCAGCGAGTCCGCACGCCAGCCCGAGCGCGCGGCGGACCAGCTCCGCCTCACGGTGCTCGGCGCGCGGCAGGAACTCGGCCGCACCGTCGTCTCGCGCGGCATGCTGATGAAGGACGAAACGCATCTCATGCGGACCGGCATCCTCTTCGGCATGGTGCTCACGGTCGCGGGCGGCGGATTCGCGTACTTCACGCTGCAGACGCGCCGCAGGATCCAGGCCGCGGCAGCCCCGGCCGCCGCATCAGGGGCGTCCACCCCATCACAGGCAAAGCCCGCCGCGAAGAAGTGAACGCGGGCTTTATTGCCCGTGGACGACATCGCGCCGCCGAGGACCGGTGATCCGACGAAATCGCACGGGCAGCGTGGAAGTCGATCTCCGATCGCGCCGATCTTCCGAATGTCGCAGGCGGCGCAAGGATCGCGCCGCGGAAAGGGGTTTGCAATGCACGGATACGCACGACTCAGGCTCGTTGGAACTCTGCCGGTCGATGGTGTCGAGGAGTGCTCGACCGACGAAGTTCCTGGGCCGCTGCCCTTTCCAACCTGCGTCCGCGAGCTGCCCATCGGCAGCCACGGCGGCTGCGCCGCAGCGCAGGCGATTCTCGCGCTCGACCGCGTGAATCTCTCGATCGACAAGCTCCGTGAGCAGCTCCAGTCTGCGCACGGCGATGAGGGCCCGAAGGCCGCGTAAGCGGCTGCAGTAGCCCATGGGGTGAAGAAGTGGGGTGAAGAAGTGGGGTAAGGGGAAAGAACTGACGCTGCCGAAAGGCGGCGTCGTTCGCTTTTTGGCGATCCCGCTCACCGCAGCGGCCGGCGCGCGTATCTCCGATTGAGCGCGTGATTGGACGCAGCTCCTCGCCTCGGGAAGAACCCTGCGCGAGTCGACTCCCTGGTCGCGTGCAATCCGTCCGACGGCGCGTCTCGACGCGCCGGGCGATGTCGTGCGCGCGATGCGCGATCGACCGAGCAACGGCGGGACACGCGACGCAACCCCTTCGTGCGCATCATGCATCTCGCCGACGACTCTCCGCAGCCAGCCACGCACCGCCGCCGCGTCCTTCTCGCGACCGCCTGCACCGGCATCGTGGTCACGATTGCCTCCCTCGCCTCGCAGTCGGGCGCCGCCGAGCGCAGCGCCGACGCCGATATTCCGCGGGTCCGGGCCCGTCCGCTCGGCACCGATGCGTCGGTGGCGGCAGGCATGCAGCACACCATCGTCGTGCACGACGGCACGGTGCGCTGCTACGGCCGCACCGAAGACGGCCGCGCATCGGTGCCGCACCGCATCGGACGCGTCGCCGCCGTCGCCGCCGGATGCGCGCATTCGGTCGCGTTGCTCGCCGACGGTTCGGTGAAGTGCTGGGGGCACGGAATCTTCGGACAGACCTCGCCTCCCGAAGGACTCGGCGCAGGGGACGAGCGCGTCGTCGCGGTCGCGGCGGGCACCTTTCATAGCGCCGCGCTCACGCACGACGGCCGCGTCGTCTGCTGGGGCGACGATCGACATGGCCAGTCGAGCGCACCACGGAGCGCGAGGAATGCCGTCGGGATCGCGGCGGGCGCCTATCACACCGCCGCGCTGCTCGGGGACGGCGCGGTGCTCGCCTGGGGAGACGCGACCTACGGCGCAACCGATGTTCCCGACGGACTGCGCGGCGCCATCGCGATCGCCGCGGGCGGGCAGGCCACCGCGGCGGTGCGCGGCGACGGCGTGCTCCTCGTCTGGGGGCGTGACGAGACCGGCGTGTGCGAAGTGCCGGTCGGGCTCGGGCCCGTGCGCGGCGTCGCGCTCGGTTCGCGGCACGCCGCTGCGATCCGCGCGGACGGCAGCGTCGCATGCTGGGGCGTGAACAACGAGGGCCAGTGCGATGTGCCGCCGCACGCCATCGCGGTCACCGCGATCGCCGCGGGCGGCGCGCACACCGTCGCGCTGTGCGGCGAAGGCGTCGTCGTGTCGTGGGGAAGCCGCGCGGCATGCGGCGCGACGCCCGTGAGTGCGTCCGATCCGCGGCCCGTCGAGCGGCCGCGGCGCGGACCTCAGTCGATCCGCTGAGGGCGTCCGGCGCGTCGCCGGAGAAAGAACGAGGCCGCCCATCGATCGATGGACGGCCTCGTGCATGTACGAGCAAACGGCCTGCCGTCACTTCATCGGCTGCATCGTCATCGGATCGCGCAGCGGAAGGTGCTCGACCTGGTCGTTGAAGAAGTCGGCCATCCTGGCGCGTCCCGGCTTGCCGCCGAGTCCGTCGCCCGGCGCGATGGTGTCCCAGTCGCCGACCACGAACACCGCCATGTTGTCGAAGTCGAGCATGCGCTGCGCCACGCGCTGCACATCGGCCGCGGTGACCTTCGAGATGTTCTCGCGGTAGGTCTGCCAGTAGGCGTTGTCGCGGCCGGTCCACTCGTCCGACACGAAGATGCCGAGCATCGCGTCCTTCGACTCGAAGGAACGCGGGAAGGTCTCGATGAACGACTGCTTCGCGACCTCGAGTTCCTCGGCGGTCACGGGCGTCTCGCGCATCTTGTCGAACTCGCCCTCGATCAGCTTGATGGCGAGCGCCACCGTCGCGTTCTTCGACTGGAAGCTCGCGCGGAACTGGCCGGGGTACCAGACGCCCGCGTCGAGTCCGCTGCCCGCGGAGTAGGCGAGGCCTTCGTCCGAGCGCACGGTCTTCATGATGCGGCTGGTGAATCCACCGCCACCGAGGATCTCGTTCATCACGAGCGCGGCGAAGTAGTCGGGGTCGTCGCGGGTGATGCCGCGCATGCCGATGAACACCTTGCCCTGCGGGATCTCCTTCTCCACGTGGTACATGCCGGGCTTGAGCGTCGCGGTCGGCGCGGGCGGAATCGGCATCCGCTCGCCGGTCGGCCACGAGGCGAACGCCTGCTCGAGCTTCGACAGCATCTCGGCAACCTCGAAGTCGCCCGTCACCGCGACGATGACATTCGCCGGGTTGAAGACCTTCTTCGCGTAGGCGGCCATGTCGTCCTTGGTGATCGAGCGGATCGACGCCTCGGTCGGCTGCCGCGCCTCGAAGTGATCGGCGCCGTACATCAGCGTGCGCCATTCGCGTGCGAGGATCGGATCGGCGTCGTCGTTGCGATGCTTCATGCCCTCGATCGCGGTGTCGACCGCGATCTTGGTCTTGGCCTCGTCGAAGCGGGGCTTGGCGAGCATGTCCATCAGCAGGCCGAGGCTCTCGTCGAAGTTCGACTTCAGCGAGTCGATCGACGCGGAGCAGGTCGTGGCCGACGAACCGATGCCGATCTCGGTGGCGAGGAAGTCGAGCTTCTCATCGAGCTCGGCCGGCGCGAGCGCCTCGGTGCCGCCGGTGCGGAGGAGCGAGGCCGTCATTCCGGCAAGCCCGACCTTGTCGGCCGGCTCGAGGTACGAGCCGCCGCGGAAGGTCATCGAGAGCTCGACGAGCGGCAGTTCCTTGCTCGGCGCCAGATAGACCACCACGCCGTTCGAGAGGACATGGCGGTAGTCCGAGGCCTTCGGGGCGTTGAAGGTGAGCGGGCGGAAGGCGAGCTGCTCGGGCCGCGCGGGAAGGTCCTGCGCGGCGGCGGTGGCGACGAGCGCCGATGCGGCGACGAGCGACGAAAGGATGCAGTGGGAGAGCTTCATGGTGGGGGTGTCCTTTCTTGTGCTCACTTCTTCTCGGCGGCGTCGAGCTCTGCGAGCCGCGCCTCGATCTTGGTCTGGATGTAGTCGAAGATCGGCTTCATCTGCGGCGGAACCTGCGCCGCCTGCGCCGTCATCTGCTCGAGCATCATGCGCAGCCGCGCACCGTCGGTCTCCTTCGCGATCTGCTGCGCGGCCTGGCGCGCCTGCGCCTGCATCGGCGCGGGCAGCGAGGCGAGCGCCGGATCATCGACCTGCGCCGCGGCTCCGGCCTTGCGCGTGTAGGTGGCCACGGCGCGGTTGGTCTTCGTGAAGTAGGTCTTGGCGACGCGCTGGATGTCGTCGGCCGTCACCGCTTCGATCCGCTTCGGCGAGTCGTTGATCTCCTCCCAGGTGCCGAGGCCCTCGTAGTAGCCGAGCTGGACGAGCAGGAAGAAGTTCGACTTCAGGCGGCGGAAGTTCGACGCGGCGAACTGGTTCTTGACCTTCTGGAGCTCCGCCGCGGGGACGGGCTCGTTCTTGAGCTTCTCGATCTCCGCGTACCAGCCCTCCTCGAGCTGCGCGGGCGTCGCGTCGCCCTTCACTTCGGCGCTGAAGCTGAACGCGCCGCCGTACTTGCGGCTGTCCTGGCGCGCGCTGGCGTCGGACGCGATCTCGCTGCCCTCGACCATCGCCTTGTAGAGGCGGCCCGAGCGGCCGTTGAGCACCGCGGAAAGCACATCGAGCGCGTAGGCGTCCTTGTGGCGGAACGGCACGGTGTGGTAGCGGACCTCGACCGAGGGCTGGCAGTCGCACTCGGCGTTCATGCGCGTCTCGGCGATCTGCCCGACCTCGAGCGTGATGACCGGCGGCACTTCCATCTCGCCGCGCGAGAGCCGCGAGAAGTAGCGGGTGATCGTCTGCTTCACCTCGGCCGGATCGAAGTCGCCCACGATCACGCCGCAGAGGTTGTTGGGGCGGTAGTAGATGTTCCAGTACCGCATCGCCTCTTCCATCGTGTAGCTGTTGAGGTCGCTCGACCAGCCGATGACCGGCCACGAGTAGCCGCTCGAGGTCCAGAACATCGACTCGAACTGCTCCTGGAAGATGCCGGTCGGCGTGCTCTCGGTGCGCAGGCGGCGCTCCTCATGCACGACATCGCGCTCGGAGTAGAACTCGCGGAACACCGAGTCCGACAGGCGGTCCGACTCCATCCACGCCCACAGCTCGAACTTGTTCGACGGGACATTGATGAAGTAGAAGGTGAGGTCGTAGCTCGTGAAGGCGTTCATGCCCGAGCCGCCCTGGCCGGTGTAGACCTTGTCGAACTCGTCCTTGACGATCGTGCGGGCCTTCTCCTGCTCGGCCTTGAGGAGCGCAAGCTCGGTCTCGATCTTCGCCTTGTCCGCTTCCGCCGCGGTGGCGAGCTCGGACGAGAGCGCCGCGATGCGGTCCGCGCCGAGGCGGCCCTGCTGCGAGTCCATCAGCTGGCGGAGCTCCGCGCGGAGCTTGGCGAGCTCCTCGGTGTCGTTCACCGGATCCCACGGATCGTCGATCTCGCCGTTGAAGAACCGGCGGTACTGCTCGTTCCAGATCAGCGCGTTCATGCGGTCGCGCACGGCCTTCTGGGCCTCGCGGTACCGCGCATCGGCCTCGGGCGACGCGGTGCCGATCGTGTCGGTCCCCTTGAACATCATGTGCTCGAAGAAGTGGCTGATGCCCGTGATGCCCGGGCGCTCGTTCACCGAGCCGACCTTCGCGACCCAGCCGGCGGCGATCACATTCGGCTGGTCGGTGCGGGGCAGCAGCAGGAACTTCATCCCGTTGTCGAGGGTGAAGACCTCCGGCTTGACTTGCTGGGCGAACAGGGGGGCCGAGACGGCGAGCGCCGCGAGGGCGGCAACGGTTCTGCGCATGGATGGGCTCCGGGAGCGTGATCCCGCTGCGTCAGCGGGAAAGGGGGGATGGTACCGAACGAAAGCCCCTGAATTTCATCGTTTCGGGACCCTTCGGCATCCGTTCACCCGCACGGGGCGGATCAATCGGCCACCATCCGAGCGGCTCCCCGCTTCCCCTTCCAAGAATCGGGTCTACATTGAAGGGTTCCCCGCTCCGCGTACCCGCGGCGGCGGACAGCCAGGCGCAAGGGATGGCGGCGCCTGTCGGTCGACCCCTGAGAACCTCATGCCGAAGAACCGCCCCCTCTCCATCGCCCTTGCCCTCGTCGCGGCGCTCCTCAGCGGAGCGACGGCTTCCGCGCAGGTTCGCGTGGTCAACTACAACATCGCGAAGCTCGCGGGCAGCGGAACCGCGCTGCGCGCAGTTCTTGCCGAGGCTGCGGCCGACAACGCCTACGGCTTCGCGGTGACGCCCTCGGTGCTCGCGTTCCAGGAGGTCCGCGCCTCCGATCTGGCGACACTCGACGGCCACATCGCGGCGGCGTTCCCCGGCGTGCCGTTCGTGCGCGCGACCTACACCACCTCGACCACCGAGGACGGCGCGGGCGGCGCGCAGTGCATGTACTACCGCAGCGATGTGCTCACCGAGATCACGAGCGCGCACGCCGACATCTCGACCGGCGCGTCGCGCAACAGCGACCGCTGGCTGCTGCAGCTGAACGGCTACACGGCCTCGAACGCCACGCGCTTCTATGTGTACGGCTCGCATCTCAAGGCGAGCAACACCTCCTCGGACGAGGCCGAGCGCAACCAGGGCGCGATCGCGCTCCGCAACAACGCCAACGCGCTCGGCGCCGGCGTGCACATCGTCTACTGCGGCGACTACAACCTCTACACGAACGCGGAGGCGGCCTACGCGACGATGACCGCCGCGGGCAACGCGCAGGCGATCGATCCGCTCGGCCCCGCCAACTGGGTCGGCGCGGCCGGCGCGATCAAGCACACGCAGTCGCCGCGCGACATCGCGGGCACGCTCATCGGCGGCGGCGTCGACGACCGCTTCGACTTCCAGTTCATCACGCCCGAGTTCAACGATGCGGACGGCCTCTCGATGGTGCCGAACACCTACCGCACGCTCGGGAACGACGGACTCCACTACAACCTCGCCATCAACACGGGGGGCAACAGCTACTTCCCCGGCCAGGCCGCGCGCTCGAACGCGCTCGCGACGAATCTCTTCAACGCGAGCGATCACATGCCGGTCATCGTCGACTACCAGGTGCCGCCCGTGATGCAGGTGACCGCGCCGAGCACCTTCGGCCCCGTCATCCGCGGCGCGACCGGAATCGGCATGTCGATCCAGGTCTCGAACGCAGCGTCCGTCGTGACGCCGCTCGGCGTCGACGCGCTCGCCGCGACGGTGAGCGGATCGGGCGTCCTCAGCGGTTCGCAGTCGATCACCGCGGCGCTGTCGCCCTCGTCGACGACCGTGTCGCTTCCCGTCAACACGGCCGTCGCCGGAACCTTCTCCGGCACCGCGACGGTGTCGTCCTCGGTCGAGGGCACGCAGAACGCGCTCGTCACCCGAACCGTGAACGGCACCGTGCTCGCGTCGTCGAACCCGTCGTGGAGCCCGAAGTCGAACCAGACCGCGCGCACCGTGACCGCGAGCTTCGGCCGCGACACGGGCGTGCAGGAGATCCAGGTGCCGCTCTACAACCGCGGCTACACGGCCGCGATGGCGCGGCTCGACGCCGACGGAGCAAGCGCGGCAACCGCGCCGTTTGCGATCATCGATGTCACCGAGGCCAACATCGCGGCGACGCCCGCGAACCTTCGCTTCTCGTTCAACACCGCGGGCCTGACGCCCGGCGACTACACGCAGTCGTTCACCGTCTGGACGAGCGACGAGAATCTCCCCGGCGCCGCCACGCGGCCACTGACCCTCGCGTTCGTGGTGACCGTCACCGGATCCTCGATCCCCTCCGATCTGAACGGCGATGGGTTCGTGAACGCGACCGATCTCGCGATCCTGCTCGCCCAGTGGGGCGGAAACGGCTCTGCCGACATCGACGGAGACGGCTCGGTGGGCGGCAGCGACCTCGCCGTGCTCCTCGCATCGTGGACGGGGTGAGTCGCGCGCGCAGACGCACAATGCAAGGTGAAGGCCGAATCGAACGAACCTGATACAACGAACGGACCGACCATGACCAAGTCCCTGCGCAACATGATCCTTCCGCTCGCGATCTCCGCGATCACGGTCGCGTCCGCCCCCGCGCTCGCCGATCAGGTGATCCTCACGAGCGTCGCCGACAACACGCTGATCGAGGATCCGACGGGCGCGTACAGCTGCGGCGCCGCGCAGTACTTCTTCGCGGGCCGCGTGGGCGTCAACGGCGGCTCGACGCTTCGCCGCGGTGCGCTGCGCTTCAACCTCACCTCGATCCCGGCCGGGTCGACGATCACGAGCGTCTCGCTCAAGCTCTACTGCTCGGCCGCGGGAGCCAACACCGCGCAGACGATCTCGATCAGGAAGATGAACGCGTCGTGGGGCGAGGGCACGAGCGTCGCGTTCGGCGGCGGCGGCGCGCCAAGCACCACCGGCGATGTCACCTGGGTCCATCGCTTCTATCCGTCGACGCCGTGGTCGGCGGTGGGCGGGCAGTTCTCGTCGACCGTGAGCGCGAGCCGCAGCGTCGGCGGGCAGGGCACCTACACCTGGAACTCGACCGCGCAGCTCGTGGCCGATGTGCAGGGCTGGGTCAACCAGCCGACGACGAACTTCGGCTGGCTCGTGCAGGGCAACGAGGTCACGCTGCAGAGCGTCAAGCGCTTCGACAGCCGCGAGGCGGGCGCCGCGACCCGTCCGCAGCTGACGGTCGTGTACACGCCGCCTGTCGCCAACCCGGCCGATCTCAACAACGACACCGTGGTGAACGCCGCGGATCTTGCGATCCTGCTGAGCGCGTGGGGCACGACCGGCCCCGGCGACATCAACAACTCCGGCTCCGTCGACGGCGCCGATCTCGCGGCGTTGCTTTCGGCCTGGACGAGCGCCTGACCGGCGGCCGTCGCAGCGCTTACGGAGTTCCGCGCGCGCGGATCTCCGCGCGCAACCATGACACGAACGACGCGGTGCCCGCGGTGCGGTCGCCTTCCGCCTGCGCGCTCGTCGCGCTGAAGTAGGCGCCGCTCAGGTCGCCGCGCGCCGCCTGGCTTGCGGCGATCACGACAAGCGCATCGACGCTCGGACGCGGGCCGCTCGCGAGTTGCGCGAGCGACCGCTCGAGGGCGTCGAGCCGTGCGATGAAGCGTGGATCGGCGGAGGTGCTGAGGATGCCGGCCGGATCACGCAGGAACGCATCGCGCAGCGTGTCGGACGCGCGTGCGGTCTCGCCGCGGAACGCGCGCGCAAACGCCTTGCCGACGATCCAGGTGCCTTCGTTCGGATCGTTCGCGCCGAGCACCGCGAAGCCGTCCTCCGCGTCGTCGTCGTAGCCCTCCGCGAGGAAGGTCCACAGTGCGTTCGGATTCGGAAGCGCCGGCGGCGGAGGGGGCTGCACCACGACGACGGGCGGCGCGTAGATCACCGTCGAACAGACGAACGGCGAGTAGGTGTAGCACGGGATGAACGCCGGTTGCGGGCACGGTCCGTACGGGTAGTAGTGGTGCCACCACGGGCGGTAGGGTTCCCAGCACGACCAGACCGGCCAATGCGCGCGCCAGTGCGGGCTGCGCCACGGCGTCGGCCACGCCGAGTAGGTCGGCGCGCAGGTCCAGTACGACGCGTAGCCGTCCCACCACGGGTTGTACCAGCTCGAGCAGAGCGGAGCGCCGCTCGAGCCGAAGAACAGGCCGAAGCTGAAGCCACCGCTTCCGAAGCCCACCGACACCGAGAGCCCGCTGCTGCAGGTGTACGGCTGCCACACATGGCACGGCCCGGCGCTCGACCAATGCGCGTTCGGATGCCAGCCGTTCGCGTAGGAGACGCTGTTGATGTACTGGTTGTAGTTGTTGTTGATGACCGTCTGGTTGATGGTCGTGTTGTTGATCGTGTTGTTGATGGTCGTGTTGCCGCCACCCGATCCGTCCGCGGGGCGGTTGGAGACGCGCACGCCGCCAACCGTGTCGGCGATGAAGCGCGTGGGGCGCGACGAGAGATCGGTGTCGACGCGCGTGGGGCCACCTTGGGATGTCGGGCGCTTGGTCACGGTGTCGCGCGTGGTCGGCGTCTTCGTCGACGGAACATCGGGGCGCGATCGCGGTCCGGGTTCGGTCGGCGAGACCACGGGCTTGCCGCGATCGGGCTTCGCGGCGTCCGGCCGCTGTACCTCGGGGCGCTTCACCTCGGGGCGCTTCACCGGCGGCCGGTCGATCTCAGGCTTGCGCACATCGGGCGTGCGTGGGCCGGTTGGTTGCACCACGGGCTTGTCCGGACGACGGATCGGCGCGTCGTCGTCGATCGAACCAGGCCGAGGCTTCGACGGAGCCACGGGTGGCTCGACCTTGGGAGTGCGCGGCGCGGAGATCGGCGGCTCGACCTTGGGGGAACGCGGCGCGGGGAGCGGCGGCTCGACCTTGGGAGTGCGCGGCGCGGAGATCGGCGGCTCGACCTTGGGAGCGCGCGGCGCGGAGATCGGTGGCTCGACCTTCGGAGCGCGCGGCGCAGGCGCAGGTGGTTCAAACTTCGGAGCGCGCGGCGCAGGCGCGGGTGGTTCGAACCTCGGCGCAGGTGCAGGCGCAGGCGCCGGCGGTTCGAACTTCGGAGCAGGCGGTGGCGCGATGTCGCGCGGTGTCGCCGATGGCGGTGCCGGCGCGCGCATCGGCGGCTGCGCCGGAGGTTGCCCGCGCCCCGGCTTCACGCCGTCGTCCGACCACGCGGGTGCGCTGACGAGCAGCGCGGCGACGCAGGTGGTCGTCACGCACGATGGCGAGAAGAGCGAGCGGCGGACAGACGGACAGCGTTGCATCGTGCGCTCCTGCATGCAGAATCTTGGATTCCGACGGGTGTCGTTCGGCCGGCGCGGCAGAGGCCGTGCGGGGTCGCAGAGTGAAGCGTTCCGACGGAATCTGATTCCTTCGAGTTCTTTGGGAATCCGATTGTCGCGTCCGAGATCCGTCGAACCAATCGGAATCTCGCCCGATTCCCGACAAGCGGTTCGCTGGGTCTTGGCGGATCCCGTCGGGTCGGTCATGCTGCCCTGATGCAGATGCCCAAGCTCCTGGCCCGTTCCGCCGCGTTCGCGACGCTCGCCGTCGCCTCCCTCTCGGTCCCCGCCTTCGGGCAGTATTCCTCCGACGCGTCCGCGCCGCTCGCGGTCTGGGCGACCGGCACCGACGATGTGCAGCCCAAGCTCGCGCCTGCGCCCAACGAGGGCCACTACATCAGCTTCCTCTCGGGGAGCGGCTACGACGTGATGGTCGCGCGGCTCGACAAGAACGGGAACGCCGTCTGGGCGGCGCCCGTCGTCGTCGAGGATCGCACGCAGTCGTCGACCACGGACTACGGGCTGGCGAGCGATTCGGCCGGCAATGTCTACCTCGCGTACGACCACCCGAACGCGGCGACGCCCACCATCCGCGTGAAGTCGCTCGACTCCTCGGGCAACACCCGCTGGTCGCAGATCGTCACCTCGCTCTCGGGCGTCAATGTCGGCCGCGTCACCGTCGCGAGCGACGGCGCCGTGTGGGTGACCCACTCGCTCAACGCGACGCCGCGCGTGCAGCGCTTCGACGCCGCGACCGGCGCGCCGACCTTCGCGACGCCGATCACGATCACCGAGACGGGCGCTACGCAGATTCCCGCCGACATCCAGCCGTCGATCGACGGCGCCGTCATCGTGTCGTGCGTGCGGTACACGACCTTCACGGGCGCGAAGGTGCTCCGCGCGCACCGCATCAACGCCGACGGCACGCGTCCGTGGGCCGCGATCGGAACGCCCGTCTTCACGACCGGCTCGCTCCAGTTCGGTAACTTCCCGAGCTTCATTCCCGACGGCAACGGCGGCGCCTACTTCTGCTGGTACGCGACAAGCCCGCTGCAGAGCTACGCGCAGCGCGTCGATGCGTCGGGCGCGGTCCTCTGGGGCACGAACGGCGTCGCGGTCACGACCACGACCACCGACAACCGCGTGTCGCCGTCGATGGTGCGCGGCGCGGACAACAGGCTCTATGTGTTCTGGTCGCAGCAGACGCCGAACACCTCGATCTACGGCATCTACGGCCAGTGCTTCGCGAAGGGCGTGCGCCAGTGGGGCAACAACGGCGCGGCCGTCGAGCCGATGTCGGTCGTCTCCTACTCGCGCGGCTGGGCGACGGCGGGCCGCGTCGGCGACGCGGTCGTCTGCTTCTATGTCGAGTCGGCAAGCGCCGTGCAGGATGCAGTTCGCTGCAAGCGCATGTCGGGCACGGGCGCCGTCGAGTGGTCGGCGGATGTCGCCACCAGTTCGGGCGTGAAGTATCGACTGACCTCGGCGCCCGGCGCGTCGAGCGGATGCGTGCTCGCGTGGCAGGGCGGCGTGTCGACGGGCGCGAGCGATGTCTTCGCCGCGCGCGTCGGCGACGATGGAACGCTCGGCCAGCCGCCTGCGGGCAATCCCGCGGATCTCAACGGCGACGGCCTCGTGAACGCCGCGGATCTCGCGGACCTGCTCGGGCAGTGGGGTCAGAAGGGCGGAAGCGCCGACCTCGATGCGAGCGGCAGCGTCGGTGCGTCGGATCTCGCGATCCTGCTCGGCGCGTGGACCCCGTGATCTGATCGCGCGATGGTGCTGCGTCAGCGACCGAGTCCGCGGCCCTCGCGGGCGCGGCGGAAGCTTGTCGGCATCAGGTATGCCGCGTCGTTGAAGAGCACGACCTGTCCCGAGATCAGGATCGCCGGCGGCGAGTCGGTCTCGCGCGTCGTGAGCTCGAGGCTCTCGAGCAGCAGGCACGGCAGGATCTCGAGCGAGTTGTCACCCGTGCCCGTCACCTGCTCGGGCACGAAGCGCCACGATCCGGCCGACGGATCGCGCATGAGCCGGCCGCTCCGCAGCACGAGGCGCGTGCCTTGCGTGAAGCCTCCGGCCTCGGTCGCCTTGCCTTTGTCGCCAGTGCCGTCCTCGATGTCGTCGCTGAGCTTGCCGATCGGCGTGCGCCCGACGCGCTGCTCGAGCCGGCGCTCGATCGCTTCGACGGTCGCGTCGTCGTCCTTGCCGATGCTCGGATCGCGACGAGGAGGCACGGACGGAGGCGGCACGAACTTCGCCTGTCCGTTCGGCGTGGCTTCGGGCTTCACATCGGGCTTGGGCGTCTGGCTCGGACGCGTGTCGAAGCGCACGATCGGAGGCGCGAGCTCGGGGAAGAGGTAGTTGCGTCCCTTGTAGATGAAGACTCGGCCCGTGAGCTCGTACTCGAGCGGCGACGGCGTGAGGCTGCGCGTGCGGAGCATGTCCGCAAGCGTCGGCGAGGGAAGCAGGATGAACTCTCGGCGCAGGTTGCCCGACTCCGGTTGGATCGGACGGAACACCCAGTGCTTCTCGTCGGGGTCGAGCGTGATGTCGCCGACGACGCGCGCGATGATGCTGCCTTCGCGCAGGAGCGGCAGCCGGTAGCCGACGAGATCGCCCTTCGGTGGCGCAGCGTTGCTTGCGGCCGGGGCTGCGGCGGATGCGGGGGGCGTCTGCGGAGTCGAGGGCTTGCTTGGCGCGGTTTGGGCCATCGCCACGGGAAGCAGCGTGAAGGCCGCGAGAGCGGCGAGCGATGTGGTCGGATTGCGCGGCATCGAGAGGTGTTTCGGCAGTTTTGGACCGTCCCCGTCAAAGGGGAAGAGTAGCTTGCCCCGAGGGCTGCGGAGGGGGTCTGGCTGTAGGGTTTGGTCCGAGTTGCGCGGTCGGAATCGACGGGGAATTGCGTTGACGCGGGGGTGAGTTGGTGCGAATATGGTTCGCCTGACCAAGCCACGGTCGCGTACCCAAGTGGCCTAAGGGAACGGATTGCAAATCCGTGATTCGTGGGTTCAAATCCCACCGCGACCTCTCTCCAACGCCCTGCC
>JBKCZS010000067.1:0-10205 GCA_046337925.1 bacterium | reverse complement strand
AGGCTGCAGAGGGCGAGAACTGCGACAGGCATGCGGTCAGGGTAGCGCAGGCCGCATCGGTTGCGCCGCTTGGGGGTTTTTCTCTGGTCCTGCCGACTGGGGGATTCAGGAGAGGAAGGCAAAGAAAAACTAAGGTCGCTTCGGACGAATGCCGAATAGAAGATCAGACGGTTGGGTTTTCAGTCTGTAGCCCAGCCCGTCGCCCGTCTGCCGCACTGCAAGAAGTGAAGGCGCGTCAGGCGAACCCGTCGGTTCTGTTCGGTGGTTGCAAGACCGCTGTCAGGCACGACGCCAAACTCGTCATCTTTCTCCCCTCCGCCCCGTCCGCTCAGAACCCTGATCGAACGGGGTTTTTCCATTTGGGATCTCGCGTTCCGCTCGAAGCGGCCGGCGGGCTCAGCGCGGTTCGCCGGCAAGGGCGCCGCGCACCGCGTCGGGAATCGCCGTCGGCCGTCGGGTCGCGAGGTCGACCAGCGCCCAGCGGCTGCTCGCGCGGGTCAGCAGTTCGCCGTTCTCGCGCAGGATCCTGGTGGCGCGGACGAGGCTCGTGCGCCCGAGCTTCTCGACCCAGGTGGCCACGACGAGCCGGTCGCCCGTGAATGCCTCGCCGAGGTAGTCGATCTCGTGGCGCGCGACGAACCACATGCGGCCCGACGCCGCGAGCTCGGGGCGCGACGCGCCCGCCGCGGCGCCGTGCAGCGAGGCGATCGCGTCGATCCAACCGAGGATCACGATGTTGTTCGCGTGCGGCACGAGCGCGCTGGTCTCGGTCTCCGAAACCGTGTGGGCGACCGCAAAGAGCCCGCGCTCGGGCGCGTGGAGAATCGCGGGGAGCGCGCCTGCGGGAACGGGCGCCGCGCGGAGTGAACCTTCGACCATCATCGCCATCGAGCGTAGCATGGCCGCTCCCGAACGACGAACGCCCGAGGCCACCACGATGGACGAACCACGACCGCTGCACATCGATCTCGACCGCGAACGGGGGATCACCTTCTCGTGGAGCGATGGATCGGCTGCGTTCGTGGCCACGCCGGTGCTGCGCCGCGAGTCGCCCTCGGCCGACGCGCGCGAGCTGCGCTCCGAGATGGCGCGCAACCCGTTCACGGTGCTGCCGGCCGCGAAGGCCGAGGGGCCGCTGCGGATCAACGCCGTCGAGCCCGTGGGCCACTACGCGCTGCGCATCCGCTTCAGCGACGGCCACGAGACGGGGATCTACACATGGAAGTACCTGCACGCGCTGTGCGCCAAGCACGGGAAACCGCCTGCGTCGGCGTGATTCGCCGCGAGCCTTACAATCGCCCGCGATGACCTCGACCCACGCCGCCGTTCCGAGCGCCGCCCAGCCGCAGGCTTCGTTCCATGCAGCCGACCATCTCGTCGCGCGCGTCGCGAAGGTGGACGCGGCGACCTGCGTCGGCCTCGACCCGGTTCTCGACCGGCTGCCCGCTTCGCTGCGGCCCGCGGATCCATCGAACGACGCCGCGTGCGCCTCGGCGATCGAGGCCTTCAGCGTGGGCGTGATCGACTCGGTGCACGAGTCGTGCGCTGCGGTCAAGATCCAGGCCGCGTGCTACGAGCGCTACGGCGCGGCGGGCTTCGCGGCGATGGGGCGCGTCCTCGCGCACGCGCGCGCGAGCGGCCTCTCGGTGGTGTACGACGCGAAGCGCGGCGACATCGGGATCTCGGCCGAGCACTACGCGAACGGCGCCCTCGCGCTCGGCGCGCACTGGACCACCATCAATGCCTACCTCGGCTCGGACGGCATCGCGCCGTTCCTGACCGGCGGGCAGGGCGCGTTCGCGCTCGTGCGCACGAGCAATCCGTCGGGCGATGCGCTGCAGACGCTGCCGCTCGCCGACGGCCGCACGATCGCGGAGGCGGTCGCGGACCTCGTGTCGAAGCTCGGCGAAGCGTCGGTCGGCGCAAGCGGGTTCTCGGCGCTCGGCGCGGTGGTTGGTGCGACGAAGCGCGCCGAGATCGCATCGCTTCGCGCGCGGATGCCGCGCACGATCTTCCTCGTGCCCGGCTACGGCGCGCAGGGCGGCACCGCCGACGATGTGCGCGCCGCGTTCACGCGCGGAAACCAAGGTGCGCTCATCACCGCCAGCCGCTCGGTCATCTATCCGTCGTTTGCGGGCTCGGGGGCCGCGGGCTCGGGCGATTGGCGCGACGCGATCCGCGCGGCCGCCGTGCAGTTCGCGGGCGAGATCCGCGCGATCACCGGAGGCGCCTCGTGAAGCTTTCGACCTTCGCGCTTCCGACGATCCTCGTGGTCCTCGCGGCGCTGCCGCTCGTGTTCGCCGACCGCGGCGCGCGCGTCGAGGAGGACGCGAAGCGCGTCATCATCTACACGCCGCACAACGAGCAGATCCGCACCGAGTTCGGCCGCGCGTTCTCGGATTGGCACGCGCGCAACTACGGCGAGGCGGCGCGGGTCGTGTGGAACACGCCGGGCGGCACGAGCGAGATCCGCCGCGTGCTCGAGGCGAACGCGCAGGCGTCGCTGCGGGAGGGGAAGCCCATCGGCGGGAACGCCGATCTCCTCTTCGGCGGCGGAAGCTACGAGTACGGCCAGCTGAAGCGCGAGGTCGTGGTCGTCGACGGCGGAACGCGGCGCGCCGGGCGCGTGCTCGAGAAGCCCTCGTTCGACGCGGCCTGGCTTGCGGAGGTCTACGGAGAGAACAAGGTCGGCGACAACACGCTCTACGACCCGGAGGGCTACTGGTACGGCGTCGCGCTCTCCGGCTTCGGCATCGTCTACAACCGCGATCTCCTGCGCACGCTCGGCCTCGACGAGCCGACCGAGTGGGCGAATCTCGCCGATGCGCGCCTTGCGGGCGCCGTGACGCTCGTGAACCCGGCGCAGTCTGGATCGGTGAAGACCGCCCTCGAGGCGATCATCCAGCGGCTCGGATGGGAGCGCGGCTGGCAGATCATCCGCCGCATGTCGGCGAACGCGCGCAGCGTGGCGTCGAGCGCGCCGAAGGTTCCGCTCGATGTCTCCGCGGGCGACAGCGCGGCGGGGCCGTGCATCGACTTCTACGGCCGCTACCAGTCGCAGGCGATCCGCGACGCGGGCGACCCCGACCGGCTCGGCTATGTCGATCCGCCCGGACAGACGGTGATCGATCCCGATCCGATCGCGCTGCTTGCGAACGCGCCGAACCGCGAGACCGCCGAGCGGTTCATCCGCTTCGCGCTGAGCGAGGAGGGGCAGGCGCTCTGGCAGTTCCGCGCCGAGAAGCGCGCGCGCGGCGAGCTCGGGCCCCACGAGTTCGAACTGCGCCGCATGCCGGTCCTGCGCGGCTTCATCGCGACGCACCGCGCGTCGTTCATCGACGATGTCGACCCGTTCACGCTCGCGAGCGCGGTCGACGACCCCGACAAGAACGCGCGCGCCTACATCGCGCCGCTCTTCAGCGCGATCTGCGCCGACCGCCGCGACGAACTCGCGCGCGCGTGGAGGGCGATCCGCGAGCATCCGGCGTATCCACGCGCGGCGGACGGGCGCGGCGTCCTCGTGACGGCCGCCGATGTGACCGACCCGACGCTGAAGGCGATGCTCGAGGAGTTCGACCGCATGCCGGTCGTGAAGGGCCCGGACGGAGTCGAGCATGACCTCGCCACGCGCGAGGGGCGGGCCGCCGTCGCTGCGGGATACCTCGCGCGCGAGCCGAAGTGGCTCGATTCGGGGCTTTGGCCGGAAGGCGCGTCGCCCGTCGAGGAACTGCGTCGCCTGCTCGGGACCTTCAGCACCGCGCAGTACGCGCGCATCGTCGAACTCGGTTCGGGAGCGCGTGGCGAATGAGCGCCGTGCGCGTCGCCATCCTGTCGGTGGGCGACGAACTCGTGCTCGGGCAGATCGAGGACACGAACGCGGGCTGGCTTGCGCGCGCGCTGCGCGAGATCGGCGCGATGCCGGGCGAGCGGCGCACGGTCGGCGACGACCGCGCCGCGCTGTCGCGCGCGATGCGTGATCTCGCGGCCACGCACGGCGCCGTGATCGTGACCGGCGGACTCGGCCCGACGCTCGACGACCTCACGCGCGAAGCGCTCTGCGACCTCGTCGATGGCGACGATGCGGCGCTCGTCGAGGACCCGGCGGGCGTCGCGCATCTCGGGCGCTGGTTTGCGGCGCGCGGGCGTCCGATGCCCGTGTCGAATCTCAGGCAGGCGATGCGGCCGCCGTCCGCGCGTCTTCTCGACAACCCGCACGGCACCGCGCCCGGACTCGGGGCGACGCTGCAGGACGGCGCGTGCGAACTCTTCTGCCTGCCCGGGCCGCCCAACGAGATGCGGCCGATGTTCGAGTCGTTCGTCGCGCCGCGGCTCTCGGGCGATGGCGAGGTGGTCGCGACCGCCGCGCTTCACACGATCGGCCTCGGCGAGAGCGCCGTCGGAGAACTGCTGGGCGAACTCATGACGCGGGGCCGCGAGCCCTCGGTCGGCACGACCGCAAGCGACGGCATCGTGTCGATCCGCGTGCGGTCGACCGGTGCGCGCGATGCGGCGCGCGAGGCGCTCGAGGCGACGGTGGCGCTCTGCCGTGCGCGCGTGGGCACGGTCATCTTCGGTCGCGACGGCGAGTCGCTCGCGTCGGTCGTCGGCGCGATGCTCGCCGAGCGCGGCGTGATGCTTGCGACCGCCGAGAGCTGTACGGGCGGGCTGCTCGGCGCGCGGATCACCGATGTCGCCGGCTCGAGCGCGTGGTACTCGGGCGGATTCGTCACCTACGAGAACGCGCGCAAGGTCGCCGACCTCGGCGTGCGCGAGGCGACGCTGCGCGACCACGGCGCCGTGAGCCACGAGACGGCGATCGAGATGGCGCGGGGTGCACTGTCGCGGACGGGCGCGGGCCTCGCGCTCTCGACGACGGGCGTCGCCGGTCCCTCGGGCGGCAGCGAAGCGAAGCCGGTCGGCACGGTCTACATCGCCGTCGCCGAGCGGCACGGCTCGGTCTACTCGCGGCGCTTCCACTTCCCGGGCGATCGCGGCACCATCCGCAGCCGCACGGCGCACCTCGCGCTCGCGTGCGCGCGCTTCGCGCTTCTCGGCGAGCCGATGCGGCCGGTCCTGTGGGCGGAAGGGGAGGCGTGCCGTGTCGAGCGCGTGTGACGGCGTCGGCGTCGGCGCGGGCGAGACACTCGCGCTCGTCGCGATCGGCGCCAACCTCGGCGACCGGCTTGCGACCATGCGCGCCGCCGTCGAACGCATCGCCCGCATCGACGGCGTGCGCGTCCTCGCGCAGTCGAGCGTCTACGACACGCCGCCCGTCGGACCGCCCGACCAGCCGCGGTATCTCAACGCGGGCATCGCGTTGGCCACCACGCGCGAGCCCCGCGCGCTGCTTGCGGAACTGCTGGCGGTCGAAGCGACGCTCGGGCGCGAGCGGGACGGCACACGCTGGACCGCGCGCACGATCGACCTCGATCTCATCCTCTTCGGGGAATGCGTGGTGGCCGAGGGAGACCTTCAGCTGCCGCATCCCCGCTTCCGGGAGCGGGCTTTCGTGCTGCTTCCGCTGTCGGAAATCGCATCCGAAGCCCGCGATCCCGTTACGGGGGAGCGGTTAGAATCATTGCTTCGTGCCTGCCCAGGCCGCTCGGATGCGGTTCGGGTGGGGCCGCTCGGTCCGAGCGTGCGCGTCTAGGCGCGCGGCATCGGCCGGGCGGGGGTGGGCTGCGCTGGCACACCTTCACGCTCGGCGTACCCACGCCATTCAGGAGTCACCCATGATGAAGTCGCTCTCGTTCGCGCGCGCCTCGCTCGCAGCCGGCCTCGTGGCCGCTTGCGTCGCAGCGTCCGCTCTCGCCCAGGACGGCGCTCCGCCGCCGATGCCCGCCGATGGCGAGATGCCGAAGTTTGATTTCCCCGCCGCGCCGGACATCGCCAAGGACTTCACCGATGCGATGAAGACCCCCGAGGCGATCAAGTCCGCCGAGGAAGCGCTCAAGGCGAGCGCCGCCGCGTACCGCGCCGCGAAGAGCTACTCGGACACCTACACGCTCACCGTCGAGGCGATGGGTCAGAAGCAGACGCAGGGCATGTCGATCGCGCGCGATGCCAACGGCATGCGCCTCGAGATGGCGCCCGCCGTCTTCTTCTCCGCCAACAACAAGGCGTATGTGCAGATGGCGAGCGACCCCTCGAAGTTCAAGTCGTTCCCGCTCGAGGGCGGCCTCGTCGCCACCCTCGAGAAGGAGCTCGGCGGCTTCGGTCTTCCGATTCCGCGCTGGGCGTATGACATGGCGGAGTCGAAGGATGTCGCCACTGAACTCGCGGGCGGTTTCCTGCCGGGCGCGAAGATCGCCGGCTTCAACCCCGCCGACGGCGGCAGCGTCCTCGTGACCGCCGAAGGCGGTTCGGTCGGCGTGTTCACGCTCGACGCGACCACGAAGCTCCTCTCGGGCGCGAAGCTCAACATCGCTCCTCCGGGCGCTCCTCCGGGATTCATGATCCCCGTCACGATGGAGACGAAGCCGGTCGTCGCCGATGCGCTCGCGACCCCGATCACCTTCGACGAGACGGGCAAGATTTCGGTCGCCTCGATCGACGAGCTCTTCGGCGGCGGCGCGGGTGGCGCGGGCGGCGAGTCGGCTCCGGAAGCCAAGACCGTGAAGGTCGGCGACCGCGCTCCCGAGTTCTCCCTCCCCGGCCTCGACGGCAAGACCGTCAACCTCGCGGACCTCAAGGGCCGCGTGGTGGTGATCGACTTCTGGGCAGAGTGGTGCGGCCCGTGCAAGCGCGGCCTTCCCCATGTCTCGACCTTCGCCAAGTGGGCGAAGGAGTCGGGCAAGCCGATCGATGTCTTCGGCATCAACACCCTCGAGGACGAGAAGGGCGAAGCGCGCACGAAGGCTGTGGGCGAGTATTGGACGAAGCAGGCCTTCGCCATGCCGTGCCTCGTCGACATGGACGACAAGGTCTTCGAGTCGTACGGCTTCCGCGGCATCCCCGCGACGGTCGTGATCGGTCCGGACGGCAACATCGCGGCCATCCACTCGGGCATCGACCCGCAGAACCCGGCCAAGATCATCGACGAGCTCAAGGCTGAAGTCGAGAAGGCGCTGGCCGCCAAGCCGGCCGACGCCGCTCCCGCAGCGGAGTCGCCGAAGAAGGAAGGCTGAGCCTTCGATCCGATCGCAAGATCCAGGCCGCGCGCGGACTCCCGCGCGCGGCCTGCTTTTTGGCGTGGTTCCGCGCTACAGTGCGGGAGCTCCGACGGTGACGCGCTCGGCGTCGCGCGGAAACAAACGGGAAACGCCATGCGAATCCGGCTCTTCGACGCCACCGTCCCGACCGCCATCACGCTCGCCGTCGCGCTGGCGCTCGGCGCTGCACCGCCGGCGCATGCCGCGCAGGATGCCGCGAAGGAGACTGCGAAGGAGACCGCGAACGAGACCGCGACTCCGCCCGCAGACCCGGCCGCCGCGACCGCGGTGCTCAAGAAGATCATGGATGCCTACCGCGATCCGCGCGGTGTCGAGGTCGAGGTGAGCGCACGCGTCGGGGCGTCGCGCGACGGGCGCGACGAGTTCGCCGATCCGATCGAGGCGAAGTTCCTCTTCACTTCCGGACGACGCGGGATCGTGTCGCTGCGCGGGTTCGACCTGCGGCTCGCCGACGGCAAGATCACCGCGACGCACGGATCGAATCCGCTCACCTACCTGCAGGTGTCGGACCACGACTCGCCGTACTACTCGCTCTTCAACGCGTTCCAGAGCCTGCCGTTCCCCGAGCTCGGCCTGGCGCTCGGCGAGGACGACCCCGGCGAGACCTGCATGCAGCTGATGCCGCAGATTCCGAATGTGGTTCCGACGCGGCTCGAGAAGGAAGAGGTCGACGGGCAGGTTTCGGATGTGCTCGTGCTTGTCTCGGACGATGCGAGCGAGGAACTGCGGCTTGCCTACGACCCGGAGACGCACTTCGTCGAGCGTGCCTCGGGCGTCATCCACAAGGGCGATCTCGTCGAGGGCGGTTCGAAGTTGATGTGGGTGGTGACCTCGAAGGTGAAGCGGCCGAAGGAGGCGCCGACCGATGCGACCTTCGCGCTCGACACGGCGTCGCGGCAGAAGGTCGATGGCCTCGCCGCGCTCGTCGACGCGCGCAAGGAGGCGGAGGAGGACAAGGAGGTCGAGGCGCTGAAGGCCGGCGACCCGGCGCCGGAACTGGCGCTTCCGAAACTCGGCGAGGGCGACTGGAACCTGATCGCGGAGCGTCCGAAGCCCGTGGTGATCGACTTCTTCGCGACCTGGTGCGGTCCGTGCCGGGCGGCGCTTCCCGAGCTTGCGCGGCTGCAGAAGGACTTCGAGGGGCGCGCGACCGTCGTGCTCGTGAACTCGGCGGAGCAGGGCACCCGCGAGGAGCGCGAGGCGCGGATCAAGGAACTGCTCGATCCGTTCGCCGCGAAGGGAACGCCGTTCGAATGCGTGCTCGACCTCGACTCGATGGCCAGCCGGCGCTGGCTCGTGCGTGCATTCCCGACGACTTTCCTCGTCGCCCCCGATGGTCGCATCGCGGGCGTCTGGATCGGCGCGTCGCCGTCGAGCCAGCGGGAACTCCGCAAGAAGCTCGAGGAACTCTGCGCGAAGCCGGAGGGCGGCGGGGAGCCCGCAGAGACTCCGAAGGCGGATCCTGCGGATCCAAAGGCCGCCGGCGGACCGCCGTGAGCGCCTCGGCAGCCGCGAACCCTATATCTTGCGCGGCATGAGCGCTTCAACGCGGGCTGAGTCAACCCAATCCGCGACCCTTCCGCTGCTCGAACGCGGCGATGAACTCGACGCGCTGCGCCTCCGCCTTTCGCGGGTGCTGCGCGGCGTCACGAACTCGGACATCCGCTTCGGTCGCCACGACCGCATGCTCTACGCGACCGACGCGAGCATCTACCAGGTCGAGCCGATCGGCGTGGTCGTGCCGCGTTCGGTGGCCGATGGCGCGAGCGCCGTGCGATACCTCTGCGGGCAGGGCGTGCCGGTCCTCCCGCGCGGATCGGGCACCGCGCTCGCCGGCCAGAGCGTGAACCGCGCCGTCATCGTCGATTTCTCGCAACATTGCCGAGCGATCCTCTCGATCGATCCCGAGCGACGACGCGCGGTCGTCGAGCCGGGCGTGACGCTCGACCAGTTGAACGAGGCGCTCGCGCCGCACGGGCTGATGTTCGGACCCGATGTCGCGACGAGCTCGCACGCGACGCTCGGCGGGATGATCGGCAACAACTCGGCGGGCGCGCACTCGATCCTCTACGGCCGCACCGTCGAGAGCCTCGTCTCGCTCGATGTGATCCTCGCCGACGGCAGCGTGCACCGCTTCGAGGAGGGAAGCTGCGACCGCGATCCCGCGCAGCGCGCGATCGCCGATGCGGTCGCCGCGATCGTGCGTCCGATCGCGGGCGAGATCAAGGCGCGTTTTCCCAAGATCCTGCGCCATGTCGACGGCTATTCGCTCGACATGTTCCTCGAGCAGCTCGAGCGTTCGACCCCTGGCACCTACGACAGGGTCAACCTCGCGCACCTCGTGTGCGGCGCCGAGGGAACGCTCGCGACCACGCTGCGCGCGGAACTCGCGCTCGTTCCCAAGCCGAAGGAGCGGGGGCTCGCGATCATCGGCTTCGCGAGCGTGCGCGAGTCGCTGGCGAACCTGAAGGCGATCCTCGCGACGAAGCCGGCCGCGGTCGAGCTCGTCGACGATGTGGTGATCGATGTCGCGCTGCGCAACACCGAGTACCGGCAGTATGTCGAGCTGATGCCGAAGCCGGCGTCGGGAGCGCTTGGCGCGGTGCTCTATGTCGAGTACTTCGCAGACCGCGCCGACGAGCTGCCGGCGCGGTTCGACGCGCTCCGCGCCGCGCTTCCGGGTGCCGCGATGTCGACCTACACGGGCGCCGCCGAGCGCCTCAAGGCGTGGAAGCTGCGCAAGGCGGGCGAGCCGCTCCTGCACGGCGTACCGGGCGCGCGCAAGCCGTTCACCTTCGTCGAGGACACCGCAGTCGACCCCGCGAAGCTGCCCGACTTCGTCGAGGAGTTCCGCGCGATCGTGACGAAGCACGGAACGACCGCCGCGTACTACGCGCATGCCTCGGTCGGATGCCTCCACATCCGCCCGCTCGTCGCGATCCATGACCCGAAGGATCGCGCGGTGATGGTGGCGATCGCGAAGGACATCGCGCAGCTCGTCGCGCGCTATGGCGGCGCGCTGTCGGGCGAGCA
>JBKCZS010000066.1:0-2912 GCA_046337925.1 bacterium | reverse complement strand
TCGAGCCGTGACTCTACCCGACATGCAGTTCCTGCGAATACCGCTTGCCGCGCTCCTGCTCGCCGCCGCCACGATCGCGGCCGCTCCCGCCGCGGCCGAGCGGATGAACCAACCGATGTGGCTCCTCGCGCAGGCGCCGTTCCAGCTCGAGGTGACGGTGCTTTCGGTCGAACAGAAGTCGCAGGGCTCGCGCACCACGAATGTCTGGTACCGCGTCCGCGTCGAGCGCGTCTTCGCCGGCAGCGGCCTGAAGGTCGGAGACGAGACCGCCGTCGTCTCGCAGCTCTTCGACAATCCGCCCGGAACCACGGGCTCGAGCGGCGACCGCGGACCGTTCAAGGGCCCGAACGGTCTTCCCGTGAAGGGCGACCGCGCGCGCATCTACGCCGAAGGCACCGCGACGACGCTGAAGTGCGTTCCGCCAAACGGCTGGCAGAATGCCGAGCGCACGGTCGCCTTCGTCGCCGCAGACGACGAGTACCGCAGCGAGATCACGATGCCGTTCCTCGCGAAGCTCGTCGAGGGCGCGACCGGCGCGCGCACGCGCGTCCACTTCGCGACGGGCGACGATGGCGTCGGCGGCTCGGCCAAGACGCCCGACATCGCGGCGCGCACGGGCCTCACCGACGACTGGAACCTGCGCAGCGCGGATGCGAGCGTCCTCTACATGCGCTTCCGCGAGCTTGGGTCCAACCAGATGATCGCCTTCGCGGACGCGACGCAGAACGGCCTGCCGCTCGTCGGCTTCCGCACCTCGACGCACGCGTTCCGCTATCCCGGCGACGGCGAGGCGGCCAAGCGCTGGAACGACGCGTTTCCCACCGAGACCTGGGGCACGAACTGGAAGTTCCACCACGGGCATGCGTCGACGACGCGCATCCTGCCGCCCGACGCCGAGGCAGCGAAGCACCCGGTGCTCGCAGGCGTCGCGATCCCCGCAGAGGGCATCGTCGTCCCGAGCTGGCTCTACCATGTCGAACCGCTACCCGACGACTGCCGCGTGCTCCTCTGGGGCGAGGCGGTCGGCAGCGCACGCCCCGATGCGCCGCAGAAGCAGCCGATCCTCGGGGTGCGCGAGCGGCCACGCCAGGCGGGCATCCCGATGCAGCGCATCGCGTTCACCACGCTTGGTCATCCGGGCGACTTCGCGAACGCCGAGGTGCGCGTCATCGCCGTCCAGATGACCGCGTGGGCGCTCGACGAGATGAAGGCGATCGACGACACAGACCGCGCGACCATCCGCGCCGCGGCGTTCGAAGCCCCGCCGACGCGTTGATCGCGCGTGTCACACGATGTGCCGGTCGCGCAGCATCTGCACGACCTGCAGCGCGCACGCATCGACGCTCTGGGTTGACGCGGGAAGCGTGAGCTCGCACGCCGTCGGCGCCTCGTAAGGCTGGTGGACGCCCGTGAAGTCGGTGATCTCGCCCGCGCGCGCCTTCCGGTAGAGGCCCTTCGGATCGCGCGACTCGGCGACCGCGAGCGGCACATCGACGAAGACCTCGAGGAACGGGACCTTCATCTCGGCGTGCATCGCGCGCACCTTCTCGCGCTCGGCGCGGAACGGGCTCACGAGGCTCGCAAGCACGATCACGCCGGTGTCCGCGAGGATGCGGCAGACTTCCCCCGTGCGGCGGACATTCTCGGCGCGATCAATAGGGCTGAACCCGAGGTCCTTGTTCAGCCCATGACGCAGGTTGTCGCCATCGATCCGGTAGCAGAGCCGCCCAGCCCCGAGGAGGCGCGTTTCGACAGCGACTGCGATCGTGCTCTTGCCAGAGCCCGAGAGGCCCGTGAACCACACGACGGCCCCGCGCTGCCCAAGCAGACGCTCGCGGTCGGCGCGCGAAATCTGCCCGTCGTGCCAGGAGACATCGGAGGAACGGGGTCGGTCTGTGCGTGCCGGGTCGGTCATGGTGCTGCGCTCGCTTCTCCCACCATCGGCAGACTGCGTGCCGCGGCTTGCGCCGCTACCCTATCCGACCGAGGGACTTCCCGCATGGACCGCGCGCGTCTGAGCCATCTCCGCGAACTCGAGGCAGAGTCGATCCACATCTTCCGTGAGGTCGCCGCCAGCTTCGAGAAGCCCGTCCTCCTCTATTCGATCGGCAAGGATTCGGCGGTGCTCCTGCAGCTCGCCATGAAGGCGTTCTACCCCGCGAAGCCGCCGTTTCCGCTCCTTCACATCGACACGACCTGGAAGTTCCGCGAGATGTACAAGTTCCGCGACGAGTATGTCGCGAAGGAACTCGGGCTCGAGCTCCTGATCCACATCAACCAGGACGGGCTCGCGGCGGGCGTCAACCCGATCACCCACGGCTCGCGCAAGCACACCGACATCATGAAGACGCAGGGCTTGCGCCAGGCGCTCGACAAGTACGGTTTCGACGCCGCGTTCGGCGGCGCGCGCCGCGACGAGGAGAAGTCGCGCGCGAAGGAGCGCGTGTTCAGCTTCCGAGACAGCCAGCACCGCTGGGACCCGCGCAACCAGCGGCCTGAGCTGTGGAACCTCTACAACACGGAGATCAATCGCGCGGCGGGCGCGCGCGGCGAGTCGATCCGCGTGTTCCCCCTCTCGAACTGGACCGAGCTCGATGTGTGGCAGTACATCATGCTCGAGAAGATCCCGATGGTGCCGCTCTACTTCGCGGCGATGCGGCCCGTGGTCTACCGCAGCGGCGTCCCGATCATGGTCGACGACCACCGCCTGCCGCTCGAGCCGGGCGAGAAGCCCGAGATGAAGATGATCCGCTTCCGCACGCTCGGCTGCTATCCGCTGTCGGGCGCGATCGAGTCGAACGCGACGACCTTGCCCGAGATCATCCGCGAGATGCTCGAGACGAAGCTCTCCGAGCGCCAGGGCCGCGTGATCGACCATGACGGCGCGGGCAGCATGGAGGAGAAGAAGAAGG
>JBKCZS010000065.1:0-7234 GCA_046337925.1 bacterium | reverse complement strand
CTGCAAGTGATAGGAGACCCGGCGCGCTGCGCCGATCGCCGAACTGCTGAACAACTGCAAACATCCAAACCGATTGAGCGCTCGACGATTCCGCACTTGCCTTTGAGTCATGCAAAGGCGACAATCACTATCCGCTGTTCGGCGCATTGCCGGAGTCTGCGTCGAGGCTGGCCAGCAACGTAGACCACTCCGTTCGAGACTAGGACTACTCCCTACGGGAACCTCGACATGTCGAGCATCAAGGGCCGAGCCTCCAAGAAGCAGCCTCAGAAGCGGCGTGAAGCACGCGATGCGCCGGCGATCTTCATCCGGATCGAGAAAAGCCACACTCTTGGCATCGCCGACTCGAGCGTGCCTTCTGCCCTCGTCGTTGTTCACTGCAATCCGGCGGCACTCCGTGCCGTCGCCGCAAAGCTCTTGCATGCAGCGCGTGGCGCTGAGAGGAGCATTTCACCCGGCTCATACCGCTGCCAGCTTCGCCCGGGCGATGCGCCCGTTCGCTGCGCGATGTCGGATGTGTTGCCGATCGAGTTCCGAAGCTTCTCACCGGCCAGCCCACCGCGCTCGAGTTGGGACGCAGAGATCCTCGACACCGTCGGCATCGTGCCCGACATCGGTCGAGCGCTGCCAGAGTTGACCGAACTCGCGAAGCCGGGCGAACCGGTTCCGTTCCTTGCCGACGCGCTGCGCGAAGCCGAAGCGAAACGTGCGGCGTCGGCGAAAACTGATTCCGGCTCAAGCCTTCTTATCAGGCGCGGAAGCCGGCGGAGCGTGCGCGAGAGGCACGAGGATTGGGCGCCGCTAAGCAACGATGTTGTTCCGGTACCTGTCGCGGCTGCGGCCATTCGTCGATCGATGAACGGACTCGCCTCGAGGCGTTACCACGCCTTCGGCCTCGACTTGTTCACCGTCAAGGGCGCAGCGCTGCGCCCGAGGCTCGTACATACATTGCGGTACACGTCGCCCCTCGAGTCGTGGCAGGAAGCGCTGCAGATCCTCGAGCAACCCAAGTATCGCGCTTGCTACGTTCAGATCGCGTCGGAGAAGCGCAGAGGGATGTTCCGCCGCTAGCTTCCGCCACTACGACCCGACGCCGGGGATGTGCAGGTGGCTCGAGCGCGACCCCGCGGGCTACCAGGACGGGCCGAGCCTCTACTCCTACCTCGGCCGCAACCCGATGGCGGGGACGGATCCGAGCGGGCGCTTCCTGCACGTTCTCGCCGGGGCCGGCATCGGCGCGGTGATCGGTGGAGTCACCGCTGCGATCATGGGAGAGGACATTCTCGAAGGCGCCGCAAAGGGCGCCGTCGTCGGAGCCGGCGCAGGTGCGACGTTCGGGGCCGGGCTGGCCATCGCCGGCATGAAGACAACCGCCGCGATCGTGGGTTCGAGCGCGGCGGCTGGCATGGCCGGCGCCGCCGCGAGCGCATTCGTCGAGGGCCGGGCGCCAACGGCAGAAGAGCTTGTCGTCGGCGGCGTCGTGGGCCTCGCCGCGCCGATGCTCGGGCAACTGGTCATAAGCATGGCCAGGCACGCAATCGGGAACGTGCGGGCGGCCGCGCAGGCCGGCCTGCAAGCAGTCCGCGGAAGGCGGCTGCCGCAGTCCGACACCGTCCCGAGGCCGGGCCCCACCTGCTTCCTCGCCGGCACCCTCGTCCTCACCGCCTCCCCCGCGCTTGCCGCGCCGATCGAGTCGATCGAGGCGGGCGCCACCGTCGCGAGCATCGACCCCGCGACGGGCGAGGCGACCACCGCCATCGTCTCCGCCACTCCCGCGCGGCTCTTCGAGGGGACGATCTACGACATCACCGTCGACCCGGGCGAGCCGGGCGGCGGCGACGAGACCACCATCTCCGCCACCGGCGAGCACCCGTTCCTCGTCGCGCGGGCGGGGCCGCACGCAGCGGCACTCGACACCCGCGCCGACCCCGAGGCCGTCGCGCTCGTCGAGCCGCTCGACACGCGCGACCGCACGGGCCAAGACCTCGCAGGCCAAGACCGCGCAGGCCACGGCCGCTGGGTCCCCGCCAGCGACCTCGCCGAGGGCGACGCCGTCCGCTCGATGTCCCCGCAGGGCGTCGCGGGCACGGCCACGGTCACGAAGATCGGCAGCCGCCACGCGGTCGTCCCCGTCTACAACCTCACCGTCCAAGGCACGAGCCGATACCTCGTGGGGGCGTGCGGGGTGGTGGTGCACAACAAGAACGGCGTTACTGTGATCGGCTCGGGAGCGGATACCCGCGCCTTCCAGGATCGGCCCGGTTTCAATGTGCTCAACATGGACAACCTTCCCGAGGACGAATGGCCGAGGCAGAACGCGTTGTGGCTCAACGACGCGATCCGCCGTGGCGACGACATCTGGCTGGTCACCGACCCTGATAAGCATGCCGATCTCATGAAAGAGCTTAAAAAGTCTTCGTACTACCTCGATCTTGAGCTTCCAATGCTCGAGCATTACAGGGGAGTGAATGTGATTCCGATGTTCCCCACACGCCCATGAGCCACGACCCGTGAAGACTTCGAACGACGCCCTCTTCGAACTCGCGATCCGCGACGCCTTCGCGCCGCTCGGCGCGCGTGCAGGACTCGCGTTGCACGCGGCTTGCGACGGCGTGTACGAGTTCGAGCGGTCGGGCTACGCCGTTCGGGTTCGACGAGGAATCGGACATAAGAAGGACATCCTGGTGACGCTCGTCCCCGCCACGGGCCAGCCCGTCACCACCCACATCGCGCCGGGGGAGATCGGCCTCGGCTTGATCGCGGAGCTCAACGGTGAGGCGCTTCCACCATTCGAGATAGATTCGTACGAGGACTACTTGAAGTCCGCCAGGTTGTTGGCTGCCGCGGCAGGGAGGTTCGCGCTGCCATACCTCACCGGCGAGCGATCGGACTTCGCAGACTTGAGGGCGCGGGTGGACGAGTCGATCGCAAACTGGAAGCGCGACCGACCCGACTACCTGCGTCCGGGCTACTGGACACGGCCGCCCGAGGCTTGACCGCTCCTCCTCCGCCACCGCCTACCCCGCGCTCGACACCTTCGGCCGCACGCGGCGGATCCTCTGGAAGGACGGCACCTTCGCGCCTGGCACCATCACGGGCGAGCCAAACCGCCCCCCGCTCGTCGAGCTCGCCTACGCCTTCGACCAGGCCTCGAACCTCGTCGCGGAGGCCGACGCGCGCAACGGCGCCTCCCGCAAGCGCGACAGGCAGTACCCCCTCGGCGGATCGACCGTACCGCCGGCAACCGCCCGATCCGAAGGTTGCAGGTGGCCGCATGCAAAGGTTTCAGATAGCCGCACATTAAAGTTGCAGATGGCCGCATGCCAAACTTACAATCAGCCGCATGCCGGTCGACCCTCACCTGCCGAGACTCGCCGCGAAATCCCTCTCCGATGCGCTCGCCGACACGCCCGTCGTGATCGTTCATGGGCCGCGTCAATGCGGCAAGACGACGCTTGCGATGCAGGTCGGCAAGCGGCTCGGCTTCGACTACATCAACCTCGACGACGACGCCGCGAGGCGTGCCGCGCAGGAAGACCCCGCAGGCTTCGTCGCCAGGCTTCCGAACCGAGCGATCATCGACGAGGTCCAACGCGCCCCCGAGATCTTCCTGCCGCTGAAGGTCGAGGTGGACCGCCGGCGCACGCCCGGGCGGTTCCTCCTGACAGGGTCGACGAATGTGCTTCTCCTGCCGCGGATGGCGGATTCCCTCGCCGGGCGGATGGGTTCGATCCGTCTCCATCCGATGGCGCAGTGCGAGATCGAGCGGCGCCAGCCGAAGCTGCTGGGCGCGATCATGCGGGGGGACTTCAAGATGCGATCCTCGCGCCGCCTCGGAGAGGAGCTGGCCGCGCGCATCGCCGGCGGCGGCTTCCCCGCCGCCCTCGCACGCAAGACGACGGCGCGCCGAAGGCAGTGGTACGCCGATTATGTCGACGCGATGGTCCAGCGAGACCTGCGGGATCTGTCGCGGATCAGCTCTCTCCATGCGATTCCGAAGCTCCTGAAGCTGGCGGCGTCGCAGACCGCGCGGCTCATGAACGTGAGCTAGCTTGCGGCGCCGTTCCAGGTGTCGCGGCCGACGATCCGCGACTATCTCACGCTGCTCGAGCGCATCTTCGTGGTCGAGGAGCTCCCGCCATGGCACAGCAACCGCCTGAAGCGGCTCGTGAAGACGCCGAAACTCCACATGAGCGACAGCGGCCTCGCCTGCGCGCTGCTCGGCCTCGCGCCGACGGATCTCTGGAACGACCGCGAGGTGCTCGGCCAGCTGCTCGAGACCTTCGTGTTCGGCGAGTTGCGGCGGCAGGCATCGGGCGCCGACGACGCGATCGGCTTCTCCCACTTCCGCGACAAGGACGGCGCCGAGGTCGACATCGTGATCGAGCACTCCGGGTCGCGCGTGAGCGGCGTCGAGGTCAAGGCGTCATCCACGGTGCACCCCTCCGACTTCCGTGGCCTGCGCAGGCTGCGCGAGGCGACGGGCAAGCGGTTCGCGTGCGGCGTGGTGCTGTACGACGGAGAAATCACGGTCGGCTTCGGCGACGGCCTGTTCGCCGTACCGATCGCCGAGCTGTGGGGCTGATCGCATTCTGTGCCGGGGTACTGGCGGGTACGAGCGGGTACCAACAGGTACTCAGGTGGCACGGGTTCGGCCCGCACGGTTTCGACCGCTGCCGACAAGGCCGCCACGAGCATCCGCCTCCTGAAATCGCGCGAGAATTGCCGATAGACCTGCCGACGCCGCGGCTTCTCCGAGGTGGGCATCGCCCGACCGCCGCGAACCGCCGATAGCCACTCCGTGACTCCCTCACCCGACGCCATGCCGACCGACGAACCGAAGCAGATCCTCCTCTCGCCGCCGCACCTGTCGGGCGCGGAGCGGCACTTCGTCGAGGAGGCCTTCCGCACCAACTGGATCGCGCCGCTTGGGCCGAATGTCGACGCGTTCGAGCGCGAGATGGCTGCGCGCCTCTCCTCGGACGGCGCCGAGATGCACTGCTGCGCGACCTCGTCGGGCACCGCCGCGATCCACCTCGGCCTGATCGCACTCGGCGTGCAGCCGGGCGACCTCGTCCTCTGCTCGAGCTTCACCTTCGTCGCGACGGCGAACCCGATCCGCCAGCTTGGCGCCGAGCCCGTCTTCATCGACAGCGACGACGCAAGCTGGAACATGTCGCCCGCCGCGCTGCGCCGCGCGCTGCACGCGCTCGCCGCCGAAGGCAAGCGCCCGCGCGCCGTCGTGACCGTCGACCTCTACGGCCAAGGCTGCGACTACGGCGCGATCACGCCGATCTGCGAGGAATGGGGCGTGCCCGTTCTCGAGGACGCGGCCGAAGCGCTCGGAGCCACCGTGCACGGCCGCCCGTGCGGCACCTTCGGCGCGGTCGCCGCGTTCAGCTACAACGGCAACAAGATCATCACGACCTCTGGCGGCGGCATGCTGGCCGCGGGCGACGCGCGCGTCGCCGAGCGCGCGCGCTTCCTCGCCACGCAGGCGCGCGACCCCGCGCCGCACTACGAGCACTCGGTCGCCGGCTTCAACTACCGCATGTCGAACATCTGCGCAGGCGTCGGCCGCGGGCAGCTGCTTGTGCTCGACGAGCGCGTCGCGCGCCGCCGCGAGATCTTCGCGCAGTACCAGCGCGCGCTCGGCGGCTTCGACGGCGTCGAGTTCATGCCCGAACCCGCGTGGAGCCGCTCGACGCACTGGCTCACCGCGCTCACCATCGATCCGGCCCGCGCGGGCACGAACCGCGACGCGCTTCTCGCGACGCTCGCCGCGCAGAAGATCGAGGCGCGTCCGACCTGGAAGCCGATGCACCAGCAGCCGTTGTTCTCGGGCTGCCGCATGTTCGCGCACGACGAAGGCCGCACGCCCGTGTGCGAGCGGCTCTTCCGCGATGGGCTCTGCCTGCCCTCGGGCTCGTCGATGACCGACGCCGATGTGGTGCGCGTGATCCAGGCTTGCGAGCGCGAACTCGCGCGCACGCGGCCGAACACTCCCGCCGCGAACGCCACCGCCACGCGCACCGTGTAAACTCCGCCCATGGCGGTTCTTGTCACCGGTGCCGCGGGCTTCATCGGCTCGCATGTCTCGCATGTCCTTCTCGATCGCGGCGAAGAGGTCGTGGGTCTCGACGACCTCAACGACTACTACGACCCGACGCTGAAGGAGGCGCGGCTCGCGCGTCTGACGCCGAAGCGCGGCTTCTCGTTCGTGAAGATGGATGTCGCCGACCGCGCGGGCATGGAGTCGCTCTTCGCGCAGCACAGGTTCGACCGCGTCGTGCACCTCGCCGCGCAGGCGGGCGTGCGCTACTCGATCACGAACCCGCACGCGTATGTCCACTCGAACATCGTCGGCTTCCAGAACATCCTCGAGGGCTGCCGCGCCGTGCACGAGAAGCACGGCGGCTGCCGCCACCTCGTCTACGCAAGCTCGAGCTCGGTCTACGGCGGCAACACCAAGCTTCCCTTCTCGGTGAACGATTCGGTCGACCACCCGCTCTCGCTCTACGCGGCGAGCAAGAAGGCGAACGAGCTCTTCGCGCACACCTACTCGAACCTCTTCGCGCTGCCGACGACGGGCCTGCGCTTCTTCACGGTCTACGGGCCGTGGGGCCGCCCCGACATGGCGCTCTTCCTCTTCACGAAGAACATCCTCGAGGGGAAGCCGATCGAGGTCTTCAACCACGGGCGTCACCGCCGCGACTTCACCTATGTCGACGACATCGTCGAAGGCATCGTGCGCACGCTCGACCGCCCCGCGCAGCCGAACCCCGCGTTCGACGCGGCGCACCCCGACCCCGGCACCTCGAGCGCGCCGTGGCGGGTCTACAACATCGGCAATTCCCGCCCGGTCGAGCTCCTCGACTACATCGGCGCCATCGAGCGCGCGGTTGGGCGCAAGGCCGAGATGATCCTGAAGCCGCTGCAGCCCGGCGATGTGCCCGACACCATGGCCGATGTCGAGGCCCTCGAGCGCGACACGGGGTACCGGCCCACGACCACGGTCGAGACGGGCGTGGCTCGATTCATCGAGTGGTACCGCAAGTACTACGGAACCTGACGATTGTCGGCTACGCTGCCTGCATGGCAAGCGTCTGCTTCTACTTCGAGTTCCACCAGCCCTACCGGCTGCGGCGCTACTCGGTCTTCTCGACCGACCCGTTCTACTTCGACAACGAGGCGAACGAGAAGATCATGCGCAAGGTCGCGGACAAGTGCTATC
>JBKCZS010000064.1:0-5592 GCA_046337925.1 bacterium | reverse complement strand
GACCAAAGATCCGCGCGGCGCCCGGATGGCAAGGAGGTGAAACGAAGCTGTATCCGCAGCGATACAGCGAGTTGAAGCCGACGCGGCCAGCCGGGATGCCGCGTGGATCGACGTCCTGGGGATCCGTCAGACAGAGCCTAGGCCGTTGCGCCGTACGGCCGCACTCATTCCAGTTTGCTCGTTTGATTTTTTCTCACGGAGACACGGAGAACACGGAGACCAAGTCTTTCACCCGCCCGCACTGCGCGAAGGCAAAGTGAGAGATGGTGTTTCCCTTTTCTCTTCTTCTCTTCTCTTCTCTTCTCTTCTCTCTTCTCTCTTCTCCGTGTTCTCCGTGTCTCCGTGAGAAAAACCCGAATCACACCCCCCCCTCAGCCCTGAGGCCGGCGCCAGGTGTAGTCCTTGTCTTTCTCCAAGACGCCCGCCGAGCGCTTGATGCAGGCCTGGCACACGCACGCGTCGGGGAACTCCGGGCTTCGCCAGAAGAGCGTGTCCGGCTCGACGAGGCACATCGTGCACGCCATGCCCGCGACGCGGTCGTCGCGGCCTTCGATCACGGTGGCGAGGTACGCGATCGCGAGGCATTCGCCGCACATGTGGCTCCCGTGGTGCCCCTCGACCATCGGCCGCGACGGATCGTCGGGATCCCACGCCCGGTGGCAGAAGTTGCAGAGGACATCCTCGTACTGGACATTGCTTTCGTCGGTGCCTGGCCGGAACACGGGAACCTCGCCGTCTTGCAGGATTCGGGAAGGGGCGACACGCCGTAGAATCGCACCCACATGGCGCAGGGTATCTCACTCGCCAACAAGTGCCAGATCCTCTTCGGGATCGCGGTCTTTGCGCTGCTCGGGGCCGCGCTCGCGGTGCCGTGGTACCGCACGGGCGCGCTCGTCACCGAAAGCCAGCTCGAGGTGTCGCGCCAGCTCGCCGACACCTGGTTCGAGAACGGCTTCTCGATCGGCCGGAGCGAGGGCAGCGTCATCCCGATGCGCGTCCTCAGCGTCGACGACATCCTGCTCGGCGGGGGCGGCGCCGACAGCGAGTTCCTCGAGCAGTCGCTCGAGGTGTTCGAGACCGACTCCAAGGTCGCCGAGCGCTTCGAGCGCCAGACCGAGGGCGCGGGCATCCGGTACCGCTATGCGCGCGCGATCCGCGAGCGCGAGTGGCGCAGGATCGCCGACCTCAAGTATGTCGACTGGAACGCGCGCGGCATGGCGGTGCGCAGCGAGGACACGGTGATGGGCATCCTGCTCATCGACCGCCGCAGCGAGCGCGCGGAATCGCAGATCGACCAGAACCGGCTCTTCATCGCGGGAACGGGGCTCGTGGCCGGCATCCTCGCGATCCTCGTCTTCCAGATCATCCTCAAGCGCCTGATCTTCAGCCCCGTCCGCGCGCTGACCGCCGTCGCGGAGCGCGTCGACCAGGGCAGCACGAGCGCGCGCGCCGGACTGACGACGGGCGACGACTTCGAGCGGCTTTCGAAGGCGTTCGACGGCATGCTCGACCGCCTCGAGGAAGGGCAGGCGCAGCTGCGTCGCGTGAACGAGAGCCTCGACCTCAAGATCGGCGAGCTTGCCGAGACCAATGTCGGCCTTTCGGAATCGAACCGCCTCAAGAGCGAGTTTCTCGCGAATGTGTCGCACGAGCTGCGCACGCCGCTCAACTCGATCATCGGGTTTGCGGAGCTGCTCGACGAGATCGCCCGCAACGACCCGAACGCCGATCCGAAGCGGGTGCGGTACATCGGCAATATCCTGCAGTCGGGGCGCAACCTGCTCGAGATGATCAACGAGCTGCTGCAGATGGCGAAGATCGAGGCGGGCCGGCTCGAGGTCACCATCGGCCCGACGAGCGTGAAGGACATCTGCGAGGGCCTCGCGGCGATCATGCGCCCGCAGTCGATGCAGAAGAACATCGCCGTGCAGGTGCTCGTCGAGGAGAGCGTCACGGGCGTCGAGAGCGATCCCGGCAAGCTGCAGCAGATCCTCTACAACTTCGTGTCGAACGCGATCAAGTTCTCGCCCGATGGAACCCGCGTCACGATCGGCGCCCGCCGCATCGTGAACGGGCAGGGGATCGACTGCGTGCGCATCGAGGTGACCGACCAGGGTCCGGGCATCCCGCTCGACATGCAGGACACGATCTTCGAGAAGTTCCGCCAGGTCGATGCGAGCCATACGCGCGCGCACTCGGGCACCGGCCTCGGCCTTGCGATCTGCCGCGAGCTCGCGGAGCGCCTCGGCGCGCGGGTGTCGCTGGCGTCGGTGCCGGGCTCGGGCGCGACCTTCGCCGTCGAGGTCCCGGTCGAGTTCAAGGGCAAGGAGCTCGAGGCGCTCATGACTTAGCGGTCGCCGCTGCGGCGGCTCCCTCTGGCGGTCGGGCCTTGGAGTGAATCCAAGGCCCGCCTGGTGCGCGTGACTTTCGGAGGTGACAGCTGACATCCTCCGTTCCGCAGGCTAACGCCTGCGGGCACCCGGTCAATCATGACGCAGCGCTTCGATCGGGTCCTTGCGGCTCGCCACGATCGCCGGGTAGATGCCGAAGATCAGGCCGACGCCGGCGGCGACCACGAAGCTCACCACGATCGACCAGACCGTCACGCTCGGCTCGAGCGTGAGCCGGCCGTCGAACGCGCCCTGCAGGAACGGCAGTCGCACGAGCAGTTCCACGAGGGGCCGCAGGCCCATCGAGATGCCGACGCCGAGCAGGATGCCGATCACGCCGCCGAGCGCGCTCAGCGCGCCCGTCTCGACGAGGAACTGGAGCACGATGTGGCGCCGCGTGGCGCCAAGCGCACGGCGGATGCCGATCTCCCGCGTGCGTTCGGTCACGCTCGCGAGCATGATGTTCATGATGCCGATGCCGCCGACGAGGAGCGAGATCGCCGCCACCACGACGAGCATCACATTCCACACCATCAGCTGGCGCTTCGCGTTCTCGAGGAGTTCCCACGGCACGATCAGCTGGACATCGGTGAGGCCGAGGTGGCCCGTCTCGACCACGCGCCGCACGCGCTCGGCAAGCGGCACGACCGAGTCGGTGTCGGGCGCCACCACATAGACCTCGGACAGCTCGATGTTCTCGCCGCTGAACGAGCCCGACTGCCGCCGCATGACATTGTCGCCGAACTGCGATTCCGCGGTCGTGATCGGGATGTGGATGTCCTTGTTGAGATCGCGGCCGACAAGCGCGGAGCCGCGGCCGCCCGCGAGGCCCACCGGCTCGAGGACGCCGATCACCCGGAACACCGTGTTGTCGACCTTGATGGTCGCGCCGATCGGGTCGCGAAGGCGGAAGAACTGCTTGGCGATCTCGCTGCCGATGACGCAGACGGGCGCGCGAGACGCGACATCCTCGTCGCTCAGATAGCGGCTGCGCGGTTCGAGGCGAAGCCGCGCCACCTCGAGGAGTTCCGGGGTCGTGCCGAACACCTGGCTCGTGATGCGCTGGTTCTCGTACGAGACATCGGAGCCGACCGCCTTGAGCGGCACGACCGAGACCGCATCGGGAAGCGAGGTCTGCATGCGGCGCAGATCCTGCCGCAGCAGCCCGTAGGCGACGAAGAAGGTGCGCGCCTGACCGGAGTTCGCGGCTTCGGGCGGCTTCGAGGAGCGCACGATGATGTTCGTTGCGCCGAGCGCGGCCACCTCGCGGAGCGCGCCGATCTTGTTGCCCTCGCCGACCGCGACGACGACGATGACGGCCGCCACGCCGAGGATGATGCCGAGGCTCGTCAGCGTCGACCGCAGCTTGTGAAGCCGCAGGTTGCGGAGGCCGAGGCGAAAGATCTCGAGGAAGAATCCGATGGGCATGGCGAACTCGTCCGCGGTTTCCGCGGGGACCGCGATGGTATCCTCTGCGCGTGGACGCGGACGCACCAGAACCAACGATCCGGCTCGGCGCCGAGCGCGAGGCGGATCAGGCGTGGATCTGGCACGCGTCGATCGACGCGCCCGAAGGCTCGACCTTGCACGAGTTGCGGCTTTCCTGGGCAGATTACAACATCTTCTGCCCCGATGGAACGCGCACGCCCGCCGATGTCGGCCGGGCCGTCCTGTCGTTCTTCGCCGAGCACCGCGCCGACTTCCCGCTGCGCGAGCGGCTCGACGCCGCGATGGCGCGCATGCGTTTCGCGAACGCGGACAAGTCGATCGCGGCCCGGCTCGGCTGACCGATCAGCGCGCGACGCGGCGCCAGATCTCGACATCGCCGTGGCCCCAGTCGGCCCAGCCGTCGAGGCGGTGGGTGCGGTCGAAGTCGCGGTCGAGCGCGGCAAAGGTCGCGGGCGCCAGCCGCTGTGGATACAGAACGACGATGAAGAGCGGGTTCTCCCTCGCGACCACGGTGTCGAGGTCCTTGCCGAGGAAGCCGGACGGCGTCGCCTCGAAGCCGTACTGCCGCGCGTAGAAGCCGACGGCGTTGTCCGGCAGGCCGATGGTCGCCACGCGATCGTCGGGCGCACGCATGCGCGCCACGACTTCGACCGCATCGCGGATCGGCTGCCGGCAGGCGAGCTCGCGCAAGGCCATGACGCTCGGGAACAGGATCACTCCCGCGCACACCACGACCTGGAGCCTCACGGGAAGGACCCACGGCGCAAGCCGACGCGCCTCGGGACGGCTCTTGCGCATCCATCCCCACGCGAAGGCTGTGAGCGCGAGCGCGCCCGCGGGGACGGTGAACACCAGGAATCGCGCGTAGATCCATGTACCAAGCGCCGCCGAGAGCGCGAACGCGAGGACGAACGCGGCCAGGATGGGAACCAGCACCGCGCGCGTCCTGAGCGCCGCCCGTTCGCGCGACCCGGCGATCGCGATGTATCCGAATATCGCCGCGATCGCGAGGAACGGCGTCGGATCAAGGAACCACCAGGCCCGGTCGCCGCTCCACGCGAGCGTCAGGCCGTAGGCCGCCTCCAGCCCTTCGCGCGACCACGGCGCTGGCTGCGCGGCGTCGACTCGCGTGTAGTCGGCGCGCGTCGAGAGGACATCGCCCGCAAGAGGCGCAAGCAGCACTAGAGCCAGAACGCCTGCAAGCAGCGAGGCGATCGCGAGCCGTCGGTCGCGCGCGAGTCCGAGCACGCCCGCGCAGATGGGTACGAGCACCGACACCGGATGGCTCCATGCCATGAACGCGCATGCGCCGGCGAACAGGGCGTAGTCGCGGGCGCTGTGCGTGCGAAACGCGCGCGCGAGCGCCAGCGTCGCGACGAGCGAACCGAGGATGACGAACGCGTATCCACGCGCTTCCGCGCCCTCGACGACGGGGATCGGGGCGACCGCCACCGCGAGCGCCGTGAACAGTCCAAGCCGTCGTCCGAAGAGCGTCGAGCCGAGCGCGTAGGCCGCCGCGATCGACGCCACGCCCGCCGCGATCGCCGGCGCGCGCAGCACGAGTTCGCTAAGCGAGCCGCTGGAAAGCGTCCACACCGCCCAGGTCGCGAGCGTCATCGGCACATGGTTCGTCGGCACCGCGTACGAGCCGAACGCCACGCCCGGTCCCTCGACTGCGAACGACAGGAACGCCGAGATCTCGTCGTACCACAGGCTCTCTCGCGCGACCGCGATCCTCAGTGCGCCTCCGAGC
>JBKCZS010000063.1:0-8009 GCA_046337925.1 bacterium | reverse complement strand
GAGTCGGTGTGGAGGCTCTGGCAGCCGCCGAGCACGCCCGCGAGCGCCTGCACGGCGACGCGGACGATGTTGTTGAGCGGCTGCTGCTCGGTGAGCGAGCAGCCCGCGGTCTGGACATGCGTGCGCATGAGGAGCGAACGCTCGTTCTTCGCGCCGTAGCGCTCCTTCATCGCCTTCGCCCAGATGCGGCGCGCGGCGCGGAGCTTGCAGATCTCCTCGAAGAACTCGTTGTGGCTGTTGAAGAAGAACGAGAGGCGCGGGCCGAACCCGTCGACATCGAGGCCGCGCTTCATGCACTCCTCGACATATTCCATGCCGTCGCGCAGCGTGAACGCGAGCTCCTGCGTGGCGGTCGAGCCGGCCTCGCGGATGTGGTAGCCCGAGATCGAGACCGAGTTCCACTTCGGGAGGTGCTGCGCCGCGAACTCGATCGTGTCGACGACGAGCTTCACGCTCGCCTCGGGCGGATAGATGAACTCGTTCTGCGCGTGGAACTCCTTGAGGATGTCGTTCTGCAGCGTGCCGCCGAGCGAGGTCCACGGGATGTTGCGCTCCTTCGCGTGGGCGAGGTACATCGCCCAGATCACGGCGGCCGGAGCGTTGATCGTCTGCGAGACGGTCACATCGCCGACGGGGATGTCTGCGTAGAGGCGGTGCATGTCCTCGATCGAGGCGATGGCGACGCCGCAGCGGCCGACTTCGCCCGCCGACAGCGGGTCGTCGGAGTCTCGGCCCATGAGGGTCGGAAGATCGAACGCGGTCGAGAGACCGGTGTTGGCCTTGGTGCCCTTCGCGTTGTCGAGGAGGTACTTGAAGCGCTTGTTGGTGTCGTCGGCCGAGCCGAAGCCCGCGAACTGGCGCATGGTCCAGAGGCGCGAGCGGTACATCGTCTTGTGGACGCCGCGGGTGAAGGGGTACTGGCCGGGCTCGCCGATGCGCGGGTGGGCGCGGGTCGGGTCGGCGGGATCGTGGGTCAGGACGGTGTCGGGGCCGTAGCGCTCGCCGACGACATAGCCCGAGATGGTCACGGTCTCGGGGTCGGTCTTGGAGGGAGTGGCGGACGGGGCCGTCGGGTGCGCGGTGGACATAGCGGGACATCTTATAGCGGTCGCGGCTGCGGCCGCGAATCTGAGCGGTCGCGGCTGCGGCCGCTCCCTTTGGCGGGAGGGAGGGCCGTCGGACCCGCGCCCTTACCCACGCCCCGATCGGCGGCTCCGACTGGTGCACGGCACGTGCCGTGCAGTGCCTGGTACTGGACGGCACGTGCCGTGCACGCGCGCGCAGCGCCCGCCAGGCGCGTTCCGCAGGTGCGAGACAGGTCGATTCGCGCGCTGGAAACGGCGTCGGGTCGGTGCCAGGCACGTGCCAGTCAGTGTCTGGCACTGCACGGCACGTGCCGTGCACAGTTTCTGTTTCCGTCATAATGGCCGATATGCACGATCCGACGAGCGTGGAGAAGACCCCCGAGCCCATCGCGACCGCGGCGCGATCCCCCGCCGCGCCCGCCGCCGACCTCCGCTTCGACGCCTCCACCACGACCTCCGCCTCGCTCGAGCTCAACGCCGTCCCCTGCGTCTATGCGGTCGAGGTCCAGGCGCACGAGCGGCTCTCCGGCGCCCTCCTCCGCGTCGCGATCGACGGCCAGCCCGTCGACACCGCCACCGTCTTCACGCGCGGACTCGAGACGATCGACGCCGGCGCCTCGCTCGCGGTCGACACCCACGGACTCGAGCTTCCCGTCGAACTCCTCCGCCGCTCGACCGAGCGCGAGCAGGTCGACCTCGTCGCGACGCTCACCGACGCGAACGGCAACACGCTCGCGACGGCCCGCCACCGCCTCACCGTCGTCCCGGCCTCGCACTGGTGCGGCACGCAGATCACCTGCGAGTCGCTCGCGGCCTTCGTCACCTCGAACACGCCCGCCATCGCCGAGATCCTCCGCGATGTCTCCGCGCGCGTGCAGAAGTCGACTGGCAGCGGCGCGCTCGACGGCTACCTCTCCGGCAGCCCCGAGCGCGTGCAGCGCCTCGCCGAGGCGTGCTACGACGCGCTCGCCGCACGCGCCATCACCTATGTGACCGCGCAGCCGAGCTTCGAGACCACGGGACAGAAGGTCCGCACCGCCGGCGAAGTCCTCGCCGACGGCCTCGGCAACTGCCTCGACCTCGCCGTCACGCTCGCCGCGCTCTTCGAGGCCTGCGGCCTCTGGCCGATGATCGTGCTCGGCGACGGCCACGCCGTCGTCGCCTTCGCCACGATCGACTCGCACTTCCCCGATGCCGTCCACCTCGGACCCTCGCGCCTCGAGAACCGAGTCAAGCTCGGCGAGGCGCGCGTGATCGAGGCCACCGCCGTCTGCGGCGCGATGAGCGGATTCGGCGCGGCCCTCGCGACGGGCGAGCGCTGGCTCGCCGCCGCAAGCGACGCCGTCCTCGTCGTCGACATCCGCGCCGCGCGCGCCGCGGGCTTCCACCCGGTTCCCGAGCGCCTCGAGCGACGCGCCGTGCGCCGCCCCGACGGAACGCCCGCACCCGACGACCAGTGGACCGTCGTGCAGCCGGCCGGGCTTCCCCCGCTTCCGAAGCCGAAGCTCACGCCGCGCGAGCGCCGCCTCGAGTCGTGGCGCAAGAAGCTCCTCGACCTCACGCTGCGCAACAAGCTGCTGAACGACCGCGACAAGACAGGCGTTCCGCTCTTCGCGGAAGGCGACGAGCCGATCTCGCTGCTCGAGGACACGCTCTGGAAGGAGACCCCGCTCGTCCTCAAGGCCCGTGGCGCGATGCGCGACATGTCGCCCGCGCATGTCGCAGACGAGATCGGCCGCCGCATCCTGCGCTCGACGCTCGAGGACGACGAACTCTTCAAGCGCGCGACGAAGGCCTACCGCGACGCGAAGACCTCGATCGAGGAGACCGGCGCGCGCTCCCTCTTCGTCGCGATCGGCTTCCTCGAATACTCCGTCGAGCAGCGCAAGGAACCGCTGCGCGCGCCGCTGGTCCTCGTGCCGGTCGAACTCGAGCGCATCTCGCGCTCGGAGGGTTTCCGCGTGCGCCCGCTGCCGGAAGACACGGTGCCGAACGCGGCGCTCGTCGAGTCGCTCCGCGCCGCCCACGGCCTCGACATCGGCCTCGGCACCGGCCTCGCGAGCGCGCTCGTCGAGGACGAGCACGGTCTCGACATCCGCGCGATCCTCATGCGCGTGCGCCAGGCGGTGAAGGATGTGCCGGGCGCGCGCGTCCTGCCGGTCGCGAAGCTCGGCATCTATTCGTTCAAGAAGCTTCCGCTCGTCGAGGAAATGCGCCTCCGCGGCACCGCGCTCGGAGACCATGCGATCGTCGGCACGCTGCTCGACCGCGCCGTCACGCCGCAGCTGCGGAACGCGCCGCTCGTGGCCCCGAGCGCCGTCGACGACGAGGCGCCGTTCGCGGCGGTTCGCCTCCCGCTGCCGGCCGACAGCTCGCAGATCGCCGCGATCGTCTCCGCCACGAAGGGCTCGACCTTCGTGCTGCAGGGCCCGCCCGGCACCGGCAAGAGCCAGACGATTACGAACCTCCTCTCCGAAAGCCTCGCGCGCGGCAAGCGCGTCCTCTTCATCGCCGAGAAGAGCGCGGCGCTCAGCGTCGTGAGCGACCGCCTGCGCAAGACGGGCCTCGGCGCGTTCACGCTCGACCTCCACGCCGAGCACGCGACCAAGACCAGCTTCGTCTCGCAGGTGAAGGCGGCGCTCGACGAGATCGAGGGCCGCGCCGCGCCGAACGCGCGCCAGTTCGCGGAAGTGGCGACGAATGTCGACAAGCCGCGCGTGCGGCTGCGCGCCTCCTGCGATGCGCTTCACGCAGCATCCGAAGGTCAGTTGTCCGCATTCGAGGCGATCAACCGGTCGTTCGACGCGCGCGCGAAGTGCACCGGCGCGATGCTCCCCTCGGGCGCGCTCGACGCGTCCGTGCGGCCCGCGATGAGCGCCTCCGACATCGAGGAGCGCCTCGCGGCCGTCGCGACGCTCGCCGATGCGGCGCGCGATCTTCCGCCCGACGCCGCGACCGCCCACGCCGGCCTCGCGCCGGCCGCGGTCATCTCACCTGAAGGCGCGCTCGAAGCCGCTCGCGCCGCACTCGAGGCGCGCACGAGGCTCGCCCGCGCGGTCGACGCAAGCCGCGAACTCTGCACGAACCTCGGCCTCGCGCCCCGCACCACGCTCGGCGAACTCGCGCGCACCGCGGTATTCGCCGCTTCGCTCGAGTCAGGTACGCGCGCCGCCCCCGCCCTCGCGGCCGCCGCGTTCGCAGCCGACCACGCCGCGCGGCTCGACGCCCTCGCGCGCGCCGTCGACCTCGGCGAGCGCGCCGCGAAGGCCTCCGCCGAACTCGACGCCGGCTACGACCGCGCCGTCCTCGCGCTGCCGCTCACCTCGCTCGCAGGCGACCTGCGCGCGGTGCGCGAGCGTTTCATCCTGTTCCGCTGGCTTGCCGCACGCAAGGCCCGCGCGGCGCTCGCGCGCGTCGCACGCACGGCCCCGCCATCGGGCATCGACGAACTGCTCGCCGAGATCGAGCGGCTCATCGCGGCGGACGCCGCGATCAAGGCCGGCGACTCGGTCGCCGCCGAACTCCGCACCTTCGCCGACGCAGCGGGCGCCGTCGACTTCGCGGCCGCGCGCGCCGCGATCGACCGCACGCGCACCGCCGCCCGCTCCGCGCGCGAGCATTTCCCGCGCGACATCGCCTCGCTCGCGGCGCATGTACCGGAGCAGGCGGGCGCCGGAGCGATCCTTCCGCGCGCCGAAGCCGCGCAGCGGTCGATCGCCGAGCTCGACGCCGCGCTGAAGTCGGTCGATGCGGCCACGCAGGCGCCGAACGCGTTCCGCAGCAAGGACCTCGCGGTCGCCGATCTCGCCGAGCGCCTCGCGCGGCTCGAGGCGGGCGCCACGAGCCTCCCTGCGTGGAGCGCCTTCACCACGGCGCGCGCGCTTGCCGCGAGCCTCGGCCTCGAGGCGGTCGCAAGCGCGCTCTCGACCGGCACGCTCGACCCCGCCTACGCGGAAGACGCGGTCGAGGCGGAACTCCTCGCCGCCTGGGTGCGGCTGCGCCTGCGCAGCGAGAGCGGTCTCGCCGATTGCGCGAGCGACCGTGCGGATCTCCTCCGCCGCAACTTCCTCGACGCGGTCCTCGCCTACCGCAAGGGCGCCGCCGACTCGGTCGCCGTCGTCGTACGCGACCGCGCGAAGGCCGCGCTCGCGGCCACCGACGACGCGAACATGCGCACCGCGGTCCGCATCGTGAACGAGCTCCGCGCGCTCACGACCATCCGTCGGCCGATCCGGCGAGTGATGGGCGAGGCGGCACCCGCGATCGCGGCGATCAAGCCGATCGTGCTCGCGAGCCCGCTCTCTGCCGCGACGATGCTTCCGCCCGACTTTCCGCCCTTCGACCTCGTCGTCTTCGACGAGGCGTCGCAGGTGCCCGTCTGGGACGCCGCATGCGCGATCTCGCGCGGCAGCGCCGCCGTCATCGTGGGCGACTCGAAGCAGCTGCCGCCGACCAACTTCTTCGACCGCAAGGACTCGGGCGAATCGACCGACGCGGAAGCGGAGATCGCCGACGCGCTCGAGCCGCTCGAGAGCGTGCTCGAGGAGGCGATCGCATCGGGAATCCCGCAGCAAAGCCTGCTCTGGCACTACCGCTCGCGCGACGAGCGCCTCATCGAGTTCTCGAACCGCAAGAGCTACGGCGGACGCCTGCAGACCTTCCCCGCCGCGCACCGCGCGCACCCGAACCTCGGCGTCGAGTTCCGCTTCGTCGGCGGCACCTACGACCGCGCGGGAACATCGACGAACCGCGCGGAGGCCGAAGCGGTCGTCGCGGAGATGGTGCGCCGCCTCACCGATCCGGACGCCTGCAGCGCGAACCGCTCGATCGGCGTCGTCACCTTCAGCGTGGCGCAGCAGACGCTCGTCCAGGACCTCTTCGACGAGGCACTCGACCGCGACGCGCGCGTGCGCGAGGGCCTCGCCGAGAGCGCGAAGCTCGGCGACCCCGTCTTCATCAAGAACCTCGAGAATGTGCAGGGCGACGAGCGCGCGACCATGCTCTTCTCGATCTGCTACGGCCGCGACGCGTCGGGCGCGATGTACCACAACTTCGGCCCGCTCAACCTCTCGGGCGGCGAACGGCGCCTCAATGTCGCCGTCACCCGCGCGCGCGAGAAGGTCGTGATCTTCTCGTCGATCCGCGCGAGCGACCTCGATCCGAAGAAGTGCCTCTCGAAGGGCGCGCAGGATCTCCGCGACTACCTCGCGTTCGCGGAACTCGGCACCGTGCCGAGTGCGCGCGACGAGGCCGGGCCGCAGCGGGCGCTCGACATCGAGTCGGTGGAGGCGGCGCTCGCCCGCGAGCTCGAGTCGCGCGGCTGGAAGGTCGACCTCCATGTCGGCCGCTCGCGCGACTTCCGCGTCAGCCTCGCGCTCGCCGATCGCAACGCACCCGACCGCTGGGTGCTTGGCGTCGAGCTCGACGGCGTGTTCCATCGCGCGGCGCCCACGGTCATCGACCGCGAGAGCGTGCGCGAAGGCGTCCTCGAGGGGCTCGGATGGAAGACCATCCGCGTCAGCGCGATCGATGCGCTGCGCGACCTGTCGAAGGCGGTCGATCGGATCGAGGCGGCCGCGCGCGCCCGCTGAGCGCGCCAGCCGCGGTCACTTCGCGGGGTACTCGTACACGCCGCGACCGGTCTTGTCGCCGAGGCGCCCAGCCTGCACCAGCTGCCGGAGCAGCGGGCACGGGAAGAACTTCGGGTTCCCGAGCTCGCGGTAGAGCACCATCATGATGTCGTGGCAGACATCGAGGCCGATGAAGTCGGCAAGGCGCAGCGGACCCATCGGGAAGTTGCAGCCGAGGAGCATGATCTGATCGATGTCCTCGGGCTTCGCGACGCCTTCCATCCAGGCGTAGAACGCCTCGTTGATCATCGGCATCAGCACGCGGTTCGAGACGAAGCCCGCGCGGTCGTTCGCGGGAACGGGCGTCTTGCCCATCGCCTTCGAAAGCTCGATCGTGCGCGCGGTCGTCTCCTCGCTCGTCGCGATGCCCTTGATGACCTCGACGAGCTTCATGATCGGCACCGGATTGAAGAAGTGCATGCCGATGACGCGGGGCGCGTCCTTGCCGACCGAGCTCGCGATGTCGGTGATCGAGATGCTCGAGGTGTTGGTCGCAAGCACCACATCCTCGCGGAAGGTCGCCTGCATCTCCTTGAAGATCTTCTTCTTGAGCTCGACATTCTCGGTGGCCGCCTCGACCACCCAGTCGGCCGCCTTCGCATCGGCCATCGCCGTGCAGTAGGAGACGCGCGTGAGCGCCGCATCGGCATCGGCCTGCTGCATCTTGCCCTTCTCGACGAGGCGCGCGAGGCTCTTCGCGTGACCGGCCTTCGCCTTGTCGAGCGCGGCCTGGCTCACATCGATCTGGATGGCGTTGAAGCCGGTCTGGGCTGCGGTGAGGGCGATGCCGGAACCCATGGTTCCGGCGCCGATGACGGCGATGGTCTTGACGGTGGACATGGGGCGGGGAATGTAGCACCCCGGCGCGAGGCCCCTGGAAACGCCCTTTCCGCTGAGAGAAACGGCTTGACCGCGCGGAATCGCACGCAGACGGGTGACATTCGTGCGCTGCTTGCCCGCTTCGGGGCAGACGCAATCGCGCAATTCGCCGAATTCGGCATGTACCTCTTGAACGCTACAAAAACATCGATAGTTTTGAACCAACGCTTGGGAGCCGTGTCCAGCGTCCGAACCAAGGACGAGTCGCGCATGCTCCCAGACTGCCGACATTCCACGACCGCTGGCTCCCACACGGAGCGGCTTCGCAGCCCGTGGCGTCCTCCATCCCACCAGTCCCACCCGTCGAACGCGCGGCCGGCAGGCATCCCGGCCGCGATCTTTGTTCGCATCACCGATGCCGCCGGGCGAGGCGGTACCTGAGGACCGCCCCGCTCCGGATCCTGCAAGTTCGTCT
>JBKCZS010000062.1:0-7273 GCA_046337925.1 bacterium | reverse complement strand
CGGAGAAGCGGGGTCTTCTTGTCGAGCGCCTCGCCCGTGTAGCTCACGAACGCGGTCGGGACGCAGAGGGTCGACTGATCGCCCGAGCGGTAGATGAACGCGGGGCTCGTCGCGTCCCACGCCGTGTAGCCGCGCGCCTCGGAGGTGTCGCGGATGCCGCCGTGCGGGAAGCTCGATGCGTCGGGCTCGCCCTGGATCAGCTGCGATCCGCTGAACTTCTCGATCGCGCCGCCGTCGGAGGTCATCGAGAGGAACGCGTCGTGCTTCTCCGCGGTCGTGCCGGTGAGCGGCTGGAACCAGTGGCAGTAGTGCGTGGCACCATGCTCGAGCGCCCAGTCCTTCATCGCGCCGGCGACGGTGTTCGCGATCTTCGGATCGAGCGGCGAACCGTTCTTGATCGTGCGCTGCAGGTTCATGAACACATCGGGCGGCAGGCGCTTGAGCATGACATCGCCTGCGAACACGAGGGAACCGAACGAATCAGAGGCGCGGTGCGGCATGGAGGCGTCCTTGGCACGGAGATCGGTGAAGCGCGAGTCGGGTGACATGTGGGAGGCTCGACGGGCGGGCGGGCGCTGGCTGAGAGCGTCTCAGACCAAGCGGAAAGTATCGGACGAAGCCCGCTTCGTTGCAAGGGGCTGAATTGGTAGCAGTTTCGGGCGTTTCGGGGCGCGCCTTTGGCGCATCGGGCCGTTCAGGGTGCAGGTTCGCTCGCGCGGCCGCGAACCGAGCCTGTCGGCTTGCGCCTGCGCCGCCGCCGCCCGCCCCGGTCGTCTCCTCGGGTCAGGCCGATGAAGTCGACCATGTCGAGCGCCAGCCCGTCGAGCCCGTGGCGCCTCTCGACGGTGGGGTCGGTCAGCCAACCCTTGCGCCAGAAGAACACGACGAGCGAGACCGACACGACGCACATGACGCCGAGGACGGCGAGATAGCCGAACTTCCAGCCGAGCTCGGGCATGTTCCATCCGCTCGCGTCGCGGTCGAAGTTCATGCCGTAGAGGGAAGCGAGGAAACTCAGCGGCATGAACAGCGTCGAGATGATGGTGAGGACGCGCATCACATCGTTGAGGCGGTTGGAGATGCCGTTGAGGTAGAGGTCGGTCAGCCGCTGCACCTCGTCGCGGTGGAAGTCGAGCGCGTCGCGGAGTTCCGCGAGCTCGTCCGCGAGGCTCCGCAGCGCGAGGGCGAGTTCGCCGGTGCTCGCCTCCTCGGTCGCGCCGCGCATGTTCAGCGTGTAGATCGACTCCTGCAGCGGCACGACCTGCTGCCGCAGCTCGACGAGGTGCGTGCGCAGCGTGTGGATGCGCGCGAGCATGCCGCGCTCCGGGCGGCGGGTGAGCGCGGTCTCGATCTTCGAGATCTTCGAGGCGATGCGGTCGAGGATCGGCTGGTAGCTGTCGCAGATGGCGCGTCCGAGCAGCGAGAAGAGGAACGGCGCGCCGAGATCGCGCACGCGGCCGGATCCCGTGCAGATCCGCTCGCGCACGCGGTCGAAGCAGTCGCCGGGGCGCTCCTGGATCGTGATCATCACGCGGTCGTCGAAGATGAAGTCGATGACCTCCGTCGTGCGCGAATCGTGCACGAACACCATCGTCGCGAGCCTGTGCTTGCCGAAGTCCTCGACCATGGCGCGGGCGGAGCCATCGCGGAGGAGGTCGGCCGCCATCGGATGAAGCGGCATCAGCCGCTCGAGTTCCTGCACGATCCCCGCCGCATGGAGTCCCTCGACATCGAGCCAGATCCTCCGCGTGGCGTCGCGCAGGAAGGGCTCCGCCTCGGCGAGCGAGGCGAGCGAACGGCGTTCGACGAGGTCGCCTTGGTACGAGATCAGCTCGATGCGAGGCGCGGTCGAGGCCGGTGTGGGGGCTTGCTCGCTCATTGCGCGCAGGATCGACGGTCGGGGCCCCCCGCGCAAGCGGTCAAGCCCCCGCGCAATCGGTCAGGCGGATGCGGGGCGTTGGCCCGACAGGGCGTACGCCAGCATGGCGACGACGACCGCGCCGCGCAGGGTCCAGGCGACCGTTCGGATCCAGTTGGTGGAGACGAGGAGGGCGCCCGCTTCGGCGGAGAAGCCCGCGGAAAGGCGTCCGTGGGCGGGGATCTGCAGGAGCGCTGTGCTCAGCCAGATCACGCCGACCAGCCCGACTCCAAGCCAGGGGAGCCATGCGGGAACACCGGCCGGACGGGCAAACACGAGGATCGCCGCCGTGACCGCCTCAACCAGCATGGGCGGTCCGACCACGAAAGTCGTGAGCGACTGGTGTGCCCGCGAGTAGGCGGGGAACTCGGCGCTGCCGACGGCGGCGAAGAGCGGGTAGTGCACGATCTGCACGAACCAGATCAGGCCGGTCATGAAGAGGGTGGCGGCGGCGTTCGCGAGCAGGAGGGTCACCGAGGCGCGTTCGCAGGAAGCCGCGCTTTGGTTTCGCGCGCGGGCCGGCGGGGCCGTTCACGCCCCGTCGATCTCGATCCACTCGGCATCGCCGGTCGCGAGGTCGAGCAGCATGGCCGTCTTGCGGTCCGCCCGGTGAAGCGCCCCGGGATTCATCACCCGCGTGACGCCGACCATGTCGTCGCGCGCGACATGCGTGTGGCCGTGGAGCAGGATGTCGACTTCCGCGCGGAACAGCTGCTCGATCTCGTCGAGGAGATGGCCATGGGTGATGCCGATGCGGAGCGAGCGGCCGGCCGACTTCACCTCGATGATCGCGGCTGGATGCGCGACCACGATGCCGAGGAACTCCGCGTATCGCCGCAGGCTGCGGGCGTCGTCGCAATTGCCGAACACGACGGTCGACTCGAGGCCGGCGAGGTGGTCGAGGACCGACTCGGTCCCGATGTCGCCGAGGTGGATGATGCGGGTGGCGCCTCGCGACCGCAGGAGCTCGACAGCGCGGCGGGCTCGCGCGGAGTCGCCGTGGGTGTCGGAGAGGATGCCAAGTCGCTCGGACACGGGACGTCCCTCGTGAGGCGGCGCGGACGACGATTCCGGCCGTGGCGACAACGACTTCATCGTGACCGCTTCCGCAGCGAAGTCAACGGGTTTCGCGAAAGAACGCGGAATCTCCCTTCCGCTACCCTGTCGGCCCGCGCGGAATCGCCTCGCGGATCGACGCCATGCCCACCGACACGACCAATCCTCCCGTGACCCGCTTCGCCCCGTCGCCTTCCGGGCATCTCCATGTCGGAGGTGCGCGTACGGCCCTCTTCTGCTGGGCGTTCGCGAAGGGCCGTGGCGGGAAGTTCCTCATCCGCATCGAGGACACCGACCAGAAGCGCTCCTCCGACGCGGCCAGCGTCGGATTCCTGAAGGATCTCGATTGGCTGGGGATCCGGTGGGACGAGGGCCCCGAGTACACCGCACCGGACGGCACCGTGGTCGGTGGCGGACCGAACGGCAGCTACTTCCAGAGCGAGCGCCTCGAGATCTACGCCCGCTACACCGAGAAGCTGCTCGCGGAGGGGAAGGCGTACGAGGCGTGGGACTCGCAGGACGAGCTCGACGCGATGCGCAAGGACGCCACCGCCCGCAAGGAGGCGTTCCGCTACCGCTTCCGCGGTGAGGTGACGCCCGACCAGCGCGCGCGGTACATCGCCGAGGGCCGCGTGCCCGTCGTGCGGTTCCGCTCGCCGCAGGTCGCGGTCACGATCAACGACGAGGTGCTCGGCGACGCGACGCTTCCCGCGGGCGAGGTCGACGACTTCGTGATCCGCAAGAAGGACGGCTTCCCGACCTACCACTTCGCGGTGGTCGTCGACGACGAGCTGATGGGCGTCACGCATGTGCTCCGCGCGCAGGAGCACTTCACGAACACCGCGAAGCACATCCTGCTGCAGGACGCGCTTGGCTTCCGCAGGCCGACCTACGGCCACCTCTCGATCATCAAGAATCCCGACGATTCCAAGATGTCGAAGCGCGACAAGGACAAGGTCCTTCGCAAGGCCGTGAAGGAGAAGGCGCTGACCGCGCCGCCCGCCGGAACGGTGACTGCGGAGGAGTGGTCGCGCTGGATCGGCGACGACAATGTGCAGCTTGATCTCGACGGCGCGATCCGCCTCGCCGAGGCGCTCAAGGCGACCTTGCCTGAGATCAATGTCGACGACTTCCGCCGCTCTGGCTATCTCCCCGAGGTGATCTGCAACTTCCTCGCGCTCAACGGATGGAGCCCGGGCCACGACATCGAGAAGTTCGACAACGCGTTCCTCAAGGAGCGCTTCGGCCTCGACCGCGTGATGAAGACGCCGGCCAAGTTCGACCGCGTCAAGCTGCTCGCGTTCAACACCGACGCGATCACCGGCATGCCGCCCGACGAGTTCGCGCGTCGCTGCCATGCGCACGCGGTGCAGTACCGGCCGGAGTACCTCGCGAAACTCGGCGACGGGAACTTCGCGCTCCTCATGAAGGCGTGCCAGGAGCGGTCGAAGACGCTCGACGACCCGTTCCGTTCGAACGGGTTCCTGCTGGTCGCCGACGAGGCGCTCGCCTTCATCGACGACAAGAATGTGCGCAAGGCCCTCGGAATCGGCGCGGTCGCGGCCGACGGCGCGAAGAGCGGGCTCGACCATCTGCGCGCCCTCCGCGGCGTGCTCGCGGGCCTGCCCGAGTGGACGCAGCCCGCGCTCGAGGCCGCTGCCAACGGCTACGCGGCCGAGCATGCGCAGGGCAAGATCGGAGCGGTCGCGCAGCCGCTGCGGATCGGCGTCTCCGGCGGAACCGTCAGCCCGCCCATCTGGGACACACTGGTGCTCGTCGGCCGCGAGTCGGCCCTGAAGCGCATCGACCGGTGCCTCGAATGGGCGGGCGGGCTTCGATAAGCGCGGCAACGCAAGCGACTTGCGCAGCCCTCGATCTGGGCTATACTTCCGACCCACGGACCATTGGCGCAGTTGGCTAGCGCGTCTCCATGACACGGAGAAGGTCACAGGTTCAAGTCCTGTATGGTCCACTCAACGGAGCGCCCCCGCACAGGGGGCGGTTCTGTTTACTGGCGGCGAATTTCGGGGCGCTCATCGGCGGGCTTGCGGGCTCGCGTGCGCCCCGGCGTCGCCGCGCTATCGTCGGATGCCCGTGTCCTCGCTCCCTGACCCGATCAAGCCTCTGCTTCAGCAACTCGAGGCGGTGATGCCTGCGGACCGGCGGGAGCTCCGTGCGCGGATCGGCGGGCTCGAGAAGCGGTTCCGCACTTCGGGAACGGCCGATGAACGCGCACTGCGCGCGGTCGAGAAGGGGATACGCCGCAGCGCGGAGGAACTGGCGCGGAGGCGGAGCCTCGTTCCGGTGGTCAGCTACCCGGCGGACCTGCCGGTCACCGCCGCGCTCGAACCGCTGCGGTCGGCGATCGCCGCGAGCCAGGTCGTGATCGTGGCCGGCGAGACAGGCTCGGGAAAGAGCACCCAGCTGCCGAAGCTCTGCCTCGAGCTCGGACGCGGCGTCCTCGGGCGCATCGGCCATACGCAGCCGCGGCGCATCGCGGCCCGCAGCATCGCGCGGCGCATCGCCGAAGAACTGGGCGTGAAGCCCGGCGGCGTCGTCGGCGTGAAGGTGCGCTTCGGCGACGAATCCGGCCGCGACACCCTCGTCAAGGTGCTGACCGACGGCATGCTGCTTGCCGAGACCCGCAGCGATCCACGCCTCGACGCCTACGACACCATCATCGTCGACGAGGCGCACGAGCGAAGCCTCAACATCGACTTCCTGCTCGGCTCCCTCCGGCGCCTGCTGCCGAGGAGGCCCGACCTCAAGCTGGTCCTGACGAGCGCCACCATCGATGTCGCCCGGCTCTCCGCGCACTTCGGCGGCGCGCCGATCGTCGAGATCCCGGGACGCACCTATCCGATCGACATCCGCTACCGCCCGCCCGACGGCCGCGATCTCGACGAGGAGGATCCGCGCATCCTCGACGCGATCGCGCGCGCGGTCGACGAGATCGACGAGGCGTTCGCGGAGCGCGAAGTCCTGCCCGATGTGCTCGTCTTTCTTTCGGGAGAGCGCGAGATCCGCGAGGCCGCCGAGCATCTCCGCGGCCACGCGCAGGCGCGCGAGCGCGGCAAGGCGCGCACAGAGGTCCTGCCGCTCTTCGCCCGCCAGACGCTCGAGGAGCAGGAGCGCATCTTTTCGCCCGGGCAGCTGCGAAGGATCGTGCTCGCGACGAATGTCGCGGAGACATCGCTCACCGTGCCGCGCATCCACGCGGTGATCGACCCGGGCTTCGCGCGCATCCTGCGATACAGCGCGAAGTCGCGCGTCGCCCGGCTTCCGGTCGAGGAGATCTCGCAGGCGAGCGCGCGGCAGCGCGCGGGCCGCGCGGGGCGACTCGGCCCCGGCGTCTGCATCCGGCTCTACTCCGAGGAGAACTTCGCGCGCCGCGCCGAGTTCACCCAGCCCGAGATCCTGCGCACGAACCTCGCCAGCGTGATCCTGCAGATGGAGGCGCTCAACCTCGGGAAGGCCGAGGACTTCCCGTTCGTCGACCCGCCGTCCGCGCGCCTCATCGCCGACGGACGCGCGACGCTTGTCGAACTCGGAGCGTCGACCGCGGAAGGCCGGCTCACGAAGATCGGGAAGTCGATGAGCGTCCTGCCGCTCGATCCTCGGCTCTCGCGCATGCTGCTCGCGTCGGTCGACGAGCGGAGCGTGAACGACATCCTCGTGGTCGCCGCCGCGCTCGCCGTGCAGGATCCCCGCGTGCGGCCCGAGCTGAAGCGCGATGCGGCGGACCTCGTGCACGCGCGATTCGCCGATCCGTCGAGCGACTTCGCGTCGTACCTGCGCATCTGGCGCGCGTGGCGCGGCGAGACGAGGTTCACGGAGGGCGAGGCGCAGGGCAAGGAGTTCGGATCGAGCCAGAAGCGCAAGTGGTGCGAGAAGAACATGCTCTCGTACCAGCGCATGCGCGAATGGACGGATGTGGTCGGGCAGCTGAAGGATCTCTGCGCCGAGCACTTCTCGATCAAGGTCGGCGACCCCGGCGCGGAGATCCACGATGGCGCGTTCCACCGCGCCGTCCTCGCGGGATTCGCCTCGCAGATCGGGCTGAAGACCGAAAAGGGCGAGTACCGCTCGCCGACCGGCGCGCTGTTCTCGGTTCATCCGGCCAGCGCCCTCGCGCGGCGCGCGCCGAACTGGATCGTGGCGGGCGAGATCGTCGAGACGACCAAGCGCTACGCGCGGATCTGCGCGCGCATCCAGCCCGACTGGATCGTGCGCGTCGCGCCGCACCTCTGCAAGAAGAGCCAGTTCGAGCCGCATTTCGTCGAGGAAACGGGACAGGTG
>JBKCZS010000061.1:0-7928 GCA_046337925.1 bacterium | reverse complement strand
CCCCTCGAAGCGGGCGCCCTGCAGCGCGCATTCCCACACGCGGCCGCACAGCGACACCGTGAGCCCGATCTTGCGCGGCCCCTTGCCGAGCTGCACGGCGCGCGCCGACTCGGCCTGGCGCGTCGGCGAATCCCCGCGCAGGCTCGTGCGGCCCGAAAGGCCCCACGCGCACTCGAGGTCGAGCACCTTGTCGATCACGATCGAGACTTCGCCCTCCGCGGTCGGCACGAGGCCTTCGTGCACATCGCAGTGCCACCAGAGCCAGAGGAGGAAGAGGTTTCCGAGGAAGTCCTGCGGTTCGTTCGCGTTCCACGGGAGTTCCGGACGGTCGGCCGACGAGCGGCGGCCGTCCTCGCGCGCGAGTTCGATCTCGGGCGGCGCGCTCGAGAGCGCCTCCGGCCGCAGGTCGTCGTAGTCGCCGGTGCGGCCCTTCTGCGAGAGGATGTCGAGGGCGACCGTGCCGCTCGAACGCGGCGCGATGGTGATGCCGAGCGAGTCGATCGAGAGCCGGCGCAGCGCCTGGATCTCGGGGTCGGCCGAGATCGCGGCGAACATCGTCGACTTCGCGAAGTCCCACCAGATCGGCGCGTGCTTCGGGCGGCGGTAGCGGCCTTCGGCGATCTCGTCCTCGAGGCGTCGAAGCGCTTCCTCGCGCGCTTCCTTCTTCGCGTTGCGCGGCAGGTAGGTGCCGCCGCCGTCCTTCGCGGGCACCAGCCGCGCGTCCTCGGCCATCGCGATGTAGGCCTTCTTGATCTCAGGCGGAATGCGAACGGTGTCGGAGCGCAATCCGAGGAGGAGTCCGCCGCCGAAGCCGATGCGCTCGAAGTCGAAGAGGGTGTCGAAGAGATGGCGGCCTGCGGTCCAGCCGACATGGATCTCGCCCGGCTTGATGGGCTCGAGTTCGCCGAGGGCGTGCTCGCGCAGAAGGCCGTAGACCTTCGACTCGAGCATGTTGGGGGCTGCGCCGGTGACGGCGAAGCGGCGGTAGCTGATGGCACCTGAACGGAAGGGCATCCCGCGATTGTGGGGCAAGGCGCCCGAAGCTGGGCGGAGGACCCGCCCACGCGACAGCTTGTTCAGAAACGGAACGCCGCCTGCGATCCGTCAGACAGCGCCTAGGAGGCCACGGCCTGCTTCAGCCGGTAGGTCCGCTTCCCGTCGGCAGTCTCAACATCCTCCGCCAGCCCGAGTTGCACGAGATGCTTCGCCGGTCCGTGCGGCTTCTTGGCCTCGTCGGCGAGCCTCTTCCCCGCGCCCGGGTTCGCATAGGCGTTGAACAGGATCGCCTTCGCGGTCGAGAACAGGCCGCCGAAGCTCGAGAAGGTGTGGTCGACGGCGCTCGCCTCGTAGCCCGAGTGCACCATGCAGTTGGCGCACTTCGGGTTGCCGCTCGCGTGGCCGTAGTTCTCCCACGCGGTCTCGTCCATCAGCTCGCGGAAGCTGTCGGCGTAGCCCTCCTGGAGGAGGTAGCACGGCTTCTGCCAGCCGAAGATGTTGTAGCAAGGCATGCCCCACGGGGTGCACTCGTACTCGCGCTTGCCCATGAGGAACTCGAGGAAGAGCGGCGACTGGTTGAAGATCCAGCGGCGCTTCCCCTCGCGGCGGTTCGAGAGGATCATCTCGAAGAGCTGGTTCGTCTCGCGGCGCTTGAGGAACCCCGACTGGTCGGGCGCATTGTCGTAGGCGTAGCCCGGCGAGAGCATCTTGCCCTCGACGCCGAGCGCCATCATCTCGTCGAAGAACGCGCGCACCGAGTTCGGATCGGCGCCCTCGAACAGCGTGGTGTTCGTCGTGACGCGGAAACCCATCTTGACCGCGAGGCGGATGCCGTCGACGGCCTTCTGATAGGTGCCCTCGCGGCACACCGCGAAGTCGTGGTTCTCTTCCTGGCCGTCCATGTGGACGCTGAAGGTGAGGAACTTCGACGGCTTGAAGAGCCCGGCCTCGAGCTTCTCCTTGAGAAGCAGCGCGTTCGTGCAGAGGTAGATGTACTTGCCGCGCGCGACCAACCCCTCGACGATCTCCTTGATGTCGGGGTGGAGGAGCGGCTCGCCGCCCGGGATCGAGACCATCGGCGCGCCGCACTCCTCGGCTGCGTCGAAGCACTGCTGCGGCGTCAGCTGTCGCCGAAGGATGTGGGCGGGGTACTGGATCTTGCCGCATCCCGCGCACGCGAGGTTGCAGCGGAACAAGGGCTCGAGCATGAGCACCAGCGGGTAGCGCTTCCGCCCGCGGAGCTTCTGCCCGAGAACATACTTCGCGACCGTCCACATCTGACTGATCGGAACACCCATGCCGTGCCTCGCAACGCCTGCGGTCTGTTCTCGTGCATCGGGACTCGAGTCCGCGAAAGGTTGATTCTAGGAAAAATCGGACGGCCCAACGAACCGCGCAAACTCCCCTGACCGTAGCGCACCCCATGGCCCGCTCGATCGCAGTCACGACCCCCCGACCCACCGCCGACGACGCGGTCCATTGGGTGACGCGGGCGATCGCGGATCTCGGCGACGCGGGCCTCGCGGGGACGAATGAAGGCCTCGCCAAGGTCGCCGACGGCCTCGGCGGCCTCGGAGCGCGTGCATTCTCGGCTATCCTCCCGAAGAAGCGACGCAGGCACGCGTCGGCACTCCCGTCCCTCCCCGCGCACTCGGCATTGAGCCCGAACTCGCACAGCTCTCGCTCGGCGACCACCGACACCCGCTCCGACGAGGACCTCCTCGTCGCGCACCGGGCCGGCGATGCCCAGGCGCTCCGCATCCTTATCGAGCGCTACCGCGGCGAGCTGCACGGCTTCCTCACCCGCCTCGTGGGCTCCCGTGCAGGTGCGGACGATGTCTTTCAGGAAGCCTTTCTGCAGATCCACCTCTCGTCGGACAGCTTCGACTCGGAGCGCCGCTTCAAGCCGTGGCTCTACACGATCGCGGCCAACAAGGGCCGCGACTTCCTGCGCCGGCAAAAGCGCCGCGCAGCGACCAGCCTCGACGCGCCGATGGGCAAGGACTCGGACGGCACGCTCGTCGACCTCATCGAGGGAGACTCGACCGCCCCGTCGCTTCCGCTCGAAAGCGGCGACGAGGCCGCGATGGTCAAGCAGGTGGTGGACGGACTCCCGCCCCACTTCAGGGAGATTCTGCTGCTCAGCTACTTCCAGAAGCTGAGCTACGCTCAGATTTCAGACAGCCTCTCGATCCCGCTCGGGACGGTCAAGAGCCGCCTGCACGCAGCGGTGGCATGCTTCGCAGAGAGCTGGAAATTGAATTGCGCCCGTCGCGGCCTCCCGCTTCCGAGCGAGGCCCGCGACGGCGCACCAGGCAATGCCGGAACGGATGCCGGCACGCACGACGCCCGCAGGTCGCGGCAATCGAACAAAGACGGTGACAACGCATGAGCGCAGGCGACGAGCCCATTCGTTCAAGTGACGGGTCGATCGGTGGAACCGACGACGACACGCGTGGTCCGCTTCAAGGCGGCCCGTCGCTCTCCGTACCCGACATGGAGGCGATCGATCTGCTGATCGAGCACGACTTCGACCTTGCGCGCGCAACCGCCGCACGGCCGGACCTTGCCGCGCGCCTCGCCGCCGCGAGCCGCCTCTTCGCGCGGCTCGACGACTACGCCGTGGAGCCGTCGGACCCGGCGCTCACCGACGCGACGCTTGCGCGCATCGCGCGGGAGGAACACGCCCGCGAGGACCGCATGCGGCTCGATCCGGCGCGCGGAGGATCGTTCACCAGCACACGCTGGCCCGATCTCTGGGCCGTCGCCTGCGTGGCGCTCATCGTGGTCGCCGTCGGACTGCCGCTTGCCAACTGGATGCGTTCGCGCGCGTCCGAGGCCGCTTGCGCCGACAACATGCGGGCGCTCGGCGGCGGCGTCGCGCGCTATGTGAAGGACCGCGGCGCGATGCCGTTCCAGGCGAGCCTGATGCCGGACTTCAGCGCGCTCAAGCACTGGAGCGATGTCGACAACAACCGGCACCTCGATGTGCTGACCGACGGCCAGTACGCCGAGAAGCGATGCCTCTGCTGCGCGAACGACCCGACGGGCGAGGGCTACGCCTACCAAGTGCCGACCGCGGCCGCGATGCGCGCCTGGACCACGGGAATCCGCGTGCCGATCATCGCCGACCGCAGCCCCGCCATCGAGCTCACGCGCGCCGGGAAGCCCATCGGGTTCTGCATCCTGAACAGCCCCGACCATGGCGGCGCAGGCCAGAACGCGCTCTTCACCGACGGATCGGTCGAGTTCGTGCGCAGCACCACGCTTGTGATGCCCGCCTTCGACAACATGCCGCGCCACCTCGAGAACATCTACCTCCCGATGAGCGAGGCCGAGCGGGGCAAGCCCGAAGAGGGCCTCGACAAGCCCTCCGAGTGGATCGGGATCGATGTGTTCCTGCTGAACTGAGCGGACCGTCGGCGGCAGCCTGATAACCGAAACGGACCATCGGATTCCCCGCGTTTCACCGCTTGCGGGAGTACCGCTGTTTCTGCTATCTTCGCCGATCCCCCAACGGGAGCCACCTATGCCGAAGAACAAGAGTCACAAGGGCCTCGCCAAGCGCATCAAGATCTCGAAGAACGGCAAGATCCGCTTCGGGCGCCCGCACTCCCGTCACTTGAAGTCGAACAAGACCGGCGTGCAGATCCAGAGCTACCGCAAGAAGCGCTACGCGCGCTCGGGCGACATCCGCGCCCTGAGCAAGCTGCTCTTCCGTCCGCTCCTCTCGCAGGAGCAGGGCGAACTGCGCGATGCGCAGCGCGAAGTCGCCGTCGCCCAGTGATCCGCACCGTCTGCTGAACCGTCTATTCACTAGACCCCAATGACCAGACCGTCGGGTCCGAAGCGTCGGGAGACAGAACTCCCGTCCTCCGCCGGTCGCAAGCCAAGAGGTTGATCGAACATGCCACGCGCACGCAAGGGTGCAGCCCGCACGCAAGCCCGCCGCAAGCTTCTCCGCGAAGCCCGCGGCTTCTTCGGCACGAAGTCCCGCCACAAGCAGCAGGCCAAGGTCGCCATGATGCGCGCCAAGCGCTACGCATGGCGCGACCGCCGCGCCCGCAAGCGCGACTTCCGCGCGCTGTGGATCACCCGCATCACGGCCGCGTGCCGCATGCGTGGCACCCGCTACTCGCTCTTCATCAACGGCCTCCAGCGCGCGGGCGTCCTGCTCAACCGCAAGATGCTCTCGATGATCGCGATCGAGGACCCCAAGACCTTCGACGCGCTCGTCGCGGTCGCGCAGAAGAATGCGTCCGCAGTTCCTGCGGGCGTGTGAATTGAGCGGTCGCCGCTGCGGCGGCGCCCTCTGGTGCTAGAGATGAGCGGTCGCCGCTGCGGCGGCTCCCTCTGGTGATAGAGAGTGGAGTTGAGGCAAGACCGCACGCGATACAGACTATTCGGCTCGATGGCGCCCGCTCACGCGGGCGTCGTCGTTTTTGGCGCGAGCACGGCCCTGCTGCTTTACCGATGCCAAACGGGTTCCGCACCGAAGTGCCGTCATTTCTACGCGAATCCCAACACCTGCCCTTCACACCGTTGGAGCACCGTCCCGAGGTCCCGTGCGCGGCGTCGCGCACTTCACGCTGCCCTGCGCAGCCCAATGGCCACACGGAGTCCTCCATGCACAAGTCCGTTCCGTTTGCACTCTGCTCCGCCGCGGCGATCGCCCTAGCGGCCCCATCGTCTGCGAGCAACTTCCGGCTCACGGTCCTCCACACCAACGACACCGAGAGCAAGCTCCTCTACCCCTCGAGCAGCCAGCAGGCCTTCGGTGGCGCCGCGCGCTTCAAGACGAAGGTCGATCAGCTGCGCGCCGCCGCGCTTGCAAGCGGTGGCTGCGTCATGGTCTCGAGCGGCGACAACTTCCTGGCCGGCCCCGAGTTCAACGCCAGCCTGTCGCTCCCGATCGGGACGCCGTTCTACGACTCGATCGCGCTTCAGGCGATCCAGTACGACGCAATCTGCCTCGGCAACCACGACTTCGACTTCGGTCCCGAAGTGCTCGCCGACTTCATCAACGGCTTCACCGACGGGACGAAGTTCCTCTCGGCGAACCTCGATGTGACCCCCGAGCCGTCGCTCGCGCCGCTCGCTGCGTCGGGTCGCATCGCGAAGCGCACGACCGCTGTGACCAATGGCGTGACCGTCGGCTTCGTCGGCGCGACAACCACCGATCTTCCGTTCATCTCCTCGCCGGGCGATGTCATCATCAACACGAATGTGCTCGGCGCGATCCAGGCCGAGGTCGATGCGCTGACGGCCGCAGGCGTCCGACACATCGTCGTGATGACGCACCTCCAGGGGATCGGCTCCGAGCGCACGCTGGCGCAGTCGCTCCGCGATGTCGATGTGCTCGTCGCGGGCGGCGGCGATGAACTCCTCTGGAACCCAGGCCAGCTCCTGGTTCCGGACGACGCGACCGACGCGAACGCGGACGGCGTGCCCGACATCCGATACGGCTCATATCCGCTCTATGAGACCGACGCGACCGGCCGACCGCTTCCCATCATCACCACCCGCGGCGACTACCGCTATGTCGGCCGCCTCGTCGTCGACTTCGATGCCTCCGGCAATGTCGTCGCCGTCGATCCCACGAGCGGACCGGTCCGCGTCGCGAGCACCGCGCAGCCCGATGGCGTCGCAGCCGATGCCTTCGTGCAGTCGCAGGTCACCACCCCGGTCACGAACGCCGTCGCCGCGCTCGCCGCCAATGTGATCGCGATCAGCGAGGTCCCGCTCGATGGCCGAACTTCCATCATCCGCTCGACCGAGACCAACGAGGGCAACCTCTGCGCCGACAGCCTGCTCTGGAACGCCCGAAAGCGTGCGCCGGAGGAGGGCCTGCCGCTTCCGGTGATCGCCTTCCAGAACGGTGGCGGCATCCGCAACAACTCGATCCTTCCGGCCGGAAACTTCACCGAGCTCAACACCTTCCAGTTCCTTCCGTTCTCAAACTTCGTCTCGGTCATTCCGGCGCTTCCGGTCACCACGCTGAAGGCGCTGCTCGAGAATGCCGTCAGCCGCGTGACGCCGCTCCCGCCGGGCTTCCCGTCGAGCGGCAACGGCCGCTTCGCGCAGATCTCCGGCTTCAGCTTCACCTACTCGGTGGCCGCCAACCCGGGCTCGCGCGTGCTCGATGTGATCCTCGACGACGGCACGGTGCTCGTCGACGACGGCGTCGTCCTCAACCCGAAGCTCACGCTCCCCGCTGCGACGATCGACTTCCTCTGCCGCGGTGGCGACGAGTATCCGCTCAACGGACTCCCGTTTGAAACCGTCGGCGTCAGCTACCAGCAGGCGCTCTTCAACTTCATCACCGCGAAGGACGGCCTGAGCGGCGTGATCCGCGCCGTCGACTACCCGGTGGGCGGCGAAGGCCGCATCGTGCGCTACACGCCGAGCTCGTCGTTCCCGGCCGACATCAACGGCGACTCGCTCGTCAACGCCCTCGATCTCGCGATCCTGTTCGGCAACTGGGGCCTCACCGGTCCGAACCGCGCTGGCGATGTCAACGGCAACCAGGTCGTCGATGCGAGCGATCTCACGGTCGTGCTCGTCAACTGGACAAACTGAGTCCGAGCCAGCCCTCGGATCATCAACCCGGCCCGCGCACTCCACCCCGGGTGCGCGGGTCTTTCACTTCACCGCTAGCAGATGCGTTCGGTCCAAAACCGAAGCGCTTCGGCCGCGGCCGGCCCGCAAAGACCGTGCGCGCGGCAGGATGACTCCGCAAAACGACGGAGCAATTCGCCGCGGGAGCGCGCGTCGGGCGCGCATGATGCGCTGCGGAAGAGCCGCGCGCTCTCGCACCATGCCTCGCGGTCGATCGGCAGCGGCAGCGCGAGGAGCTGCCTCGCGGAAAGCTTGATCGCCTCCGCTCCGAGCGCGGCTCCGTAGCTGACGCGCGCGGCCTCGGCGGTGGCGAC
>JBKCZS010000060.1:0-3207 GCA_046337925.1 bacterium | reverse complement strand
AGACGCTCCCTTGGTAATGGGTTGCACGATTTGTTCGATCTTTTCTCATCGCGCATGCGGGATGAATGGGATAACGGACGTCTTTGCGAGGTTCCCTCGGGTGGTTCACGGGCAGGTCCGACCCGACGGGACACGGGAAAGTCAGGCCAAATGGCAGACGCCCGCCGGTGAGGGCGGGCGTCTGAATGTTTGCCGGGGGTAGGCCGAGCGACCGTTCAGGTCTCCGAGCCCTCGTCGCCGTCGTGGTTGTGATCGTCGTGATCGTGATCGTCGTCTTCGTGCTCGAACTCCTCGAGCTGCTCGGGAATCGTCGGGAGCACGGGCTTGCCCTCCGCGAGCATCTTGCGCTTGTAGGCCTCGACCTTCTGCTTCTCAGGCACGAGGATCATGCCCATTCGGCGGCCGTTCAGGCGCGGGGGGACCTCGACCTTCGCGAGGTCGGCGAGGCGCTGGATAATGTCGTCCATGCGCTCGTCGCCCTTCGAGCGGAACGCCATTTCGCGACCGCGGAAGTTCTGGATGATCTGGACCCGGTGGCCCTCGATGAGGAAGCGGCGCGCCTGGGCGATGCGGATGTCGACATCGTGCGGGTCGATCTTCATCGAGCGCCCGAGGCGGACTTCCTTCATCTCGGAAGACTTCGTCTTCGCCTTGTTCGCCTTCTCCTTCTTCGACTGCTCGTACTTGAACTTGCCGAAGTCCATGATCTTGCAGACGGGCGGCCGCGCATCCGGCGAGATCTCCACGAGATCAAGCCCGGCGTCGTACGCCTGGCGCTTCGCTTCCTCGAGCGGCACCACGCCGAGCATCTCGCCCTGCGGGTCGAGCAGACGGACGGGGGAGATCCGGATACGGTCGTTGATGCGCGGTCCGAAGTCACGCGAGTCTTGGCGGGGACCACCGAACGGTCTACGGGGCGGGTAAATGGGTCGAGTCCTTTGAATTGGCCGTGATGTTCACGGGCGGCTGTGCTTCATGGAAGGTGAGTTCGACACACGGCTGCCGCCAGCGCGCGGGCGAAACGAAGACGCAACGAAGTGTGGGTGCAGTCACCGAGACGGGCGCAACCGACGCAGGGGACCAGGGCTTTGACAAGCCGGGTCGTCATGCGGATCGGGAGGCGTCAGGGAAGTGCATCCCCGAACGATACCACCTCCGATGGGGGAGGGAAGGGGAAACCGACGGTCTTTCGGCGGAAAGGCGGCGTGGGCGGGGCGGCCGCCCGACGCGGGTCACTTGGCGAGGCTTGCCTGGACGGTTCCCGGGGCGCCCGAGAGCAGCCGCCCTTCGATCTCGCGGGCGATGCCGTCGACGAAGGCATCGAAGGGCATTTCCCCGAGATTCGCCTCGATTCCACGCGCGCGGACGCTCACGACGCGGCTTTCCGCGTCGCGCGGGCCGACGACCGCCATGTAGGGGATCTTCTCCTCGGCCGCGACCTTGATCTTGGCCTGGACGCGGTCGTTCGAGTGGTCGACGGTGGCGCGGACGCCGCGGGCCTTCAGGGCGGCGAGGAGCTCGTCGGCGTAGGCGGCGCTCTTCTCGCTGATCGGGAGGATGCGCACCTGCTCCGGGTTGAGCCAGCAGGGGAACGCGCCCGCGAAGTGCTCGATGAGGACGCCGCAGAAGCGCTCCATCGACCCGAACGGCGCGCGGTGGATCATCACGGGGCGGTGCGGGCGGTTGTCCTGCCCGACATACGAGAGGTCGAAGCGGATCGGCAGGTTGTAGTCGACCTGCACGGTGCCGAGCTGCCACGAGCGGCCGATGACATCCTTGACGACGAAGTCGATCTTCGGGCCGTAGAACGCTGCTTCGCCCGGCTCCTCGCTGAACGGGACGCCGAGCGTCTTCGCGGCGTCGCGGCAGGCCTGCTCGGCCTTGTCCCAGTTGGCGGGGTCGCCGACATACTTCGTCCCGTCCGGGTCGCGCAGGCCGACGCGCACGCGGTATTCGTTCATGCCGAGCGTCGAGAAGATGATCTTGACGAGCGAGAGGCAGCCGAGCACTTCCTCGGCGACCTGGTCCTCGCGCACGAAGAGGTGGGCGTCGTCCTGGGTGAAGCCGCGCACGCGGGTCATGCCGTTCAGTTCGCCCGACTGCTCCCAGCGGTAGACGGTGCCGAACTCCGCGAGGCGCACGGGCATGTCGCGGTAGCTGTGGGGCTCGCTTGCGAAGATCTTCGCGTGGTGCGGGCAGTTCATCGGCTTCAGCAGGAAGCCGTTCACGAGCTTGTCGGCGTCCATCACGCGGTCGGGAGCGATCACCTCGCGGCCGGTGCGCTCGTTCAGTTCGCGCGCGAACTGGGCGCTCACGCCGTCGAGGCGCGCGGTGAGCTCGGCGCACGAGCAGCCCGATTCACAGAGCTTCGCAAGGTCGTCGCCCTCGGGAATCGCGGGGAATTGCGACTCCTTGTAGTAGGGGAAGTGGCCGCTCGTCTTGTAGAGGTCGAGCTTGCCGATGTGCGGCGTATAGACCTGGTGGTAGCCCTGCTTGCGCAGTTCGGCGCCGATGAAGTTCTGCAGTTCGTTGCGGACGATCGAGCCCTTCGGGGTCCAGAGGATGAGCCCCTGGCCGACCATCTCGTCGATGTGGAAGAGCCGCAGCTGCTTGCCGAGCGTGCGGTGGTCGCGGCGCTTGGACTCCTCCTGAAGCCGCACGTGCTGCTCGAGTTCTTCCTTCGTCGCGAAGGCGGTACCGTAGACGCGGGTCAGGCGGTCGAGCTTCTCATCGCCCTTCCAGTAGCTCGACGCGAGCGACAGCACCTTGAATGCGCCGATCCTGCCGGTCGAGGGGACGTGCGGGCCCCGGCAGAGGTCTTCCCAGTTCTTGCCCGGTTCGCCGGTGGCGTACCACGAGAGCGAGGTCGATCCGGCCTCGACCGCGCGCGCGGCGTTGTCGAGCTTGAACTTCGAGCCTTCGCCCTGGAGCTTCCTGAGACCTTCCGCGACCGGCAGCTCGTAGCGCGTGAACGGGCGGTTTTCCGCCACGATCTTGGCCATCTCCGCCTCGACCTTCTCGAAGTCGTCGGCCGACATGATCTTGCCGTCGGGGAACAGCATGTCGTAGTAGAAGCTCGTCTCGAGCGGCGGGCCATAGACGAGCTGCACCTGGGGGAAGAGCCGCTGGATCGCCTCGGCCATCACGTGCGCGCAGGAGTGGCGCAGGAGGTAGAGCGCGTCGCGGCTGACAGTGCCGTCGCGGTTC
>JBKCZS010000059.1:0-4497 GCA_046337925.1 bacterium | reverse complement strand
CGACCTCGCCGAGGGCGACGCCGTCCGCACGATGTCCCCGCAGGGCGTCGCGGGCACGGCCACGGTCACGAAGATCCGCGGCCGCCACGCGGTCGTCCCCGTCTACAACCTCACCGTCGAGGGCACGAGCCGCTACCTCGTCGGCGCGTGCGGGGTGGTGGTGCACAATACGAACGGATGTGGGGCCGATGGCGCGGAGGGCGCTGGCGTTCGGATCCTCCAGCGCGACCTAGACCATATCGTTGCGCGCCACTGGCCGAGGAGCGCTTCCACCGGAGCCGGCAAATTTGCCGCCGACATCCGCCTTAGGTCACTCGTGGAGATGGTTCGTGCGGCCGTCGCGCACGGTACCTCTCGACCAAACACGAGAGGCCGCCCCGGGACCGTGATCGAGTACTCCTTCGAACGAGTCATCGGAATCGACATCGTCGGGAACCCGACCTCGCGGCTGCGAGTGGTCGTTCGACCAGACGGAAGCGTCCAGACCGCGTTTCCCTACTAGAGATTCGCTCGGAACTCAAAGATGTTGAATCGCAGTTTGGTTGGGCGCATCCGAGGCCGCCCCTTGGTTTAATGAACCCGTATAAGAGTTCCCTCCGGCTCGAGCGTTGGCTCGTGACGCCGGCAACCCGAGCGCTCGACCTTTCGACTTAGAGATTCGACACAGACTCCAACCGATGATCGAACTCGACTTCAGCATAAAGTCATCCATCCCTAAGGAAATCGACCCTGCGCGGGTGGGCGAGATGACGGCCGCGCTGATCCAGGAGAGCGTCCTCGTCGGCGACCTCATACTGAGTTTTGACGGGATCGACTGCAGCGCTCGTTGGGGGTGGATCCCGATTTTGGATTGTGCCGTCTGCTTGAGCGCGATAGCCGTGGAACTCGCGCGATCCCCGCGCGCGATAGAGCGGTTTGAGTTCACCGAGAACGAGGCGAGCATTCTGTTCGCGCGCAATGGCGATGCTGTTCGAATAGCGCCAACCTACGTTCCACTTAGTGCCCTCGTACCCCTCAACGAACTCGAAAGCGCGATTCGCTCCTTCCGCGAGCGAGCATTCGCCAGCGCCGTGACCGCATTGCCAGGTCTTGAACAGTGCGCTGGGTTTCTGGAGTTGCGCGGGCACGCTTGAGTTCTCTTTCGACGCACCGCCGTCGGCCGCACCGGCACCCTCGCCTTCCGCGTCGCCTACGACGCCTACGGCGAGGCGCGACACCTCCCCGCAAAGGACATCAACGGCGACGGCAAGGTCGACAGCGCCGATACCACCATCGCGCAGGGCGCGCTCGGCAAGCTAGGGCAACTCAGCTACAACCCCGACGCCGACTGGGACCGCGACGGCGTCGTCGGAACGCGCGATGTGGCGCAGTTCGGCCCGGCACCGCGCACGGCCGCTGGTCGGGCGGCACTCCCGTCAAGCGCCTTTCAGGATCGAGACTTTTTGTCTCATACGCCTTGACTTCCGTGCCGAGATGAGACAATATGTCTCGGTGCGCGTCATCAGCCTCAAGCCTCTGCGCGAGTTCTGGGAGCGGCACAGGGACGCCGAGCGGCCACTCCGCTCGTGGCACGGAATCGCGCTCGGCGCCGAATGGAAGAGCATCCGCGACGTGCGGAGAACCTTCCCGCACGCCGACGCCGTCGAGTCGGGAGGCGGAGGAACGCTGACCGTGTTCAACATCGGCGGAAACAAGTACCGCCTTGTCGCGCGGATACGCTACGACTACCGGCTTGTGAACGTCCGCTTCGTCCTCACGCACGCCGAGTACGACGAAGGTCGGTGGAAGGAGTAGAGCGATGCCTGCAGCAAAGCGCGCCAACAACACCAGGCTTCCCGGCAAGTTCGAGGAACTCGTACGGATCATGCCGCCCCAGGCCATCAAGGACGACGCCCGCTACGCCGACGCGACCTCGATGATCGACCGCCTGATGGCGGTCGAGAGGCTGACGAGGGGCCAGGAGCTCTACATGGAGACGCTCGTGCAGCTGGTGCAGGCCTACGAGTCCGCGCACCACGCGATCGCGCTCCCGAGCGGCATGGACGCCCTTAGGCACCTGATGGCCGAGCACGGCCTCAACGCGTCGGCGCTGGCCAGAGTCCTCGGCGTGCACGAGAGCATGGGCTCGAAGATCCTCAGGGGAGAGCGCGCGCTCACCGTCGATCACATCAGGGCCCTCGCGGCTCGCTTCAAGGTCCGCGCCGAGATCTTCCTGGCTCCCCAGAGGACCATCCGAGCAGGGTCGACTGCGACGACCGCCGCGCGGTCACGCGTCGCGTGAGCTTGCGACCAGTGGCGTGAGCCCTGAGGCGCGCGACAACGCCAGCGCGGCTCTTCGAGTCCGCCACCTTCGCCATCACCCACGACGCCGCCGGCAACGTCCGCACCCGCGAGACCGTCGCGGGCGGGAACCGGCTCGCCTACCGCCACGACCGCTGGGGGCGGCTGACGGAGGTCGACTTCCAGGTGAAGACCGCCTCGGGCTACGACCCGAAGCCCCGGGCGCGCTACCGCTACAACGCGCAAAGTCTTGAAGGATGGGCATGCGCGCGCTCGTCGAGCGCGACGCGGACACCACCGACACCGCGCACTCGATCAACGAGCGGCGCTACCTCTACTACAACGCCGCGTGGCAGATCGTGGAGGAGCACGTCGACGCGGGCTTCGTCTCCGCCTCCGACCCCGTCTCCATCGACCGCATCGTCCAGAACATCTGGGGCCTCCGCTACATCGACGACCTCGTCCTCCGACGCGTCGACGCGAACTACCCGGGCTCGGGCACGCCGAGCTTCGCCGAGACCGCCGCCGGCGACATCGACTGGGAGCAGTACCTCACGGACCACCAGTTCAGCGTCGTGGCCGCCGTCGGCCGCACCGGCACCCTCGCCTTCCGCGTCGCCTACGACGCCTTCGGCGAGGCCCGGCACCTCCCCGCGAAGGACATCAACGGCGACGGCAAGGTCGACAGCGCCGACACGGCGATCGCGCAGGCCGCCGTCAAGAAGAGGATCGGCGAGCCGGGCTACAACCCCGACGCCGACTGGGACCGCGACGGCACCGTCACCTCGACCGACATCGCGCACTTCGGGTCGCGGTCGTACGTCGCCGCGCTCCCGCAGGGCCAGCTCGCGCAGCCGGGCAGCGCGACCCAGCCCGCCGCAGGCGATACCTCCCCCGCCGCGAACCTCGCCCGCGCCGCGAACGCGCTCTCCGACTTCAACATCGGCTTCTGCGGCTACAGGTTCAACGGCGACATCGGCGCCTACACCGTCCGATTCCGCCACTACGACCCGACGCCGGGGATGTGCAGGTGGCTCGAGCGCGATCCCGCGGGCTACCAGGACGGGCCGAGCCTCTACTCATATCTCGGCCGCAACCCGATGGCGGGGACGGATCCGTATGGGTTGGCCTCCAGCGACGGGTTCTACGCGCCTGAACCTGTCGACATCCCGTCCAACCAGCGGCGCGCGCCCGGTGCACCGATCCCGCCTCCCGGCAAGGGGCTGAGGCTTCACTCGGTCGACGGAAACTCCGCCGCAGCCAACCACATCAGGTGCGAGGAGTCGCGAATCGCGACACACATTCGCCCTTGGGCTGGAAGGCTCAGCAACGACTGGACTCGGGAGGGCTGGTTCTACTCGGTTGTCATCCAGGGGAACAACCCGTTCCATGAGTGGATCGCCCAGAACTTCTGGCTGCGATACCACTCGGAAGACTGGATCAACTCTCCCTGGGCGGTCGTAGAGACCGTCGCGATCGCGGCGGTCGCCGCAGTGCTCATCGTGAAGGGACCGGCGATCGCCAGACTCTTCGCCGATGACTGGGGGAAGGTGGCTTTACATGATTGGTACTGGAAACGACTGGGGGCTGCAGGGCTCGAGCATGCAAGCGGCGTAACAAAGCTGGCCTGGATGTTCAGAAAATATCCATGGCTTCCATTCACCGCTCCAATTGAGTCAGTAGTCACATTCAAATGGGTGCCGCTGCTCGGTACTGGCGTAACTCCGCTTCTGGGCCACGTGCTTCGGCCGGCCACCTGGCTCTGGCAACAAGCCACGCGACTCTGGTGGATGATGCTCTCGAGCTCGACGCAGGAACTCGATTCAGCGCGCGAAGCACTTGCCGCGTTGCTGCCGAGACCGCCCGAGCCCCCACTTGCCGTGGCGGTACTTCCAAGGCATCATCAATCGACAGATTCCACATGAACCGTCCGCCGATTCAGGACCCCATCACCCCGCTACCCCCCATGCGGCTGCTGATCTTCGCGGTCAGCGCCGTCTTTCCGTCGGTCGCATACCTCGTCGTGAGGTCGCCGGACGGCGGCGTCACGCTGGGAGGAATCGCCAAAATCGCGGCCGCATGGCTCATCGGATACCTGGTCTCGGACGGCTACTACAACCATCGAATGCAGGTGAGGCTGCAGGCGCTCGCGTTCGAGGTGAAGAAGTCGCTGCCCGAGCTCGAGCGTCGCCACGTCGCGCTCCGACTCCTTGAGGG
>JBKCZS010000058.1:0-3124 GCA_046337925.1 bacterium | reverse complement strand
CTCCCACACCATCCGCTCAGGCTTCGCTGCGCTCCGCCTTCTTCGGCACCCCCAAGCGCGGAGCGAAGCGCAGCGCGAGCAAGTTGGCGACGACTGTTGTCCCCACCAGAGGGAGCGCCCGCGGGCGCGACCGCTCAAGATCGTGTGGCATCACCTCTGGTGATGGCGGCATCGAACGCACTGGGCGCGTCACGACTGCAGTCTGAAGGCCTTGCCTGCGTTCGCGGCCGCCACTACCCCTGCTGCGCAGGGGTAGTGCCACACGATACATCCGCGACCTTCCACGCCATTCGCTCAGGCTTCGCTGCGCTCCGCCTTCGGCGACGGCGCTCCGTGTTCTCGGTGTCTCCGTGAGAAAACCGGACCGACCGACATCGCCCGTTCCGTGGACATCACCCGTTCTTTGGACTTTGTCTGCCGGCCGCCGCATCTCGCCGCGTCTCTGTCTGCAGCACCACCATCGTCGCGTAGCGACCGCTCGAGTGCATCAGTTCCTCGTGCGTTCCGCGCTCGACCACGCGGCCGTCCTCCATCACGAGGATGAGGTCCGCGCCCTGGATCGTGCTCAGGCGGTGCGCGATCACGAAGCTCGTGCGGCCCTTCAGGATCTCGCCGAGCGCGCCCTGGATGTACCGCTCGCTCTCGGTGTCGAGGTTGCTGGTCGCCTCGTCGAGGATCAGGATCCGCGGGTCCGCAAGCACCGCGCGCGCAAGCGCGAGGCGCTGGCGTTCGCCGCCCGACAGCTTCACGCCGCGTTCGCCGATGCGCGTGTCGTACTTCGCGTCGAGTTTCTCGATGAAGACATCCGCGCGCGCAACGGCGGCCGCGCGCGCGATGTCGGCGTCGCTCGCGCCCGGCCGCGCGTAGGCGATGTTCTCGCGGATCGTGCCGTCGAAGAGGAATACATCCTGCTCGACGATGCCGAGCAGCCGCCGGTACGACGCAAGCTCGATGTCGCGCAGGTCGTGCCCGTCGAGCGTGACGCGCCCTTCGGTCGGATCGTGGAACCGTGCCACGAGGTTCGACAGCGTCGTCTTGCCCGCGCCCGAATGCCCGACGAGCGCGACCATCGTGCCCGCAGGCGCGTCGAACGACACATCGGCAAGCACGGGCCGGTCGGACGCCGGGTAGCGGAACGACACGCCTTCGAAGCGCACATCGCCGCGAACGGCCGCGGGATCGAGCCGCACCGTCGCGCGCGCCGCGGTTTCGGCGAACTCGTCCTTCTCCTCGAGGAGATCAAGCGTGCGGTCGAGGCTCGCAAGCCCCGTCTGCAGGCTGGTCGCCGTGTTCGCCAGCACCTCGAGCGGCCCGAGCAGGAGCGTCACATAGGTGAGGAACATCACGAGGTCGCCCGCGGTGAGGCGGCCCTCGACGACCTGGTTGCCGCCGTACCAGAGGAGCGCCGCGGCGGCGGTGGGGATGAAGAGTTCCCACGCGATCTCGACGCCGCGCGACCACCACCAGACGAGGATCTCGGTGCGCGCCTGCAGGTTCGTGCCGCGCGCGAATCGGCCGGTTTCCGCCTCTTCGCGGGCAAATCCGCGCACCACGCGGATGCCGCTGAAACTCTCGGCGGCGTGGCCGTCGATCTCGTCGCGCAGCTTCTTGAGGTCGCGGAACACGGGCCGGATCCGGCCGATCCACACCTTGTGGCTGAACCACACCATCGGGAGGAGCACGATCGCGCCGACGAGCAGCCGCCAGTCGGTGAGCGCGAGGATGATCAGGCTGCCGACGAGTTGGATCACCGCGCGGAAGGGGTTGTAGAGCAGCCCGAAGAGGAGTTCGCCCGCTGCGCCCGCATCCTCGCGCAGCAGGCTCGAGACGCCGCCGGCCTTGAGATCCTGCACGCGGGAGAGCGGCAGGTGGATCGCCTTCGCGAACGCGCGCCGCCGCAGCGCGACTTGAAGGCGCTTCGCCACGATCGTGGCGCGATGGCGGCCGACGACACCCACCGACACCTTCACGGCGATCGTCGCGAGCGTGAGAATCGCGATCCACGCAAGGAGCGAGGTGCGCGAGCCGAGGTCCACCCACGACGGCGCTGCATCCGAGAGCCATGCGGGGAGCGGCACGCTGCCGAACACGCTGTCGATCGCCAGCTTGATTCCGAACGGCGGCACAAGCGCAAGCGCCGTGGTGAGCGCGAGCGTGCTGAACGCAACCGCGAGCGGCGCGCGATACGGCCCGAGCAGGCCGATATACGCGCGGAAGAGCGCGCCGAACGAGCGCGTGCGCTGGCCCTTCGGCTTGACGGGCTTGCCGCGGGCGTCCTCCGACTTCGACTTCGCCCGCTTCGCGAGCTCCGCGCGGTAGTCGCGGAACCGCTGCCTGCTGCTCCCCGCGCGCGGCGAGGCGTCGTGACGGATCTCGTTCAAGGTCGCTGCTCCGTGGGCGCGCCGGTGGCAGGCTTCACGGCTGGAATCCCGAGCGACACCGGTTTCGCGGAGCCATCGTCCGCGATGTACTTGCGCGCGCGGATCTTCTCGTTGCCAAGCTGCCCGCACGCGGCCATGACATTGCGGCCCTTCGTGCCGCGGCGCTTGGTGAACTGCCCGTTCGCGACGGCGCGCGCGATGAAGCGCGCAACCGACTCTTCGTCGGGCGCAGGCCACGGCGAATTGCGGCGCGGGTTGTAGGGGATCACATTGAGCGAGCAGCGGATCTCGCGCAGGAACGTGCAGACCTCGTCGCAGTGTTCGTCGGAATCGTTCACGCCGGGAATCAGCACATACTCGACGCAGAACGCGGCCTGCGAATAGCGGGGGAACTCGAGGAGCGCGTCCTTGAGGCGCGCCATCGGCCACGCGCGGTTGACGGGCATGATCTCGGTGCGGACGCGATCGTTCGGCGCATTGAGCGACAGCGCGAGGTTCAGGCGGTGAAAACCCTCCTCGCGCACGAGCTCGCCGATCTTGCGGATGCCGTCCGGGTTGCCGACGGTCGAGATCGAGATGTTCGACGCGGGGACGCCCGCGCCGTCGTGGTCGACGAGCACGCGGATCGCCTGGATCACCTCGTCGATGTTGTCGGTGGGTTCGCCCATGCCCATGAAGACAATATTTTTCACGGCGCTTCGCGCCTGGGGGTTCTTCACGGCGCTTCCCGCGTCTTCACGCGG
>JBKCZS010000057.1:0-2607 GCA_046337925.1 bacterium | reverse complement strand
CGGAACGGGAAAGTCGCATTGACGCACGACTCCGCAGTTCCCACAGGGTTCCGTTACTTTGAATGTGTGGTTGGCAAGCTGAGTCCTGCGTTGAGGACGATGGGTGGTCTCGCAGCCCTCTCTGTGGATGGGCACCCGTTCCTTTTCCGCGCATTTTTGCGCTTCTGTGACGGTCACACGCGGGGCGAAGAGTACGTGCGCCTCCTTCCCGCGAATACGAAGCTTGAGGTTGAAGCGGTACGTGGTGCTGGTGGCATTGCCAGCCTTTGCTGATCACTGACCACTGCGATGTCCGAGCCGGCTTGTCTTCCGTCCTCAAGTTGCTCCCGCAGTTACCAGTTGCGTGGCTGACCTGCGGTTGTGATGACCCCTACTTTTTCATGCTGCCGACAGGCGATCGAGGCGCAGCCCGCTAACACGCTGCGGATCGACTTGCCAACGGGCACGTCCTCCAACAAGGCGAAGAAGGTGTGTGTGGGCGGCATGACCATCCCGACGTTGGCTCAGCACGCACTGGCATCTGCCGAGCCCATGCCGTACAAGGAGATCATGGTGCGGGACCCGGCGTTCATCCGCTATCTCCGTTCCCTGCCGGCGGAGGCAGTGGGGTACGCGTTCGGTAACGTACTGGAGCTGTACCAGTTCGTCAAGGGAAAGGACTCGGAGGTCACGCTGGTGCGTCGTGATATTCACGTTGCTTGTTTCGCATACGTGTTCAAGCACCGTCACGGTGGCTCACGCGGTTTGTGTTCGTGCCTGCTGTTTACTACCATGCCCGCCAGCCCGAGATGGACGACACGCTCCTGTACGTGACGGGCATTAAGGGTACCGGTGGCGTGCTCCAGTTGTCGCCCAAGCTCACAGAGCCAGTCACGTACGCCTCCGTGTGGAACCGACACGCGACAAGGGAGGCGCTGATCAAGGCGCTGGGCGTGCATCTCGACAAATCGCGGCGTAAAGCGCATGCCACTGCGGCCCGTGCCAAGAAGGTGAAGCTCCGCGTCGGCGTGAACGCAAGACTCGTGGAACTGGAGTGGTACTTACTACGGCGTGTCAGTAAGGTACTGCTCCTGCGCGTCTTCTAGGTGCCACTGCCTTGTTTTGCCTGTTGTGCGGCTGTTCGCGGCGTGACATGTACACGTGTACTACGTTTTCTGCGTTGCTCCAGGCCAACGCACAGGCTGCTGCAGGCGGGTCTGGCAGTGCCAGCGGGGCTGCAGCAGGGAGCTCGGAGACGACGGCAGGCTGCGAAGAGGTGTGCTTATGTGCCGTGCCGTGCAGTGTTGCCCGAGCTTCCGGCTCGTGCACACTCACGCAGCTGATGGTTGTGTGTTTGACACTGTTTGTGCTGTCCTGCCAGCGTCCCGGTAGCGTGCCCACGCTCGCAACCAGCCCGGAGGACAAGGTCTGTTTGCAACTTTGCACCCTGCGGCACTGGCACGTCTGTTTGTATGCTGGTATCGTGCTGTCTACTCCCCCTGCTGCCTGCTGCTGTCTGTTGCTGCTACACAGAAAGCTGGACCCAACAGCCTGCGGTCCCTGCACGCTGCAGCTTGCGGTCAGGACGTCAATGACAAGGTGCCCTGCGGCGCCAGTGACCCTGGCGGCAACACGTTCCAGACGGTGATATCGATCGACGGCGCGGTGGTGAAGCTGGGCGAGGGCCTCGCGGACCACGTGCTGGACAACTTTGGCCGGGCGATCGACGCGCTGGAGTCCCGGATCAAGGACCCGACGCTGGGGCCTTGGCAGCGGTCCGCCATGGCAAAGCGCATCAAGCGACTGCACCGTCGCGCGAGGAACGCCGTGAAGCAGGCAGCCCACGAGTACGCGCTGCTGATTGCGTGCCGCTTCAAGGTGTTCTTCCTGCCGCACTTCCGCGTGTCGGCGATGGTGGAGGGGTCTCCGTTGGGGAGAACCGTGTCCAGGAAGCTCATGGCGATTGGCCACGCCGAGTTCCGACGGCTGCGGATGGAGAAAGCCGCGGTGCATGGCTGTCGAGTGGTCTTCGTACGTGGCATGCTTGTTTGCTTGTTTGCTTGTTTATTGTGTCTGCACACTGCTGATCACCTGTTGCTGTCGCTGTAGATCGGCGAGGAGTGGACGACGAAGACCTGCTCCAGCTGCGGGCACGTGAACCACGGCGTCGGAGCACACTCCGTGTTCTGCTGCCCCCACTGTGGCCTCATCGCGGATCGAGACACACAGGCGGCCAAAAACATCCTGGGACACGGTCTCAGCGTACTGCGGGAGCTCGATCCCGACCTGTACAAACAGTGCATTCACGGGACGAGTCTAGCCGGTGGTGCTGATGGGTGTTGTATCCCAGCCAGGGCGTGAAGACCTGAAATGTAAGTGCATGCGCCTGCTTGCCCGCGCCGTTGTGCCCCTGCCGCTGTGTTGTTGCCTGCGCTAACCCCGTGATACAATAACCCTGGTATGGTGCTCTATGTGTGTGCATTGTGGTCGGTGCGCTGGCCGCCCTAAAACCCGCCGCGGACGACCTCTCGGGACCGTCGACTGCATTCGTCGCTCGGTTTTGGGGGAGTTTTGGTGGTGTAAAAGACAATGGTACGCGTGGCCGTTCTCCCGCGGCGCCGGGTGTGC
>JBKCZS010000056.1:0-15756 GCA_046337925.1 bacterium | reverse complement strand
AAGGTCGTCACCGAGTACCTGAACGCCGCGGGCCTCACCGCGTCGCTCGACGCCGTCGGATTCAACACCGTCGGCTACGGCTGCACGACCTGCATCGGCAACTCCGGCCCGCTGCCCGACCACATCGGCGCCGCGATCAAGGAAGGCGATCTCGCGGTCGCGAGCGTGCTCTCCGGCAACCGCAACTTCGAGGCGCGCGTCCACCAGGACGTGAAGGCGAACTACCTCGCGTCGCCGCCGCTCTGCGTCGCCTACGCGATCGCGGGCACCGTCGACATCGATCTCCAGAAGGATGCGCTCGCCACCACGAAGGACGGCAAGCCCGTCTACCTCAAGGACATCTGGCCCACCGCGAAGGAAGTCGAGGACGCGGTGCACCAGTTCGTCACCCGCGCCCAGTTCGAGAAGGAGTATGCCGACGTCTTCAAGGGCTCGGACGCGTGGCAGAAGATCGCGACCGGCGGCGGCGAGATGTACGCGTGGGACGCGAAGTCGACCTACATCCAGGAGCCGCCGTTCTTCGTCGAGATGAAGAAGGAAGCGGGCACCATCACCTCGGTGAAGGGCGCGCGCTGCCTCGCGAAGCTCGGTGACTCGGTGACGACCGACCACATCTCTCCTGCGGGCGACATCAAGAAGGACGGCCCTGCGGGCAAGTTCCTCGTCGAGAACGGCGTCGCCCCCGCGATGTTCAACAGCTACGGCTCGCGCCGCGGCAACGACCGCGTCATGACCCGCGGCACCTTCGCGAACACCCGCATCAAGAACGAGCTCGCCCCCGGCACGACCGGCGGCGTCACGACCGACTTCACCGACGGCACGGTGAAGGCGATCTACGACGCAAGCGTCAACTACAAGGCGAAGAACATCCCGCTCGTCGTCCTCGCAGGCAAGGACTACGGCATGGGTTCGTCGCGCGACTGGGCCGCGAAGGGCACCTTCCTCCTCGGCGTGAAGGTCGTCATCGCCGAGAGCTTCGAGCGTATCCACCGCTCGAACCTCGTCGGCATGGGCGTGATGCCGCTGACCTTCCTCGCGGGCCAGGACCGCAACTCGCTCGGGCTGAAGGGCGACGAGACCTTCGATGTCCACATCCCGTCCGACCTCAAGCCGCGGCAGAACATCAAGGTCGTGGCGACGCGCGCCGACGGCAGCAAGGTCGAGTTCGAGACGCTCTGCCGGGTCGACACGCCGGTCGAGGTCGAGTACTACCGCAACGGCGGCATCCTCAACACCGTGCTTCGCAAGATGATGTCTTCGAAGTGACGCGACAAGATGCGTGAATCCCCCGCGGGGCGCGTCCGGCACACGGCGCGCCCCGCGTTCTTTTTGGCTGAAAGTCGTCCGAAACTCGCGGGTCGCCGCGCGCGGCGCGGTAGGTTCGCGCGCGAAGGGAGCACGACATGCCGGCAGGAAAGGAACAGGAGAGGAACTCGCTGCGGGCGCTCGCGCGGGCATCGGCGGCCGCGCGGCGGGCCTACCGGGCGTCGCGTCGATCCGAGCGCGCCACGCGGCGTGCCCGCACGCTGCGGGGGCTCGAGCACGCGCTCTTCGGAAGCCGCATGCCCGACGCGGGCACGCAGCTGGCGCTTGCCGGCTGGAGGCGCGACGCACTCGACGCCGCGTGCCCGCGCTGTGGCACGACGCGAGCACCGTTCGAAGATGTGCGACGCGGCTGCGCCGAGTGCCGCGGGAGGACCCTCGGCTACGACGCGCTGGTTCGGCTGGGTCGATATGCGCCGCCGCTGTCGCAGTGGGTGCCCGCCATCAAGCGCCGCGCGTGGCGCGGCATGGCCGACGCGCTGGGGGCCGAACTCGGGCGACAGGTGCAGGACGCGGTGCACGCCGGTCACATCCCGCAGCCCGATGTCGTCACCTTCGTGCCGACGCACTGGCTGCGGAGGCTTCTGCGAGGCATCGACCACGGCGCCTGCCTCGCCGAGGCGGCTGCGCGCGTGCTCGCGGTCGAGTCGAGCCCTCTTGTGGCGGTCGGACTGGCGCTCCGGCAGACGGGTGCGGGCCGCGCGGCGCGCGATGCACAGCGGGGGAGGTTCTCCCTGCGGCGGCGCGGCGCAGCCCAATGCGGCCTCGAGGGCCGCCATGTGCTGCTGATCGACGATGTCCGAACTACGGGGGCCACCCTTCGCGAAGTGGCCCGGCTGCTGCGGAAGGCCGGTGCGAGGTCCGTTGTCGCCGCCTGCTGCGCCGCAGCAGACCCTCCGAACCGCAGCTCGACCCGTTTCGGCGACCACGGGACGGCCGAAGGCGGCGGTGGGGCCATCGTGCCGCGGGGAGTGCGCTGAAGGAATGTGGATAAGTCCCTGCGATGGGCTGGTCGACAATGATGAAAGTGGAAGTTCTCGGTCAAAGAATGGTTTGACCGGCATCGCGAGGGCGGTATACTCCGTTCTCGGACGGCAAAAACCGTCTTTGAACTCGGTTCTCGGGCGCGTGGCGGAACGCGCCTGAAAACCTTTCCAAGTTTGCCGATGTGAAGCGTCCAAGTGGGTTGACAGCCCGCATGGTTTCGCTAAACTCCTCGACCCACAGCAGTTTTGCTGAGGGACGCGGTTCGCCGCGGTATCTTTGACAAGTCAGCAGTTGGAACGCCGCGAGGATGTTTCGCGCAGCTTGTCCGGCACGGCCGGCAAGCCAAGCGCAAATCGCTGCCACCACAGTGGCAGCAGATGAACATCCTCCGTGATGCCAAAGACAATGATCAATTCCAGTGGTCACTGTCAGTCCGAGTCGCAAGACCCGGCTGGTAGTGATGTTCATCAAAGAATGGTGGATTTGCCGTCCACCACTCTCGGCACGCAAGTGAATGGAACCGAGAGAATGACCGGCCGTCCGATCAACATGATCGGCGGTTTGGCTGGGCAAACCTTCAACGGTACGCAGCGCAAGCTGCTAACAACTTATTGAAGAGTTTGATCCTGGCTCAGATTGAACGCTGGCGGCATGGCTAAAACATGCAAGTCGAACGCGTGTAGCAATACACGAGTGGCGAAAGGGCGAGGAATAGATTCCTACGTACCCCGGAGTCAGGGATAACCATCGGAAACGGTGGCTAACACCTGATAATCTCGAAAGAGCAAAGTTTACGCTCTGGGAGCGGGGAATCTCCTATCAGCTAGTTGGTGAGGTAACGGCTCACCAAGGCTAAGACGGGTAGCGGGTGTGAGAGCACGGCCCGCCGCATCGGGACTGAGACACTGCCCGGACTCCTACGGGAGGCTGCAGTAACGAATCTTCCGCAATGCGCGAAAGCGTGACGGGGCAATGCCGCGTGTGGGATGAAGCCCCTCGGGGTGTAAACCACTGTCAGGGTCTAGGAACACAATGACCATACCCAAAGGAAGCACCGGCTAACTCTGTGCCAGCAGCCGCGGTAATACAGAGGGTGCGAGCGTTAATCGGAATCACTGGGCTTAAAGGGTCCGTAGGCGGGACTGCAGGCGTCGAGTGAAATACCACGGCTCAACCGTGGAACTGCTCGGCGAACCGCAGTTCTTGAGGCGAGTAGAGGCGATCAGAACGATAGGTGGAGCGGTGAAATGCGTAGATATCTATCGGAATGCCAAAGGTGAAGACAGGTCGCTGGGCTCGTCCTGACGCTGAGGGACGAAAGCGTGGGGAGCAAACGGGATTAGATACCCCGGTAGTCCACGCCGTAAACAATGCGCACTGGGTCGGGGGGGTTTGACGCCCTCCTGGCCGAAGCAAAAGTGTTAAGTGCGCCGCCTGGGGAGTACGGTCGCAAGGCTAAAACTCAAAGGAATTGACGGGGGCTCACACAAGCGGTGGAGCATGTGGCTTAATTCGAAGCAACGCGAAGAACCTTATCCCAGGCTTGACATCTTAGGATTAGTCCTATGAAAGTAGGATGACAGTCGCAAGACCGGAACTAGGACAGGTGCTGCATGGCTGTCGTCAGCTCGTGCTGTGAAGTGTCGGGTTAAGTCCCTCAACGAGCGAAACCCCTATCGTTAGTTGCTAACAGGTAATGCTGAGGACTCTAGCGAGACTGCCGGTGTCAAACCGGAGGAAGGTGGGGATGACGTCAAGTCCTCATGGCCCTTATGCCTGGGGCTGCACACGTGCTACAATGGCGGATACAGAACGATGCAAGACCGTAAGGTGGAGCAAATCGCTTAAAGTCCGCCCCAGTTCAGATAGGAGGCTGCAACCCGCCTCCTTGAAGTCGGAATCGCTAGTAATCGCGGATCAGCTACGCCGCGGTGAATATGTTCCTGAGCCTTGTACACACTGCCCGTCAAGTCATGGGAGCTGGCAGCGCCCGAAGTCGCCCAAATTCATGGGTGCCCACGGCGAGGCTGGTGACTGGGACTAAGTCGTAACAAGGTAGCCGTAGGGGAACCTGCGGCTGGATCACCTCCTTTCTAAGGGAATGTACTTAGACACGTCGCCCGGAGAGATCCGGGTCGTGAATCCGTCAAGACAACCTCGTTCCCGTTCGCGGGAATAGTCATCTGGTGACAGGTGATGAAGGCCTCCAACTGCTGCTTGATATACAAGCAACCAGCCCGGCGCATTGCGTCGGGCTGGTTGTGTTTTTGCATCGATCTCGGACCATCGGCCGGAAGGCGCACGCCTGAACGGGTGCAATCGGGGTGGAATTCGCGATTGCTGCCCTGCCGTATGGTGACTCGGCCGCCGTTTGGCGTAGACATGTGGGGCCGATGCCTCGCCCGCCCACGATCACGCTTCCGCTGTCCAACCAAGCCGTCGTCCGCGCGATCCGCGAGCCCCTCACAAGGTCCGTCCTGGAGATCGTCCGCCGCTTTCCGAGGGCGGCGACTCCATCGGAGATCGAAAAGGTCAGCGGCATCGAGTTCAGGGTGCTTCGGGCGGAACTCGACCTGCTCGAGGATGCCGGGCTCATCGGTCGCCGGGCTGCGGAAGGCGATCGGCGCGAGCCCGCTTTCTTCGCGGTGAGCGACGCCGTCGTCATCTCGTTCGACCCCGCCGAGCCGGCGCAGGTGGCGCTGCTCGAGGAGCTCGATCGCGTGATGGTCGACCATGCCCGGAGCAAGATCGAGGAAGCGCGCTCGGCCCGCCCCATCGGGTCGCGGGGGCTCCGATTCCGCGGCTATGTGCCGATGAAGCTGACCGCGGAGGAACTCGCGGAGTTGAAGTCGATCATGCATCGCATGCACCGCTTCTTCGAGAAGGTGTCGAGTCGGCAGAAGGTCGACGACGGCCTCGAGTCGCAAGAGTGCAACTATCACGCGCTGTTCGACTTCGCACCCGCGGCGCCTGGATCGCTTCCGCTCGCACCGATCTCGTTCGTCGCCCACCACGAGGCGCCCGTGATCGAGAGCCTGGTGCGCGAACGGCGCATCGACCAGCTCTCGCCGCGCGAGAAGGATGTGGCCGTGGCCCTCGCGCAGGGGAGCAGCCGACCTGAGATCGCGGAGAAGTTCGGCATCTCGATCAACACCGTCGCCTCGATCGGCAAGCGGGTCTACGCCAAGCTCGGCGTGTCGCGGCGGGCGGAACTCGCGGCGAGGCTGCAGGCCTGAGTCCACGGGTTTGGCGCAGGGGGCGTCCGGCGGGCGATGGCGTCAACGCCTTGCCGCGCGTGGAATCCGTACGCTCGAGCGGTTCGTCGTTGGTGCCCACAGCACGATGCGCGCGATCGATGCGCTTCTCCTGATCCCGGCGGTCACAAAATCACGGGCGGCGCGGGATGACCAATTCGAGGATCTCGACACACCCCCGAACGGGGCATTGTTCGACGATCTGCCCGCCCGGGACGGCGGGGCAGCGGCCGAGGACCGTGCGAATTAGGAACGGCGAGGCACATTTTGGGACAATTTCCCTCGACATCGCGGAGGCGGGAAGTAGCCTTTCCGCATGGTCGTCGTTCGCTCCGATGTGCCATCAAGAGGTTGCCCTCTTTTCACGAGGGCGATGGCCGCCGCGGCCGCCGCTGTCTGCTTGCCTGCGATGGCCCAGACCATCGGCTTCAGCGATGTCAGTTCCGCAGCGGGTCTCACCGGCTTCACGCATTCTCCGAACTCGCTTGCGGTGCCCGGGCTCAACGAGTGGATCATGGGCGGCCTCGGCGTCGGGGACTTCAACAACGACGGATGGCCCGACTTCTTCGTGCCGCGGGGCGGCGCGGGTACCGACCGCCTGTACATCAACAACGGAAACGGCACCTTCACGAACGCATCGGTCGCGTGGGGCGTGAGCGCCGCGCATGCGGGCAACGGCGTCGCGTGCGCCGACTTCGACCGCGACGGCGACACCGACATCTTCGTGTCGAGCTACGGCACCGGGAGCGACAATCTCGGTCAGATCGGCAAGCACCGGCTCTACCGAAACCAAGGCACGACCTTCGTCGAGGTCGCGGCCTCGTTCGGCGTCAACACTTCGGCGACGACGGGTTCCGTCGCCAACGGCGTCGCGTGGGGCGACTACGACCTCGACGGCGACCTCGACCTCGCGATGGCGGGCTGGTCGTCGGCCCACTACGGCAACAAGCTCTTCCGCAACGACGGAGCCAGCTTCGCCGACGCGACGCCGCCGGCCCTGATGAGCGGCGTGACCTGGGGGTTCCAGCCCGCGATCATCGACATCACAGGCGACGGATTCCCCGAACTGCTCATCGCGGCGGACTTCGAGACGGGGCGCGCGTTCCGCAATCTCGCGAACGGTCAGTTCGCGCTGGCGACCGGGGAACTGGGTCTCGGCCTCGACGACAACGGAATGGGTCACGCGATCGGAGACTTCGACCGCGACGGACGGCCCGACTACTACGTGACCAGCATCCACATGGACCAGCCCAACGCCGGCATGTACAACGGAAACACGCTGTACATGCAGCAGGCCTCGGGCAACTTCGTGGAACTTGCGTCGGCGCGCGGCTGCTCGGACGGCGGCTGGGGCTGGGGCACCGCCGCGGTGGACCTGAACCACGACGGGTGGGAGGACATCGTCGAGGTGAATGGGCGCAACGCCGGCGAGTGGGCGAACGAGCCGGAGTACATCTTCCAGAACCTCGGCGGCGCCACCTTCACCCGCCTCGGGGCGGCGACGGGCCTCAACCTCGCCGCCGACACGCGGGCGGTGGCGACGCTCGACTACGACCGCGACGGAGACATGGATCTCCTGATGCTCGTAAACGCGGGCGCGATCAAGCTCTACCGCAACAACTCGGCGATGGCGGGGCGCTGGCTGCAGGTTCGCCTCACCGCGGGTGCGAACTCGCGCTGCGCGCCGCATGGCTTCGGCGCGGTCGTCGAGTGCACCTCGGGCACGGTCGTCCAGAAGCGGTGGATGCATGGCGGCTCTGGCTACAACTCGAGCAGCGAACACCTGCTGCACTTCGGCATCCCCACGCTCAAGGGAACGCTCGAGGTGAAGATCGACTGGCCGAGCGGCCAGACCACGCTGCTGTCGGGCGTCTCCGCAAACCAGCGGCTTGAAGTCGCCGCGCCGGCGCGCTCGGACATCAACGCAGACGGCAGCGTCGGCCTCGACGACCTCGCAGCGCTGTTGTCCGCGTGGCAACTCGCCGACCGCACCCAGCGGTCGATGCGCGCGGCGGACCTCGACAACGACGGCCAGGTGGGTGCGGCGGACCTCGCCGTGGTGCTCTCCGACTGGACCAACTGACGGCATCGCCCGCTTCGTGCAGCGTGCGCCCCGCGTCCGTACCATGACGGGATTCCGATGGAGAATCCCGTGACCACCGCAACCGCGTTCCCGATCCAGGATGCAGGCACCCCGATGGGGACGCCCGCGATCGACAACCTCGCCATCAACACGATCCGCACGCTGTCGATGGATGCGGTGCAGGCCGCGGACTCGGGCCATCCCGGCGCGCCGATGGGCCTCGCGCCCGTCGCGTACGCCTTGTGGCAGGACGCGCTGCGCTACGACCCCGCGCGGCCGAACTGGGCGAACCGAGACCGCTTCGTGTTGTCGAACGGCCACGCGTCAATGCTGCTCTACTCGCTCCTGCATCTCGCGGGCGTGCAGCGGCTCGACCACCATGGGCATGCGATGGGCGAGCTGTCGGTGCCGCTCGAGGAGATCAAGCGCTTCCGCCAGCTCGGCTCGGTGTGCCCCGGGCACCCGGAGAGCCACCTGACGACGGGTGTCGAGACGACGACCGGCCCGCTCGGGCAGGGCCTCGCGACGAGCGTCGGCATGGCGATCGCGTCGCAGTGGCTCGGTGCGCGCTACAACCGCCCGGGCTACACGCTCTTCGACTACCGCGTCTGGACGATCTGCGGCGACGGCTGCCTGATGGAGGGAATCTCCGCCGAGGCCGCGTCGCTGGCCGGCCACCTCGGGCTTGCGAACCTCTGCTGGATCTACGACTCGAACCGCATCACGATCGAGGGCAAGACCGACCTCGCGTACTCCGACGATGTCGCGGCGCGCTTCGCGGGCTACGGCTGGAATGTGCTGCGCGTCGGCGATGCGAACGACCTCGCGCAGCTTGCGCGGGCCTACGAGTCCGCACGCCGCAACGCCGACCGCCCGACGATGATCATCGTCGACAGCCACATCGGCTACGGGTCGCCCAAGAAGCAGGACACCGCGAGCGCGCACGGCGAGCCGCTCGGTGAAGAGGAGATCAAGGTCACGAAGCGCAACTACGGCTGGCCCGAGGACGCGAAGTTCCTCGTGCCGGACGGCGTGCGCGAGCGCTTCGCCGACAAGCTCGGCCGCCGCGGCGCCGCTGCGAGCGCCGAGTGGAACGAGCGCTTCGAGGCGTACGCGAAGGCGTATCCGTGGCTCGCGGAAGAAGTGCGCACGATGCTCGCGAAGGGTCTTCCCGAAGGCTGGGACAAGGACCTTAAGCCGGCGGCCGCCGACGCGAAGGGGAACGCCACCCGCAACACCTCGGGCGCCGCGCTCAACGCGATCGCGAAGCAGGTGCCGTGGATGATCGGCGGTTCGGCCGACTTGGCACCCAGCACGAAGACGCTCCTGACCTTCGAGGGCGCGGGCAGCTTCCAGAAGGCGAACCGCCTCGGTCGCAACCTGCACTTCGGCATCCGCGAGCACGCGATGGCTGCGGTGTGCAACGGCCTCGCGCTGAGCGGCCTGCGCCCGTACGGCGCGGGCTTCCTGATCTTCAGCGACTACGCGCGCGGCTCGATTCGACTGAGCTCGATCATGGAGCTGCCGGTCCTCCACATCTTCACGCACGACTCGATCTATGTCGGCGAGGACGGACCCACGCACCAGCCGATCGAGCAGCTCGTCGGGCTGCGCGCGATCCCGGGCATGCATGTCTTCCGTCCGTGCGATGCGAACGAGGTCAACGCCTGCTGGCGCGCGGCGATGCGCCTCACGCGGCATCCCGCGGTGCTCGCGCTCACGCGGCAGAACCTGCCGACGCTCGACCGCTCGGTGGTCGCGGGCGCCGAAGGCTGCGAGCGCGGCGCGTATGTGCTGAGCGACGCGGAAGGCGGGCTGCCCGATGTCATCCTGATCGGCTCGGGCAGCGAGGTGCATCTCTGCCTCGGCGCGAAGGAGATCCTCGCGAAGGAAGGCGTGCGCGCGCGCGTCGTGTCGATGCCGTGCACGGCGCTCTTCGACGCGCAGGACGAGGCGTACCGCGCGAGCGTGCTGCCGAGCGCGGTGCGCGCACGCGTGACCTGCGAGGCGGCGAGCACGATGGGCTGGGACCGCTACGCGGGCCTCGACGGCGAGTGCGTCGGCATGACGAGCTTCGGCGCGAGCGCGCCCGCGAAGGATGTCGCGAAGCACTTCGGCTTCACGCCCGAGCGCGTGGCGGATGCTGCGCGTGCCACGCTTGCGCGCGTGCGCGGCGGACACGCGGGAGGTGCGCGGTGAAGATCGCCGTCGCGAGCGACCACGCAGGCTTCCCGCTGAAGGAAGCGATGAAGAAGGAAGTCGAGGCGCTCGGCCACAGCGTGCTCGACCTCGGCACGCACTCGACCGATTCGGTCGACTACCCCGACTACGCGGAGAAGCTCGGTCTGGCGGTCGTGAGCGGCGAGATCGACCGTGGCATCCTGTTCTGCGGCTCGGGAATCGGCGCGAGCGTCGCCGCGAACAAGATCCCGGGCGTCCGTGCGGGCAACTGCAGCGACACCTACTCCGCACACCAGGGCGTCGAGCACGATGCGATGAATGTGCTCGTCCTCGGCGGCCGCACGGTCGGCCCCGCGGTCGCCGCCGAGATGGTGCGCGCGTTCCTCGCCGCCGAGTACACGCGCGAGGCACGCCACGAGAAGCGCCTCGCGAAGGTGATGGCGATCGAGGCGCGGTACTCCAGTGCTGCCCGCGCCTGAGCGCGCCCACGAATTCTCTTAGAAATCTCAAGCACGACGCCCATCAAGCCATCGCGTCGCTCTATCTCGACATGGATGGTGAACGAACCCATGCGAAGCGGAGGCGAACTGTTTCCCTCGACGGAGCGCGGCAGGCTCGTGGCGATGCTCGCGTGCGACCCGGACGCGCGCAAGGCAGCGGTACGGCGAGTGCTTGAGCGCTACGCCGAGCCTCTCCGTCTCTATGTCCGTGGGTCGTCGTTGAAGAGCCACGGCGACGCGATCGATCTCGTGCAGGGGTTTCTCGCCTCGCGGCTCTCGCGGGAGCGCTATCTCGACGATTGGGTCGAGTCAGGCCTTCAGTTGAGACGCTGGCTGATCAATGGGCTCCATCTCTACGCGAAGGAGGAGCAGCGCAAGTCGCGCCCGGCGGCGGAGGCGTCCGGCGGCGATCCGCCGGCTGGTCGTGTCCAGGCCGCTGAGGCGGCGTGGGCGCGGGCACTCCTGTCCGAGGCGTGTGAACGGGTGATGGACGAGCTCGCGCAGTCCGGCCACGGTGTAGCCTGGGATATCTTTCGGCGCCACTTCATCGACGGGCGGCCGTACCGTGATCTGCAGGCAGAGTTCAACATGCGCCCAGCTGCGATGGCAGAGGCATCGCGACGGGTATCGAACCTGCTGCGCGAGCATGTGCGCCTGCTGCTCGTGCGCGATGGCGTCAGGCCGGAGGATATTGAAGTGGAGCTGCTCGAGATGCTCCATGCATTGAACGGATCCGAACATGGATGACTTCGCGCACTTGGCGAACAGCCGATGCTCGGCGGCGGCGTCTGGATCGAAGGCGTGCCGCGAAACCGCCAGATGGGGGCAGACATGGTGAATCCGACATCACCGAACGGCGACCTTCGGCTTGGGCCTGAGCCTGCCAGCAGACTGCTGCGGCTTGCGATGCAACCGGCGATCCAGCCCGCCGACCTCTTGATCGAGTTCGCACTGTCGCAGCGCGACAATTCCTGGGTCGAAGAAGCGTTCCGCAGAGGTGGCCTCGGTTCGGTGGACGCGGCCTCGGATGCGGCTGCCGAGCGCACCGAGCGTCAGTTGCGGGCATGGCGCGAGTCTGCGAAGCGGGACTTCGACTCGAACGCGGACTTCCGCGTGCGTGCGGGGGCGCTTGTCGTTTACGCTTGGTGCGTGGCGGAGTCGATTCTCCGCTTCGGAACCTCCGCGAGCACTGAGCGTCGGGACGCGATCGACGGATTGCTTGGGGCCGCGGCGAGCATCGCCCCTGAGGGGTTGCGTGAGAGGCTCGAGGGCGCGTTGGTGCGGGAGACTGCCGATTGACAGAGGGCGACGTACCTTCGCGCATGTTGTTCGGCCCGCTCGCGCCGTGCGACGGGCGCGAAGCCGCGCCTCGGATCGCGGGCTATGCGCCGCTGCGGCATCTTGGATCGGGAAGTTCGGGGACCGTCTGGCTCGCGGAGCAGCAGCGGCCGTTCTTGCGGCACGTCGCGCTGAAGGTCTTCGACAGTCCCGGTGGATCCGAAGCGATCCTCGAGAGGTTCCGCACCGAACGGGACATCCTGTCGAGGCTTCCCCGCGAGGGGTTTCGTGACATCTATGACGCGGGCATCTCCGCGGACGGCAGGCCGTATCTCGCGATGGAGTTCGTCGATGGCGAGCAGTTGTTGGTGGCGTCAAGGGCGATGAACGACCTCGCCTCGGTGGCCACGCTCTTCATGGACATCGGAGCGATCATCGGGCAAGCGCATGCACTCGGCCTGGTACACCTCGATCTCAAGCCATCGAACGTGCTCGTCGTGCGCGGCACTGACGGTCGGGCACGGCCGAGGATCATCGACTTCGGGCTCGGAGCACTGGAAGGTGCGCACAGTCCGGGGCGCGGCTCGCACGGATTCGCGTCGCCCGAGGTGCAGCGGGGCGGCTTGGCTTCAAAGGCGTCCGATGTCTACTCGCTCGCGGCCATACTGCGGCTTGTGCTTGAGTCGCGTCCAGAGTGGCTGCGGTCCGACCTCGGGAGGAAGCTCGCCGAGGTCGCCGACCGGAATCTCGCGCCGACGCCGTCGCAGCGTTCAGGCGATGGTGCGCGACTTTCGCAGGAGGTCGCTGCAGCCGTGGCGTGCGTGCGTCGGCGACGCATGTTGCTTCAAGTCGGGGCAGCAGCAGCGGGCGGAGCGATGGCGCTGGGAGCAGTGTGGATGGTGCTCGAACGGCGATCGGCGCGGCGCACTGCACCGTACGTTCCCGTGGAACGCCATGTCCCGCAGGAGTATCCAACGATCCAGGCAGCCGTCGATGCGGCGAAGACCGGCGACATCATCCGCATCGCTCCCGGTGTCCATCGCGGCCATGTGCTGCTCCAGAGCAAGTCGGTCTCACTTCAAGGGCAACCTGGCATGGCCGCGGTGACCATGCTCGACGCCGCAGGATACGAGGCCGCCGCGCTTGGCCTCTTCGGCGTCGAGCCTGTGCTTTCGACCGTCCGTGACCTGACCATCACCCACTCCGGCGTCAAGGGTCCGGCGTCCTGTGGAATCGCATACCAGCGCTCGGGCGGTGGCGCCTTGCGAATCGAACGCTGCATCATCCGCGACAATGTTGCGACCAGCGACGCAATTCCAGGTGGTGCCAATATCGTCGGTGATGCGGTCTTCGAGGCCTGCGCGTTCATCGGAAACACGCCGGGGTACCGCGGCGCTGCTTTCTCGGTCTACGACCTATGCAGGGTCGAGGCGATCGACTGCAGCTTTCGCAACCATCTCGACGGAGCGGGCTTGATCTCGGTACGCGAGGACGCGGTGGCTCGGATCGACGGCTGCGTGATCGTCGGGTCGAATCGCCTCTCGACGGCGCGGGGAAGCAGCAGGGTGATCTTCCGTCATTGCCGCGGCTCCGATATCCGCGTCGTCGGCGGGACTGGGTTCGTCGATGGGGGCGCCAACTGCTGGGACTGCTGCACGGATGAGGATGGGGACGGGATTCCTGATCTCGAGGCGGCCATCGTCGGAATCACCCCGGCCTAGGCCAGACTCGGGCCTTGTCGGGGTGCCTCGAGGCTTCGATCTGCCGTGTGATTCACGGTTTTACCCCATAGCCGGGCGACCGAGGTCTGTCTTCACCAGCGTCGAAGGGCCGTGCTTTCGACCGCGTGGATCGAGGCAGGCCCCCGGGCCGCATTCATCAGGAGAGTTCGGATGGCAAGTCCGCTTCTGCGCGCTGCACGCGCGCTGACCGTCGCTGGTTCGCTGTTGGCATCGCTCGCCGTCGGGGCGGTGGCCCGCGCGGCCGACCGGCATGTTCCCTCGCAGTACCCCACGATCCAGGCCGCAGTGAACGCGGCCGATGATGGGGACACCATCCGGATCGCGCCCGGTACATACAACGAGCGCGTCCAGCTTGGTGGCGGCAAGCATGTTGCGTTCCGCGGCGAGGTCGGTAAGGCGGCACAGACGATCATCTCATCCAGTCTGGATGGGGCCACGCTGTCGATCTTCGAGGTCACCAATCCCGCGTTGCTCGGAGTATCCGACCTTACGCTCACGCACTCGGTCGGCTTTGGACTCAGCCGTCGCGGTCTCTTCTATAGCGGGCCTGTCACCGCACCGCTCGTCATCGAGCGCTGCATCATCCGCAACAACTACTCGAACAGCGAGTTCGACGACGCGGGTGCGGCAAAGATGCAGGGGCGCGCCGAGTTCCGCCGCTGCGCTTTCATCGACAACCGCTCGGTGAGTTCAGCCGCGGTGGTGCTCGCGTTCGACAACTGCCCGGTCGCATTCATCGAGTGCAGCTTCCGCGACCACACCACCTCGGGCGGCGGGCTCTTCCGCACCTACTCCAACGCGCCGATCACCGTGACGGGCTGCACGATCAGGAATGCGAACCTCCTGTGCAGCGGTGCAGCGACCGTCACCTTCGCGAATAACCGCGGCTGCTCGATCACGACGATCGGCGGATCGGGCTTCGTGAACGGCGGGGGAAACGTCTGGAACTCGTGCCCTGACTGTGATTCCGACGGGCTTCCGAACATCGAGGAGATCGTGTTCGGCGCCGCCGATTGCAACGCGAACCTGATCCCGGACTCCTGCGACATCGCGGCAGGAACCGCGAGCGATATCAACGGAGACGGCATCATCGATGCATGTCAATCGCCGACGGATCGACATGTTCCATCGCAGTATCCGACCATCCAGGCGGCGGTCAACGCGTCTCTCTCAGGCGACACGATCCGGATCGCGCCTGGCATCTACAACGAACGGGTGCTCATCGAGGGCCGCGCAGTGGCGCTGCGTGGAGAGGTCGGCAAGGCTGCACAGACGATCATCAACGCCGCCGCCTCGGACGGCGGCGCAGTCGACATCTCGGGTGTGACGACCCCCTCGCAGCTCGGCATCTCCGACCTCACGCTGACCCATTCCTCGGTTCCCGGCATCAGTCGCGCGGGCCTGCGCTACGGCGGGCCGCTGAACGCGCCGCTGGTGGTCGAGCGCTGCATCCTGCGCAACAACTACTCGACCAACGACAACGCGGGCGGCGCTTATCTCCTCGGTCGCGTCGAGTTCTACGACTGCGCATTTATCGATAACCGAACGGGGAATCATGGATCCGCCGTCTACGCGTACGACAACTGCCCCGTGACGCTGGTCCGCTGCAGCTTCCGCGACCACACGACGGGCAGCGGGATGTTCTATGCGCGCAACAACGCGGCGATCGTGGTCTCGGGTTGCGTGATCCGCAGTGCGAACGTGCTGTGCTCGGGCACGCCGACCGGCACGACGACCTTCGTCAGCACCCGCGGCTGCCTGGTCGGAACCGTGGGAGGCAGCGGCTTCGTGAATGGCGGCGGCAACAATTGGAAGTCTTGTCTCGACTGCGATGGTGACGGACAGCCTGATCTTGAGGAACTCATCTTTGGCGCCGCAGACTGCGACGGCAACGGCATTCCCGATTCCTGCGATCTCTCGGCGGGCAGCGGGACCGACTTCAACGCCAACGGCATCCTCGATGCGTGCGAGTGCCCCGCCGACATCGTTGCGGATGGATCAGTGGACGGAAGCGATCTGGCGACTGTGCTCGGTTCTTGGGGGGCGGCTCAGCCTGGGAGCGTCGCCGACATCGTTCGCGATGGACAGGTGAACGGCGCCGATCTTGCGCTTGTGCTCGCGAACTGGGGGCTGTGCAAGTAACTCCTCGTTTCGGCTTCGAGGTGGTTGACGCCAGAGAAAGACAAGCGGCCCCGCAAAAGCGGGGCCGCTTGCATCTTGCCGCCTGAGTGTCTTCGGTGGACCGCTGCAGCGACGGAGCTCTGCGCTCAGCGCGGCGCGGGCGCGGTCGGCGCTGCCGGCGCGCCGGGCTCCATCACTTCGATCAGCTCGACATCGAAGATCAGCGTCGCCTTCGGCGGGATCGGGCCGCGGCCGCGCTCGCCGTAGGCAAGCGCGAAGGGGATGAC
>JBKCZS010000055.1:0-4447 GCA_046337925.1 bacterium | reverse complement strand
GCTCTCGTCGGCGCGCTCCTTCGCGATCACATGGAAATCGGGATGCGAGCCCGCGTCGATGAGCTCCGCCGTGCGTGAATCGCGCGGCGCCTTGAACGCGGCCATCTGCGCGTCGGTCGCATCGGGGTCGAGCATCAGCCGCGCGCACTCGCGCGCGACGGTGCACTTGCCGACGCCCTGCGGCCCATGCAGGATCCACGCGTGATGCATGTGCCCCGATCGCAGCGCATGCACGAGCTGCGCGACCGCAGCGTCCTGCCCGAACACCACGGGCCCTTCGTAATGCACCGGCCGCGGCCGCTCCTCGGGCGGCTGCTCGCCCGCACGCGCACGCGGCGCCCTCGCAGAAGCAGATGTTGCGGCGCGTTTGGCCATGGTCGCATCGTACGCGCGGGGCGCGTATTCCTCAGAACGCCGGCACTTCCACCAGCCGGCTTGCCTGCGGCTTGGTGCGGCCCTTCGGGTTCGATGGATCGATCGGGATCAGCACCGGCTCGCCGTTCGTGAGGTGGGCGGGGAACTGGCGCATCAGGTCCTCGACCTCGGGCGAGAACAGCGTCGAGCGCGCGTCGTAGGCGCGGCGGTCGAACGAGCCGACGGTCACGCTGCTCGTCTCCTTGTCCTCGTCGTGGTGGAACCACGCGTCGAAGCCCTTGCCGCGCAGCTCGGCACAGTAGCGCTCGGCCGCCGCGCGCATCGTGGCGTAGTCCGCGCCCTTCTCGCCGAAGGTCGACCACGCCGCGACCTGCAGCGTGTAGAGCGGCCGCACATTCGGGAACTTCGCGCGCAGGTTCTTGATGTCGTGCGGCTTCACGGCGACGACGGCGTCCTCGGTCGCGGTGCGCAGGAGCATCGCGCCGGCGAACGGCTTGCCGCCGTTGCGCTCGATCGCCTTCACGCGCTTCAGTTCTGCCTGCGCGGCCTTGTCTTCCGGTCCTTCGAAGCGCCCGACCACGATCGCGGAGCCCTTGCCGACGCGGCGCACGACCGCGGTCGCAAGCTCGGGGTACTGCCGCACCAGTTCCGTGCGGAACGCGTTCGCGCGCTCGGCATGATCCGGCTGCGAGAAGGTCGCCAGCATCACAGACCAGCGGCCCTTGCCCGAGTCGCTCGCAGCAGGCTTCGCGGCGCTCGGTGCGGCGGGCCGCGTGCGCGGCGCGTTCACGCCTTCGTCGCCGATCGCCTCATCGCCCTCGTCCATCAGCGACATCTCGCCGCTGCGCGAAGACTGCGACGCGCCGCCTCGCCGCTCGTTCGATGTCTGCTTCACGCCGTCGTTGCACGCAGCGAGCGCGAGCGCGCCGGCCACCGAAACCGCCACCGCGAACACGCGCGACAAACGAAGTGCCTGGTCCATGCTGCACAGGATGCCGACTCGGCGAGTTTTCTGCGCGTCCGCGCGCATCGTTTGCCTATCGTCCAACGAACAGATCCAATAAATTGCGTATTCCCTTGCGTAGACAGGCTTCATTACCGACCGCCAAAAATCCCTCGGTTTCGATACCGATTTCAGCGAAAGAATCATGCGCGTAAACCCCTTACACGCAGGCGTTTAGGCAGAAAATCCGTTTGTAGCAACTGTTCAAGTCGTGCGGGTTGTTCGGTCGATGACGGGAGTGGGCAGGATGGAGGCTCGGAATCGCGTGGATCGAGCCTCAGCCCACGGACCCGAACCAGGATGGTTTGGCCTCGTAGGGGGACTGCGACGCCGATGGATTAGCGTTGCCGGTCCCAAGGAGCATTGGAATGCCTGATATTGGCAATCTCGGAAACCTCGGTTCGTCCGCCGCTGCCGGCTATGCCGCCAGCATTCGGTCGACTGGCGACGCAACGACCCGCCGTACGGTCGAAGCGCCCCAGGCCACCGTCGCTCGCTCGAGCGATCGCGTGGAAGTCTCGGAAGTCGCTCGCTGGCTCGAGGAGATGAACCGTCTCCCCGCGATCCGCGAGGACAAGGTCGCGGCGGCACGCGCTGCCATCGCGAACGGCACCCTCGACAGCGACGAGAAGCTCTCGATCGCGGTCGGCCGGATGATCGACGAAGCCTCGGCCCTCTAAGGCCCTAGGTCGAGACGGAACAGTCAAGACGCCAGCCTGACGCAGGTGAGTGATCCCAGCGCCGGCCTGTCGAAAGAACCCAAGCCCTGCCTCTTCGCCGAGGCAGGGCTTTTCGTCGGCCGATCGTGCGTGAAGCGGGCGAATCGTCGGATTCCCGTACGATTCCGCACATGCATCTTTCCCGCCACGCGGCGCTGCTTGCGCTCGCCCTCGCCGGACTCTCGCACGCGCAGCAGCCGCCCGTCAACGGGATGCGGCCAAGCAACCCCGCGCGCCACGCGCTCGTCGGCGCCAAGGTCCTCGTGGCCCCGGGCCAGACGATCGAGAAGGCGACCGTCCTCATCAGGGACGGGGTGATCGAGGCGATCGGCGCCGATGTGGTGGCGCCCGCCGGCTACCGCGTGTTCGATGTGAGCGGCAAGACGCTTGTCGCGGGCTTCATCGAGCCCGCGCTCGTGACCGATTCGGCGGAGGCGCAGGTCGCCGTCCTGAAGGCGCCGGGCGCGCACTGGAACCAGTATGTGACCCCCGAGGTCAGCACCGCCGACATCACGCTGCCCGACGCCACCGTCGAGGCGCTCCGCGCGCAGGGCTTCACGCTCGCGCGCGTCCTGCCCTCGTCGGGCGTCTTCCGCGGCTCGAGCGACACGCGCCTTCTCTACCGCACCGGCGAACGCGCCCCCGCGCGGCGCATCGACGCCGCCGGCGCCCGTTCCGACGCCGACCACTCGCTCGGCGCGGGCACGGTGCACTTCGTCGGCCCGCGCACGGTCGACTGGAGCGCGATGTTCGGACAGCAGACGCCCGGCACCCCGCCGTCGCCCGCGACGATGCGCGCCGTCGAGAACGAGAACCGCTTCCCGTCGAGCCTGATGGGCTCGTACGCGCTCTTGCGGCAGACGCTCATGGACGCGAAGTGGCGCGCGGCCTGCCTTGCGGCCGCTCCGACCCAGCTGCCCATCGAGGACATGAACGCCCTCGACGCGCTGCTTCCGCTCGTCGACGGCTCGCACGGCCTGCTGCTCGACGCGAGCGATGAACTCGATGTCGAGCGCCTCGTGCGCCTCGCCCGCGCGGAGATGCCGAACACGCCGATCGCCGTCCTCGGCGGCGGCAACGAGTTCCGCGCCGAAGGAAAGCTCGCGGCGCTCCTCGCCGAGGCGAAGGCCTCGCTCATCGTGCCGATCGACTTCCCGCAGGCGCCCGACCTCGTCTCGCCGATGGCGGCGGACACGATCTCGCTGCGCGACCTGATGACCTGGCGCTACGCGCCGACGAATCCGAAGCGCTTCATCGCCAACGGCAGCGACGTGTCGCTGACCACGCACCGCATGCAGGACCGGGGCGCGTTCCGGAAGAAGCTCGCCGAAGCGATCGCGCACGGACTGACGAAGAACGAGGCGCTCGCGGCGTTGACGACCTCGCCGGCGCGCCAGCTCGGGATCGACGCACGCGTGGGAACGCTCGAGAAGGGGAAGGTCGCGAACATCCTGATCGCCGCAGGCGATCCGCTCGAAGCCGACACCAAGTTCGAGGGCCTCTTCGTGGCCGGCGTTCCCGTGACGATGTTGCCGGAAGCGCCCGTGCTTGCCGCAGGCACCTTCGCGGTGACCCCGAATGGCGCGACGCCGAAGCCGGTTGCGCAGGACCTGAAGCTCGCGATCGATCCGAAGGACGGCTCGATCAAGGCGACGTGGACGCCCGAGGCGAAGCCCGAAGAGACGAAGGTTGACGAGAAGAAGGCTGACGAGACGCCGAAGGCCGACGCTCCCGCGGCCGACGCTCCCGACGCCGCGAAGGACGACAAGCCGAAGTCTGCAAGCGCGACCGCGAAGCGCGCGAGCGTGACCACCGACGGCCGCGGCAGCGGCATGTTCGACGGCGCGCCGTTCGGCTTCGATGGCGAGATCCGCGTGTCGTTCGCAGGCACAGGCGACACGGCCACGATGACCGTCGACGACGCGACGGGCGCGCGCGTCACCTTCACGCTGACGCGCGTGGCGCCAGTGCCCGAACAGGGCGAAGCGAAGAAGGATGAACCGAAGGCTGAAGAGAAGAAGGACGACGCCGCCGAGAAGGAGAAGGCAGAGCGCGGAAACCTCTGGAAGGATCGCCTGCCGTTCCCGTTCGGCGAACACGGGCTCGCCATGCAGCCGCTCGCCGGCAAGGTGATGGTGAAGGGCGCGACGATCTGGACGCTCGGGGCACAGGGCACGCTTCGCGACGCCGACATGCTCGTCGAGAACGGGGCGATCGCGGCGATCGGCCGCAACCTTGCCGTGCCATCCGACTGCACCGTCATCGACGGGAAGGGCATGCACGTCACGCCCGGCCTGATCGACTGCCACAGCCATACGGGAATCTCCGGCGGCGTCAACGAGAGCTCGCA
>JBKCZS010000054.1:0-6204 GCA_046337925.1 bacterium | reverse complement strand
GAACTCGGATTGCGCGGCGCGCAGCTTTCGGCGACCGACCCCGCGACGCGCGCGCGCGACCTCGGCGCGAGCGCGCGGCGCGACCTCCGCGCGACGCTCGCGCGGCACGAACTCGCCTGCTCGGGTCTCGACTTCTTCATCCCGGCCGCGCACTACACCGATCCCACGCAGGTGTCGCGCGCGTTCGACGCGCTGCTCGGCGCCATCGGCCTCGCGGCCGACCTCGGCGGCGCGCCGGTCACCGCCGCGATTCCCGCCGATGCGACCGCGGACTTCCGCGCGGGCATCGCCGCGGAAGCGTCGCGGCTCGGCGTTTCGGTGCTGATTCCGACGGGCGCGACGCCGATCGAACTCGGCGCGCCCTTCGCGGCCACCGTCGACTGCGCCACGGTGCTCGGCGAATCGGGCCGCCCCGAGGAAGTCATCGCGCGCCTCGGGCCCAGGCTCGGCGGCGTCCGTCTGGTCGATCTCCTTCGCAGCGGCCTCCGCGGGCCGATCCTCGAGCCAGGCGAATCGCGCCTCGACGCCCTCGCGGTGCGCATGGCGATCGAGGTCTCGGGATTCGCGGGGCTGCCCGTCCTCGACGCGCGCCAGTGGCAGGAACCTCGGCGCGGAATCGCGGATTCCTCGGCGCGTTGGTCGCAACTCTGTCGGAGTTGAAGGCGCTCGGCTACGATTGCACTTGCGAAGCCGCGCGTCGGCGGCCATCGCATCACTGAAACCGCGAGGCGATCATGGCGCGCAAGGGTGGACCTGCTCTCTACGAACTCCTCTCGCACTCCAAGGGAGCTGCGGGCGGGGGAGGTCCCGCGTACACGCCGGCTCCGCAGCGCCCGCCGTTCAGCAGCCAGCAGACGCAGGTCATCGCGTGGGTCACGGTCGGCATCGTGGCGGTCGTGATCGCCTACCTCGTGGGCGTGAACCGCGGCGAGCGCCTCGGCCGCGCCGCGCTGGCCGAAGAGCGCGCGCAGGAGGCGCAGCTTCTGAGCGACGCGCGTCCCGACCAGGGCGGCACGGTGGATGTCCCGTTGCCGCGGAGAGCGGCCGGAGGCAAGTCCGAAAACCAGGCGCAGGTCGCAGAAAACACCACCCCAATCGCCACCCTTCGTGGTCCGCTGTTCCAGGAAGGCCCGCTTCCGCCGCTCCAGAAGGGGCCCGATCCGCGGCAGCCCGGCCTCCATTACCTGTTCATCGCGGGGGGCATCTCCGAGACGAGCGCCTACGCGGTCGCGGACTTCTGCCGAAGCAAGGGCCTTGACGCGCATGTGATTCCCAGCAAGAATACGCGACTCTTCGAAGTGTTCGTGCTGCCTGGGTTTCCGTTTTCGGAACGCAGCGGCTCGGCGGTCAAGGGCCTTGAAGCGCGTATCCGAGATGTCGGGACGATCTACAGGACTCTCGCCCGCGGGAATCCCGACTTCGGGGACATGTATCACCGGCTCTACCAGCCCTGAGCAGGGCGGGTCGGGCGAGTTCGAAGGCGTCAGGAAAGTTCAGAACACCGCATCGCGCGGCGACGCGCGAAAGCGATCAGAAGAAGGCGAGCACGACATGGGCATCCACTCCAGCCTCAAGACCAAGTCCGGTGCGCTCAACCAGCACCGCAATGTTCTCACCCGCGACGAGCGCGTCGCCAAGCTGACCGCGGCCGAGCGCTTCGCGGATGGCAAGAACTCCCCGCTCGGCCTCCCGAAGGTCGCGAGCATCAAGGTCGCCGCAGGCAAGAAGCCCAAGAAGGAAGCCGCCGCCGCCGGCGCCGCCGCTCCTGCAGCCGACGCCAAGAAGAAGTGACGCGAACCGTGCGGTGGCCGAAGGGTCTCCGCGCCGATCCGCATCCGATCTGCAATACTTCCAGCACCCCTCGGACTTCCGAGGGGTGTTGCTTTGGTTGGCACCGCTCCACCGAGCGCATCCGGTCCACAATCCGTCGGGATCCACGATCATGTCTGCGACGCTCGCCTCCTCCTCGCTCGATGTCTCCAAGATCCTCTCCCGCCGCGTGCAGTCGGTCGACGCAAGCGGCATCCGCAAGGTCTTCGACCTCGCGGCGCATCTCAAGGATCCGATCAACCTCTCGATCGGCCAGCCCGACTTCCCGGTGCCGGACATCCTGAAGCAGGCGGCCATCAAGGCGATCGAGGAGAACCGCAACGGCTACACGCCGACGCAGGGCTGCCCCGAGCTCCTCCGCGCGATCTGGTCGCGCCTCGGCAGCGAGGTCGGCTGGACGAACGAGCCCGCGCACGGACTGTCGGCGATCGTCACGAGCGGCACGAGCGGCGCGCTCGTCCTCGGCATGATGGCGGTGCTCGATCCGGGCGACGAGGCGATCGTGCCCGATCCGTACTTCGTGATGTATCCGCAGCTCGGCGCGCTGACGGGCGGCAAGATGGTGCTCTGCGACACCTACCCCGACTTCCGCATGACGGCCGCGCGCATCGAGAAGCTCATCACGCCGCGCACGAAGGCCGTGCTCGTGAACAGCCCGGGCAACCCGACGAGCGTGGTGCTCAACTCGAAGGAACTGCAGGACATCGTCGACCTCTGCCGTGCGAAGGGCATCCTGCTCATCTCCGACGAGATCTACGACGAGTTCACCTTCAGCGAGGCGCGCGAGAACGGGCACTTCCCGACGCCGGCGCGCTTCACCCGCGACTGCCTGCTGATCCGCGGCTTCGGCAAGACCTACGGCTGCACGGGCTGGCGCCTGGGCTATGTGGCCGGTCCGCACGACATCGTGCAGTCGATCGCCAAGCTCCAGCAGTACACCTATGTGTGCGCGCCGAGCATGGCGCAGTACGCGGCGGCGCACGCGTTCGAGGTCGACATGCGTCCGTGGGTCGACCGCTTCGAGAAGCGCCGCGACACGGTGCTCGCCGCGTTCGACGGCGTCGCGCAGGTCGCTCGGCCGGGCGGCGCGTTCTACGCGTTCGTCGAAGTTCCGCCCGCGCTCGGCATGACCGCGTCGCAGTTCGTCGAGAAGGCGATCGAGCGCAGCGTGCTCGTGATTCCGGGCAAGGTCTTCTCGACGCGCGACACGCACTTCCGCCTGTCGTTTGCCGCGAAGGAAGAGACACTCGCGCGCGGACTCGATGTGCTGCGCGGCATCATGCTCGGGAAGTGACGCGCGTCACTTCGGAGTCAGAGCGCCGCCGCCTGCCGCAGGCGGGTTGGCGGCGTTGTTCGCATCGAACTTCACCGTGCTGCCCGGCTCCTGCGCGGGGGCGCTGCCGGCGGGGCGCACCTGGGAGTCTTCGATCGGCTGGGTGGCCGGCTCGCATCCGGCGATGAAGGCCGTGGCGGCGGCGAGCGCGAGGAACGAGGCAAGACGAGCACGGGATTTGCGGGGCATGGTGTTCTCCTGAAGGCGTGGGGTGCGCGGTGGTGCGCCGTCCATGCGGACCGCATGCGGGTCGTCTCGCCGATTCGCGAACCCAAAGAAAAACCGCCGTCTGGATTTTTGGTCCAGAGCGGCGGCGGGTGGATGGCCGAAACTTGGGGGCGTTGGCGCGCCGACCTTTGCAGGAATGCGCGGCCAAGCCACTTTCCTTATCCGCTCGATCTTCGCGCGAGTTGATTCAACGCTGCGGAATAGGTCTGAATTCTGAAGGTCGTGGGGTGAAGCGGCGGGGTCGTGCGAGTTGTCGGGGTCGTTCCGCCGGTGCGGTCGTTCCGTCTGTGCGGCCTGCGCGGGGTGGGAGGGCGCGGCGCAAATGCACAACGCGCCGAGCAGGCTCGGCGCGTCGTGATCGATTGGGCTTGAACGGTCGGACCTGAACTGTCCGACCTGAACAGTGGCACGAGAACGGACGGGGCTTGTGGCCGTGTCCGAGCCTCAGTTGCCCGAGGCCGGCGGGTTGGCCGGGGGATTCGTCGTGTTCGAGCCGAGCTTCACGGTCGATCCCGGAGGGGCGACGGGCTCAGCGGCGGGCGGGCGAACCTGATTCGACTCAATGGTCTGGACATCGGTGCCGCTGCCACAACCGACGAGCAGGGCGCAGGTGCAGATGCAGCCGAGCGCGAGGATGGTCTTCATTACGGGGTCCTTTCGAGTTGGCTCGGGCGGGATCGACAATCGATTTGGTGCGGACCGTCACGCGGGTCCGTCCGCCACGAGGATGTTCCGTCAGTCGGCAGACTGATCGGCAGACGCGCCGTGCGAGCGTGAATGCTCGACCGCCGACGACTGTGTCGTTATTGAACGGCCGCCGCCGCATTCGGTCAAGTCCATCGGGAGGGTTTCCCGGCACTTGGCGGTGGCGTTCGACCGATCAGCCGCCGACCCGCAGCCGGGCCGGGATGTCCCGCGGCGCCAGCCACCGCCACTGGGTGTGGAAGGTCTCGTCGTTGTCGGCAACGCCCAGGTTGATGGGGAGGTCGGAGAGCCGGGCACCGGTCGGGAGCGCATCGGCCCGGACGGAGAGTTGGAGCGACCAGGCGTTGGACAGCGTGGTGAATACGGCTGAGACGGCCTCGGTCGAGACCAGGGTCTTTCCGTCCGGACCAAGGCTGCGGATCCGCGGCGTGACCGGACCGGCGGCGCCGCTGCCCTCGAGGGTCACGATGTACTCGCGGGCCTCCGCGCCCTCGCCGAGCACGAGCCGCACGGCATCGCCAAGCGGGTCGTCGAGGGAGCTCTTCGTATCGCGCGGCTTCGCATCGGCCGAGATTCGGACATCGGGCACCACCAGCGCGATCTCGACGAGCGAGCCGGAGGCGCCTTGTGCGAAGCGGGCGCTCGCGTTCTTCTCGCCGGTGTCGTACTCCGACCACTGCCAGACGGCGATCGGATACTCGGCGGCGGCGGCGAGGCTCGTGCCGAGGTCGATGCGGCGCGACAGCGGCACGCGCTCGCGGAACACGATCGGAACCGTGCGGAGCTTGGAGTCTTCGTAGCGCGCGGTCACCTCGAACGGAGCGGGCTCCGGCGGCGCGACCTGCGCGTCGGCGCGGACGGGCACGCGCACCGTCGTGCGCTCGCCCGGCGCGACGGTCACGGGTTCGGTCGGGAACTCGAAGCGGAAGGGCGAGTCGAGGTCGGTGGTGTTCGGGTTGAAGGTGTCGATCGCGGTGCGGCTTGTCCACGAGCGTTGGATGGCCTGCCCGCGCGGATCGCGGTCGTCGACGAGCCAGGGCGCCGGCGCGCGCGCCGCGGAGAAGCTCCACTCGATCGGGCGATCGAGCGGATTCGAGAGCACGACCTCGATCGAGCCTTCGGTGGGAACGCCGAACGGATCGGGAAGCGCGCCGCGGATGGCGACCGCGTCCTTGTCGCCCTTCAGCCTGTAGGCGCGGTCCTGGTCTTCCTTCGTGATCCAGTCGACCGGCAGCGTGGTGCCCGCGATCTGGTGGTAGGGCTCGATCGAGCCCGACTCGTCGATCACGAGGAAGGTGGTGTGCTGCAGCTGGCCCGCGAGCGGATGCTGGTCGACCGAGCCGCCGCAGGTTCCGAGGATGAGGAACGGGATGCCGTCGCGCGGCGGCAGCGCCTGCAGCGAGTGGTAGTGGCCCGCGATCACGTAGTCGACGCCGTGGCGGGTGAGGATCGGCTGCACGCGCTCGTTCCAGCGCGTGGGCTTGTGATCCCAGAGCGGGCGGTGGAAGAGCAGGATGATCGGCTTGCCGCGCATCGCGAGCTTCTCGAGCGTGCGGCCGAGCCACGCGAGCTGCGCATCCGAGAAGCCCGCGCCGATCTCGCCGTCGCCATCTTCCGAGTTGAGGACGACGAAGCTCGCGAGCTCGAGTTCGACCGAGTAGTACAGCGGTCCGAAGCGCTCGCGGTAGTCGTCTGCGAACGAACGGTCCTTCGCGTCGCGCTTGCCGCTGACGAGGTCGTGGTTGCCTGCGGTCGGGAAGAACGGCGCCTCGAGGCGCCCGACGATCTCGAGGAAGTCCGCGTGCTCGCGCCCGACATGCTCGTGATCGCGGGAGTAGCCCTGCACGAGATCGCCCACGCAGAACACGGCGTCGGGCTTCACGCGGTTGAAGTCATCGACCGCCTCCGCGAGGTACCGGAGGCCCCAGTCGCGGCCCGTGGTGCGGTCGGGGATGATCGCGACGATCTGGCGGCGGGGAGCCGGCGCCAGCACGACCGCCTGGCCGTCCTTGGCGGCGCCGTTCGAATCCCGCTCGAATGTCCGGGCGGTCGGCGAGCCGGAAGGGACTTCGGCGGGGGGTGGGGACTGGAGCGCGAAGAGGCTGCAG
>JBKCZS010000053.1:0-28123 GCA_046337925.1 bacterium | reverse complement strand
CCATCCGTACGGTCACGGGCTTGTCGAGATCCACCATCGAGTCATCGAGGCGGACAAAGAGCCTCGAGACTCCGACGGCTTCCTCGATGACGATGTCCTGGCCGGCGCGACGCGCCACCACCCGCTGGCCCGGCTTTGGATCGGGGTTCGAAAGCCAGTAGAAGCGGGGGCTCGTCACATCGTCCTGAAGCCAGACGATCTTCTCGGGGCGCAGGTTCCGCGTGTGCTTCGCCATCCACGGCACCGCGACGGCGTCCTTGCGCTCCATCCAGTGGCCGTTTTCCTCGAAGATCGTGACCTCGTGCGGGTATCCGCCTGCATCCTTCGCGGCGAGGTCCGCAAGCGCGACCTTCCAGTCGCGCGCGATCTGGTTGCGGTTGAACGCGGCGTCCTTGCCGCCCATGTAGAGCGCGAACGGCAGGTTGCGGAGGCCGTCGGGGCGTGTCTCGTTCGGGTGGCCCGCCATCATCGCAGCGGCCGCGAAGCGATCGGCCATGCGGGGCGCAAGCTGATAGACGCCGTCGCCGCCGGCGCTGTAGCCCATCAGGTACACGCGGTCGGGATTCACGCCCTCGAACACGATCATGTGGCCGATGAGCTCGGCGAACAGCGTGTCGATATGCCCCTGATGCCAGAGGTTCCAGGTGTCGGTCGGGGCGCGCGGCGCGACATAGACGCCCTCTTCCGGCGTGTAGAGCTTCTTCTGGTTCTCCCACTGTCGGTCGTTGATCTCCTTCGGCGCGCCGCCGCCGCCATGCATCGAGATGTAGAGGCTGCGCCCGCCCGTGGGCGCGTCGCCGTAGACCGCGTACCAGAACGGCATCTTCGTGCCGTCGTCGGCGACGAGCACCTTCGAGTCGAACTCGGTCTTGGCGTCGGCGCGCAGCTTCGTGGCATGCTCGCCCCACAGGCGCTCGCGCGCGGCATCGGCTTCCGACTTCGAGAGGTTCGCCGTCTCGCCCGTGCTGGGTGCGAGCGAGAGCTCGATCGCGCCCGACCTGCCTGCGCGCACCGCGGCGGGTGCTCGGCCGTCGATGCGATAGGAAAGCGCCGTTCCCTCAGGCACCACGAGCTCGAGATGGTCGTTCGTGTCGCGGGTCTCGTCGTTCGTGCGTCCGCGCGCGATGACAGCGCCGCGTTCGTCGAGCACCTCGACCTCGGTGCGGACACGCGCCTGCGTCCCGGGATCGCGCGTCACCACGCGCAGGATGCGGTGGCCATCGGGTAGCGCGAGCGCCTTCGCCGTGTACCGGTCGGTCACATCGATCGCGCGCGCGCGCGGCCGCGAGCGATCGAACACCATCGGGAATTCCATGCCCGTGTCGCGCCAGGTGACGGCGTAGATCGCGTGTTCGGGCTTGTCGCGGTTCTGCGTGGCGGCGCGGCTGCCGAACCAGCCTTCATCGAGGCGGTCGCCCGTCGGTTCGGCGGCGCCCGAGTAGCGCCAGCGCTCGCCGTCCCACACCTCGACCCACGAGTGGTTGCCGGATCCATCGGTCCAGAGCGGCACTCCGACGAACCGCGCGGGAACGCCGACCGAACGGCACGCGTTCACCAGCAGGATCGAGAGACCCGTGCAGGACGCGAGCCCGGACTCCATCGATTCGCTCGGCGACTGGTCCGCGCGCTTGCGCTTCGTCGAGTATTGCACCTTCCACTCGGGGAAGATGCGCGTGTTGAGGATCACCGCCGCCTCCGCCGGCGACTTCGCGGCCGCAACCATCGGCAGGCACTTCTCGCGCAGCGCCGGCATCCACAGCTCGCGCTTCTCGCTCACGCTCGCGTAGGGAAGGATCGCGTCGCGGAAGGTCTCCTCGTCGACCTGCGCGCTCCACGGCGCGGACTTCCACGCCTTGTAGGCGTCGTCGACATGCGAAAGGAGGAACGCCGCGTCGAGCGTCGCGAGATCTCCCTCCGGCATGTGCGCGACGAGCCACTCCATCGACGATCGCTGCTCGGCGGGGGCCTCTGCAAGCGCGCGCTCGATCTCGGCGCGGTTGGCGCCGGATGCGGAGATCGCGGCCGCGGTCGAAGGTGGATTCGCCGCAGCCGCCGCGCCGGCGGCCGTCAGGGTCGGAAGAAGGGTGGCGAGGACCGACGCGAGGCGGAAGGCAGGACGGAATCGCATTCGGACAGTGTACGCAGAATGCGTGCGTGTCCGAAGCGGCTGCGTCGGGCGTCGATCAGGTCGCGGGCTTGAAGTCGCGGAACATGAACCACGCGGCGGCGACGAGGCAGATGCCCGCGTAGACGAAGTTCATCGTCAGCTTCTCCTTCATGTACAGCACGGCGAAGACCGCGAAGACGAGCATCGTGATCACTTCCTGCATCACCTTGAGCTGCGCGAGCGACAGGCCGGCCTCGTTCGCGCCGATCCGGTTCGCGGGCACCTGCAGGCAATACTCGAAGAACGCGACCAGCCAGCTCGCGCCGATCGCGATCCAGAGCGGCTTCTCCTTGAGGTCGCGCAGGTGGCCGTACCACGCGTAGGTCATGAAGATGTTGCTGCCGACGAGAAGGAGGGGCGTCAAGAGGATCGCAAGGCGCGCGGTCATGCCTCCAAGGTATCGGGCAGGGGTCTGGCGCGGGAATCAGCCGGTCTCGATGCGCGGCATGCGCGCGGCCACCACGATTCCGAGCGCCGAGACCGCCGCGCCTCCGAGGATCGCCCAGCCGATCGCGTCGGCGAGATTCTCGCCGAGCGCCATCGCGGCGCCGCTCACCGCGGCCGCGAACGCGACGCCGACCGCGCCGCCGACCTGCCGGACGGTCTGCACCAGCCCCGACACCTGTCCGCGGATGTCGTCGGGGACGCGCGAGAGCGTGTCGGTGTTCGCGGGCGACATGATGAACGCAAGTCCCGCGCCAAGAAGGGCCATGCCCGACGCGATCACCGCGTATTGCTCGACGAAGGAGCCGGTCGCCCACACGGCGAGGCCGCCTGTGGCGACGACCGTTCCGACGCGCGCGAGCGGCCGGACGCCGTGGCGGTCGTACAGCCGGCCGGCCTGCCGCGCGAGCAGGATCACGGGAATCAGCAGCGGCATCAGGCTCGCGCCCGCGCGGTCGCTCGTGTAGAGCAGCACTTCCTTCGCGTAGATCGCTCCCTGCACCACGAGCGACGCCATCGCGAACTGCATGATGCCGATGAGCAGCACATTGCCCCGCAGCCGCGCATCCGCGAAGAGCTTCAGGTGGACGAGCGGCCGCTGCACGACGAGCTGGCGGTAGGCGAAGAGCGCGGTGAGGAGCGTGCCGAGCCCCAGCATGACGAGGTGCTCGGTGTCGAGAAGCCGGAACGCGCCCGAGCCTTCCGACGGCGCGCCCGCCTCGAGCGAGTAGACCGCAAGCGGCAGGCCGGTCACGATGAGGGCTGCGGAGACGAAGTCGAAGGAGCGCTCGGCCGCGACGCGGTTCGGCGCGCGCGAGAGGAGCGCGAGCGCGACCGCCGTGGCGGCGATGGGCAGGTTGACGAGGAACACCCAGCGCCAGCCGGCATGCTCGGTGAGCAAGCCTCCGATCACGGGGCCAAGCGCGAAGAAGGACATCGAGATCCCGATCGAGATGCCCATCGCGCGGCCGCGCTCTCCCGCGGGGAAGGTCTCGATGATGAGCGCGGACGCCGCGGGCTGCATGAGGCAGGCGCCGATCCCTTGCAGCACGCGGCCGCCGATCAGGGTGCTCGCGTCCGCGGCCGCGCCGCAGAGCGCGCTCGCGCCGGCGAAGGTGACGATGCCGATCAGGAAGGCGTTGCGCTTGCCGATGATGTCGCCCCGTCGGCCGCCGATCGCCATGAGCGCGGCGAGCGTGACGAGGTACGCGTTGGTGATCCACGCAACGCCGCTCGGGCCGAGGCCGAGCGCGCCGCCGATGTCGGGGCCCGCGATCGCGGTCACCGTGATGTCGACGAAGATCATCGAGAGGCTCGCCGTGGACGCGAGGAGGACGAACCTCTTTCGGCGCACATCGCGAGGGTCGAGACTTGGGGCGTCGCTCACGGAGGCAGACTACCTGACCGAGCCGCTTGCACGCGCCCGTGCGCGTCGCGTGGCGCGGACTCGGTGGGGAGGGTACAAAGCGCTGCATGGAGCACCCATCGACCGCCGCGGCGCACGCGCGGAACGCGGCACCTCGAGGCGAGTCCCGTGGTTGATCCGCGCCGGTCGGTCGTTGGGTTCCTGTCGCGTCTTCGCGGCTGCCTTCCCGCTGCGGTGAACGACCGGGTGTTCGCGCTGCCGGTGCGCGCCGCGGACGACACGCCCGCGATGTGCCGCGCCAACGGCTGGCGGCTCGTCGACCTCGGCCAGCGGGTGCAGCGGTTGCCCGAGGTGCTCGGCTGCACCGAGCCCGCGCTGCACGCCCGACTTCGGGCGGAGGTGTTCGGCCTCGCCCAGGAGCGTCGGGTGTTCGCCGCGGTGATTCCGGACGGCCGCGTCCACTCGCACGCGTGCTCTGCGATCGCGCCGTGCGGCACCGTGCTCGCCGATGTCAGCCCGCACGCGCGGGTGCCCCTCCATCTGCATCGCGCGCTCAGCGGCAGCGTGGTCGCGCGCCGCCCCCGACGGCTGGCGGGCCGCAGCGCGCTGATCGGTGGCATCGGCCACCGGAACTTCTACCACTGGCTGTTCGACAGCCTGCCTCGCATCGGCCTGGTGCGCGATGCCGGCCTCGACGCGGTCGACCGCTGGATCGTGCCGGCGACCGAACTCGCGGTGGCGGGCGAACTGCTGGCGCGCGCGGGCATTCCGCGGGAGCGGCTCGAGCCGCTCGCACGCCGCGACCATGTGATGTGCGACGAACTCGTGGTGACGAGCGCGCCGGGCGAGATCTGCGAGCCGACGCCGCGCACCGTCGAGTTCCTGCGCGGCGTACTGCCGAGCGATCGAAGCCGCATCGCCGGCAAGCGCGTCTACATCGCGCGCCGCGGACGCCGCCGCATCGCGAACGAGGCCGAACTGGCCGACATCCTCTCGCGCTTCGGCTTCAAGACCGTCGCGATGGAGGGGATGGCGCTCGAAGAGCAGATCGCGGCCGTCGCGGGAGCCGAGGCCGTCCTCGCCCCGCACGGAGCCGCGTTGTCGCACCTGATCCACGCGGGCGACGGCGCGACGGTCGTCGAGTGCATGCCGCCGTCCTACTGCAACGCGAGCTTCTTCGTCCTCGCGGGCGCCTGCGGGCTCCGCTACGGAGCGCTCGCGGGCGACGGCGAACAAGCGAACGCCGCGGGCGCGAGCTCGAGGGACTTCGTGGTGGGTCGGTCCGGACTCGAGCGGACGCTGCACGCGGCGTTCGCATGAGGAGAAGAGAGGATGAGAGAGGAGAAGCGAGAACCGTCGCGGCAGGGGATCAGCGGGTGGATTCCGCCGGCTCGACTCCGCACTGCTTGAGGAACCGCCGGATCGCCGCGATCTCGTGGTTGCTTTCGAGCGCGTGGGAGCCGTGCGGAATGCGGAAGGTCATCTCGTGGCCGTTGAGGATGACCTTCAGGTGATCCTGCTTCGTCTCGGTGCAGGTCGCGCCGAGCGACTCAAGCATCTTCACGACATCGCGCCAGTGGATGTTGTGGGAGGTCGGATGGGCGAAGAGCTGCTCGAGGGTCTTGGTGTGGTGGCTGGACATGCGTGCCTCCGTGAAGGTTTGAGGACCGGGCGGTTCCGTTGCCGCCGAACACAGTCTACCCGAAACACGGATAAACATCTCAGGAATATATCCCTGAACGCGGAAATCGCCGCGTTCGGGGTGAACGCCTGAGACGCCAAAAAGGTGAACGGCGCACGGAGGTCGTCCGTGCGCCGCACCACCATCGTCTGTGGATGTGCGCCGATCAGCCCCCGTTGGGAGCGCCGCGCGGCGGGCGACCCGTCCCCAGGCCACCGCCTTGCTCCTGGCGACCGCCGCGCGCGCCTCGCGCCGGCTGCTCGGGCTTGCCGCCCAGGCCGGGCGCTGCTTCGCCGCGACCGCCGCGCTCGGGGCGCGCCTCGCCCTCGGCCGGCTGGAACAGCTCGTGGCCCTTCTCCTCGAGTTCATGCAGCTTCGCGACGCCGGCCTTCGCCGACGCTCCGTTGCCCTCGAGCACGGCCTTCTCGAGCTCGATCGACGCGATGAGCGCGTCGAGCATCATGCCGCGGAACTCCGCGTCGAACCTCGCGCGATCGTCGCCGAACTTCGCCTTGGCGGCCTCCGACATCGGAAGGCGCGCGGCGCCTCCCTTCGCGGCGACGCGCCCCGACTGGAGCGCCTGGATCATGCCGAGGTCCGTTGCACGCGACGACGCGTCGAACGCAGAGTTTCCGAGCGCCTTGTAGGCGCGGTTCATCTGCTTCATCGCGCCTTCGACATTCATCGCGCCTTCCGGTCCGCCTTCGCGCGGGGCGACGCGGCCGCCCTCGCGTGGCGCACCGCGGCCCGCGCCCATCGCGCCGCTCTGCGCAGCCGCCTCGAGCTCGCCCTTGTCGAGCATGCCGTCCTTGTTGGTGTCGGCGCGCGCCATCAGGCGCTCGGCGAGTTGCGGTGGCAGCTCGTCCTTCGAGAGCATGCCGTCGCCGTTCGCGTCGTTCTGCATCATGCGGTCGATGAACTGCTGAGGATCGACGGGCGCGCGCGGGCGCTCGCCCTGCTGTCCCTCGCCGCGACCACCCGGGCCTTGCGGCGGGAAGGTGCCGTCCTGCTGGGCGAAGCAGTTTGCGGAGAGGGTCGTCGAGACGAGCGCGAGTGCGATCAGCGAAAGAGTGTGGTTGAGTTTCATGGTTGGTCTCGGTGTTCGGTCGGACAATCGGCCAATCAACGCTGCGTGCAGTCGAAGATTGCGCGGAGCGCGCGAAATCACGGTCAGTTGCAGAGGCCCCAGCTTCCGAGAAGCGCGGCGAGGTCGCCGCCGTCGGTGATGCCGTTGCCATCGATGTCGCCGACGCCCGGTGCGCCCCAGGACGAGAGGAGGACCGCGAGGTCCTGGCCGTTGACGGATCCGTCGCCGCCGACGGGCGCGATGTCGGCCTCGCATCCGCCGGGCACGCTCGCCGGATCGGCCGGATCGCTGCCCGCGTCGAGCTCGTCACGGTCGCGGAAACCGTCGAGGTCGCGATCGATGCCGAGCCGCGTCCGCGTGCCGATCGGCACGAGCGTGTAGGTGAGTTCGCTTCCCAAGGCGGCTTGCGCGAACAACGCGGCGGGCGTCAGGCTCGGCTCCGCCGCACGGTCGGGCGTGAACGCGCCGTTGAGCAGCACATAGCCGCGCGCTTCGCCGTTCACGCGTCCCTTCACGACGAGGCCGAGCGGCCCGGGGTTCGCAAGGGCGATGAACTGGTTGATGCGCGCGGTGTCGTTGGCGATGCCGTTCACGGTCACCTGCTGGCCTGTGCCCGAGTGGGTGCCCGAGTTGAACGACATGCAGAACGCCTCGAGGTCGCGGCGCTGCTGCTGGCCGGTCGGATTGTTCGGGATGTTGAAGCCTTCCGTGATCGAATCCTGGAAGGTGAACTTCGCGCCGTTGTGCTCGAAGCCGAAGCCGCGCAACGCCGCGGTCGAGGCGCTGTTTGCGCCGACCTTGCGCCAGAGTTCGCGGAGATGCGAGATCTTGCGGTTCTGGTTCTCGCCGCCCGGGGCGGGGATGTCGACGCGGTTGTTGGTGCCGATCGGGCCGACATGGCACGCCGTGCAGGTGAGGCCGGGCGCGCCCGGCGGGCCCGCGAACAGCGGGGCGGTGCTGAACACGGTCTGGCCGGTCTGCGGATTGCCGGTCACATTGAAGCCCGTCTGCGTGCCGCCAAAGACGACCAGCGAGGTCTTGAGCGTGTTGTCGATGTTGCGGTTCGGGTTCGGCGGAAACACGAGCGACGCGACATAGTCGGTCATCGACGCCATCTCTGCGGCGGAGAGCTCGGTCGCGCGCCCCTGCAGGTGCGTGAACGCCACATTGAACTCGGTGAGATCGTCCTTCTCGCCGCGCCAGTGGAACGGTTCGTTGCCGATCGTGCCCTGCAGCGTCTGGGTGATCATCGGCCCCTTCATCGGATGCCAACTGATGCACGCGCCGGGTGCGGCGACCTGGCAGACCTCGTCGAACGCCTCCACGACGCCTTGCGGGTCGCCGAGATCCCAGCCGAGTCGGTCGCTGCGTCCGTCGACATGGCAGGTGGCGCAGGCGACATGGCCGAGCCCGGAGGTGAGATGCGTGTCGAAGATGAACTTGCGGCCAGCGCGGATGCTCGTCGGCGTCGCGTCGTGGAAGGTCGCGCGGCCGATCTCCGCGAGGCTCGCGGTCGAGATCGCGCTCACCGATCCATCAAAGCGGTTGAGCGAGTAGACGAACGCACCGCCCGGAGCGACGACGACGCCGGTCGGGCCCTCGCCGACCGAGACGCGTCCGATGCGGGCGCCGCTCGGCGAGAGTGCGACGACGGCGTTCGAGCCGAGCGCCGCCGTGAACGCCATGCTCGAGTCTGGCATCCACGCGACGCCGCGCGGGTCGCCCACCGACTGCAGGCGCACGAGCTCCGGCACCGAACTCGCGGTGTAGTCGAGGTGCTGGTTGAGATCGGCGATGTTCGGGGTTCCTGCGCCGCCCGCGGGCACGAACGCCGCGAGCATGCGCGCGAACTTGCCGTCGAGCTTCGGCTCGAAGCGGATCTCGTTGCGCGCCTCGATGCCGACCGCGAGGATCGTGCCGTTCGGCGCGACGCCGATCGACGCGACCGTCGACATCAGGCCCGTCACATAGCTCGTCGAGAGCGTTGCTGCGTCGACGATGGCGATGTCGTTGTCGAGAGGAGCCCAGGTGACGAGGCCCGTCCAGTTGCGGTTGTTGTCGTCGAGCCACTGTCCCGCCGCGTTGCGGCGCACGATCTGCGCGACGCGCGGGGGCGTGGGGAGACCTGCCGCGATCGGCGGGTCGAACGCGTTCCCGCTGTTCGGCGGCGGATTCTGCCCGGCGTAGGGGCTGGCGGGGTTGTTCACCGACTGCCGCGGCACGACGGTCGTCTTGTTGCCCGACTCGAACACCGCGAGATAGACCTTCGTGCCGTCGGGGCTCACCGCAAGCGCGCGCGGCGAGGCGCCGAGGATCGCGGTCGAGGTGAAGCTCGGCGAGGCGGCGTTCGGGTCGAAGCTGACGAGCCGCGACGGGATCGCGAGCGACACGAACGCGCGGGCCGGCTTCGAGGTGAAGACGACATCGGCCGGCTCGTCGCCGACGAGGATCGTGCGCGTCACCCGCATCGTGGCGAGGTCGATCACGCTGACCGAATCGGAGATCTGGTTGACGACCCATGCCTCGCCGTTCGAGCGCGCGCGCACCGACACCGGGTCGATGCCGACGGCGACCGAGCCGCGGCGCACGGGAATCCCGCCGACGAGATCGAAGACCTCGAGCTGGCCGTCCGCCGTGTTGACCGCGAGCAGCGTGGTGCCGTCGGGCGTGATGTCGATCGGATGTACCTGCGGCGACTCGAAGTTGACGAAGGACGGTGCCTGCGCGGCGGCCGAACTGCCGATCGCGGCCACGCCCACGAGCGAAGCGAGGACGGGTTGAATGTGCGACAGGGCGAGCGAGGCGAGGCGGGGGATCTGCATCGATGGGTTCCGACGGGCGGGGAGTCGCAGGGAGCGATCTCTCCGAACGCCAGCCTCGTTCCGCGATTGCAGAGAGCGAGGTGCGCCATCCGGGATTGGCGCAACTTTCCCGACGGAATCACCGACGAGAGGTCGAGGATTGAAATGAAGACCCGCCCCGAGGTCCGTGAACGGACTTCGGGGCGGGGGAGGAGCTGAACCTGAACCGCGGCGCGTGCGCCGGGTGCGGGATCACTTCGAGGTGTTGACGCTGGACTGGGCGCTCTTCGCCGGGGTGGCGGGGAGGAGCACGGTGTCGATCGCGTGGATCACGCCGTTCGAGGTCTCGACATCGACGATCGCGACGGTCGCGTTGCCGAGCATGACCTTGCCGTCCTTGACGGTGACCTTGATCGGGCTGCCGAGAACGGTCGGGATCTCCGACATCTTCACGACCTGGTCGGAGTACGCGGCGACGCCGGGGACCACGTGGTAGGTGAGGATCTCGACGAGCTGCTTCTTGTTCTCCGGCTTGAGGAGGTTCTCAAGCGTGCCGGCCGGAAGCTTGGCGAACGCCGCGTCGGTCGGCGCGAGCACCGTGAACGGACCCTTGCCCGACAGCGTCTCGACGAGGCCAGCGGCCTTGACCGCGGCGACGAGCGTGTTGAACGAGCCGTTCGAGGCAGCGACCTCGACGATGTTCTTGTCGTTGGGGAGGATCACGGAGTCGATCACATGGATGACGCCGTTCGAGCAGGCGATGTCGGTGGCGACGACCTTCGCGCCGTCGACGGTGACTGCGCCGCCCTTGGCGGAGATGTCGACGCGCTGGCCCTGCACGGTGCCGGCGTTCGTGAGCTTCACGACATCGGCGGCCATGACCTTGCCCGGCACGACGTGGTAGGTGAGGATCGAGGCGAGCTTCGCCTTATTCTCCGGCTTGAGGAGCATCTCGAGCGTGCCCGCGGGCAGCTTGGCGAAGGCTTCGTCGGTCGGAGCGAACACGGTGAAGGAGCCGCCCGAGAGGGTCTCGGCGAGGCCGGCGGCCTGCACGGCGGCGACGAGGGTCTTGAAGTTGCCCGCGGCGACGGCGGTCTCGACGATGTTCTTCGAGGCGGCGGCGGTCGTGGTGGTCGTCGTGACCTTGACCGACGCGGTCTGCGCGGTCGCGAGGGTGGCGACGCCGATGGCGAGGAGGCTTCCGGTGACGAGCGAGAGCATGGTGTTCATCTGAATCCGTTCTGAAAGTCGGGCGGCTGTGCGCCCACAAGGCTGAACCTCCGCGTCCGGGGAGGCGACGGCGATGATGGAGAGCCCGTGATGGCACAAGCCATAGAACAGCCATGTGCAAGGAGACAGCGTCGGCTTTCGCCAGCGCCAATCGCCCGTACATCAGGGGAATGCCCGCAGCGCATCGTTGCAGGCGAACCGTGTTCGACGGAACCCGGTCGGTCGGATGCGCAGATGCGTCTGGCCGAGGAGCGATTCCATCATTCGCCGCCGATTTTGCGTTTGCATCCACGGTATTGTTCGCCCATGCCCGAGCGGGGACATGCGCACCAGCAACTTCGCAGCTCCGCCGACGCGAGCGCAGAATCGGCCGATGGCGACCTTCAGGCAGACATCGACGACGGCTCGGCCGTCGGCGCCTCGATTGGCCGCTTCGCCGGGCCGTTGCTTGCGGGCGCCGCGCTCGGGCTCACGCACCCGGCGGCGCTGGCGCTCGGCGGGCTGACCGCCGACGAGTCGTGGACGCTCGCGCTCCTGTCGCTGATGGCGGTGTGGTGGGTGACGCTCGCGGTCGAGCCGGCGGTGACCGGCCTGCTGCCGTTCGTCGTGCTCGCGATCCTCGGGATCGGCAAGCCGTCGGAACTCGCCGCCCCGTACGCGAACGATGTGATCTTCCTCTTCGCGGGCGGCGCGCTGATCGGGCTCTCGCTCGAGCGCACGGGCGTATCGGCGCGATTCGCAGGTTCCATCGTCGCGCTCGCAGGGACATCGCCTCTGCGCGTGCTCGCCGCCACGATGGTCGCGACCGCGCTTCTCAGCGCCTTCGTCTCGAACCTCGCCACCGCGGCGACGATGCTTCCGCTTGCGACCGCGCTCGGCGCCCGCGCGCGTGCCGACGCGAAGTCCGACGACGAGCGCGCCGCGGCCGGGCGCTTCCTGACCTCGCTGCTGCTCGGGGTCGCCTTCGCGTCGAGCATCGGCGGCGCGCTCACCATCATCGGCAGTCCGCCGAACCCGATCGCGATCGAGTGGCTCCGCGACAACGGCAAGGACATCGGATTCGTCGGTTGGCTGCGGTTCAGCGTTCCTTCGGTGCTCGTGTTCCTGCCGATCGCGATCTTCGTGCTGGGAGTCCTGCTGTTTCCTGCGAGGAACCTCGTGATCGCGCGCGTTGCGCCGAACCCGCAGCCGCTCGGCCGCGACGGCGTCGCAGCGATGGTCGTGTTCCTCCTCGCGGTGCTCGCGTGGGTGACGCGCGACTTCTACAAGGATCGCTTCCCCGTGGTCACCGAGGGCGCGATCGCGGTCGCCGCGGCGCTGGCGCTCTTCCTCATCCCGAGCGCATCGCGGAAGGGAACGCGCGTCCTCCAGCCGTCGGCCTTCGCGCAGATCCCGTGGCGCGTGCTCGTGCTGTTCGGCGGCGGCCTCTCTCTCGCGGCGGCGATGGAGCGCACCGGCCTCTCGGCCCAGCTCGGTGCGATGATCGCGGGAGCAGGCGTGCTACCCACGGTCGCGGTGCTTCTGGTCCTCGTGACGCTTCTCGTCCTCGCAAGCGAGGTCGCCTCCAACACGGCGCTCACGGCGATGGCGGTGCCCATCGTCGGCGCCCTCGCGCCGGGCCTCGGCGTCGAGGCGGAGAAGCTGGTCATTCCCGCGGCGTTCGCGGCCAGCTGGGCCTTCGCGATGCCGGTCGGCACGCCGCCGAACGCGCTCGTCTACGGCACGGGGCGCGTGCGCGCGCAGGACATGATGCGCGCGGGCGTGATCCTCGACATCGTTGCGATCGTGGTCATCGTGACGATGGCCACGATCCTCTTGTGAGCCCTCACTCGGGCAGCTCGCGAATCCACGCGTTCGGGTCGCGGCCCATCTCCTCGCCCACGCGCGCAAGGTCGCGCATGGTCTCCTCCTCGAACACGCCCTCGACCGGCGGGCGCCACGCCGTCGGGATCGCGACGATGCGCACCTCGACGGAGTAGTCGCCGCGCAGGTTCTCGAGTTCCGCGATGGTGAGCAGGTGGCGCAGGCCCGTGACCGTCGACGAACGCACCGCGAGATCCACGCTGCGCGCGATCACATCGACCCAGTTCGGCTGCGTCGTCTTCGGCGGCGTGAGCAGCCAGTTGTTGAGGATCACCCAGTAGCGCACGCGCACGGGCGACAGGTCCGGGTACGCCTGCTTCCACAGCGAACCGATCGACTGCTCGCGCCGCAGCCGCCCGCCGTAGAGGATGTTGCCGGTCACGCCGCCGTCGACATAGAGACCGCCGTCGATCTCGCGCGGCGGGAACGCGCCCGGAATCCCCGAGCTCGCAAGCAGCAGCTTGTGCATCCGGGACGGGTCGCCGGTCTCCGTCGCACGGATCGCCACGCGCGAGAGTTCGAACGCGCGCGGCGAGCCGTCGTCGAGATCGGTGGTGTTGACGACGAGCATGCGGCCAAGCCTGCCTTGCTCGGCGATGCGGGCGATGCGCGCGTCGTCGATCGCGGTACGAAGCTCGCGTTCGAGCCCCGGGACCTCTGCGAAGCTCTCGTTGGCCGGCAGGAAGAAGAGGATGCCGCGCTCGCGCACCCAGTCGGGCCTTGGGTTCGTGTAGAGGTGGACGACATCGGCGATGTCCGCGTCGTCGCCGAGATAGGCGAACGGCGCGATCAGCGCGCCCGTCGACACGCCCGAGACGATCTCGAACTGCGGCCGGGGCAGGCCGCCTTCGCGCACCGCGCCCCAGCCTTTCAGGAAGCCTGCGCCGAACGCGCCGAAGTCGCCGCCGCCCGAGATCACGAGGATGTCGCAGGTGGGGGGTTCGTTCGACCCGGCGCTCTTCTTCGCCTCGTACTCGACCCGCACCCGCTCGAGGAGCTTTGCCAAGAGTTCCGCGATGACCTCGTTGTTCCGCGCGGCGAGCCGGTCGCGGCGGGCCAGGAGGTTCTCCTCGCTGTCGATCGTGCGGTGGCGGGCGCAGCCGCCGAGGGCCGCGAGGACGAGCGCCGCCGCGATTGCGAAGTGTCGGATCGGAGCCGTTGCCTCGGGCATCGGCGGAATGTACGGGAACGGCGCGTCGGCAAAAGCACCGCGCGGCACCCATTGCTGGATGCCGCGCGGGATGAGTTTCAGCTGTCAGGTCGGCCGATCAGCGGCGACGACGGCGGGCAGCGAGGCCAGCCACGCCGAGGAGCGCCATCGCGCCCGGAGCCGGAACCGGAACCGCGTTGACGCCGATGAGGGTCACGGTGCCAGTCCAGGTGCCCGAGGTGCCAGCGGCGCCGTAGCCGTTGCCGATCCAGACGGTGCCGTCGACGGCCTTGTCGCCCGTGAAGACGAGCGCGGTCGTGAGGTTCACGGAGCCGATCGAGGTCGTGCCCGGAGCGCTCGAGCCACCGTTCGGCCAGAAGAGGCGCTGCGTGGCGTTCAGGCTCGAGAAGCCACCGATCTGGAGCTTTCCACCGGTCGAGAGCGGCTCGACATCGACATAGACGCAGAGGTCGTCGGCGTAGGTGAAGCTCGTCGACGCGTCGAGCGTGACATTGATCGAGGCGCCCGTGAGGGTGCCGACGATGTTCGTCGTGGTGTAGTCGACGAACTGGTTGAAGTTGAAGCCAGCGAAGGTCTGGCCAGTGAGGGTGATGGTGATGTCGGCCGAGGCAGCCGAGGCGATCACGGCAGCCATGCTGCCCGCAGCGAGGGTGAACTTCATCTTTGAATCTCTCCGTCAGGAATGGGGAGCCCGGAGGCCCGAGGAACAGGGAACAGAGGTCAGATCGAACTGACCCCAAACAAAGCAGATCGACCAGGCGAGCAGAACGCCGTGGCACTCTCTCCCGCGGACCCTGTGTCGATGCGAAGCAGCCGAGTCGGCGCAAGGCCAACTCGAACGGGCACGCATCGACGCAGCAACGCCGCGAACGACCCCTTGCCCTCCTCCGGTGCGAAGATGCCTCGCAAACAAGTCAAGTCAAACTTTGGTGGTGCGAATCCCCCAAATGGAGCCATTGCACCAGAGATCACTGGTTCTCGGACTACTTTCTGAGGAGCCCCAGCGGGAGGCCAGACGCCCAGTGGTTTGCCCCTATCTCCAAGCACGGATTGACTTTGTATCCTTCTGAACCCGCATGCGTCCTCGTGGATCTGGCCCAACCCCTCAACCGTTGACGCTGGAGGAACTTCTCGCGAAGCAGAGGTTCGCAGAGGCTGCGGTGCTCGCCCGGCAGATGTTGGTTCGATCCCCAAGGCAGGTCGCCGCCCATGTCGGGCTCGTGCAGGCGCTGCTTCCGACCGGCAGGTTGGCGGAAGCCGAAGCCGCCGCCGATCGAGGGCTTCGGGTGGCTCCGGACGAACCCCGGCTCCAGCACCTGAAGGCCGTCGTGGAGCACAGGCTTGGGCGCAGCGCGTCTGCGATCGACCGTCTGCGCGCGCTGCGAGAGAAGCGGCCGCCGAACGAGAACGAAGTCGTGTTCGCCCTCGCCGAGTTCCTGCACCGCACCGCGCGGCGTGAGGAACTCGACGCACTGCTGGCGGAGGACGGGCCGTGGAAGGGAGACGAGCGCACCCAGTTCTTCGCGGCACGGGTGGCGCTCAGGGCCGATCGCGCCCGCGCGCTGTCGGAGTTCGAGCGCCTCGCGCGCGCCGCCCGAAGCCCGCAGCTCCGACGCGCCGCAGGCTTCGAGGCCGTCCGAGTCCTCGATGCCGACGGCCGCTACCGCGAGGCGTTCGAGCTCGCGCAGTTCATCCACCGCGATTCGACGCCTCCCTACGACCTCGGCGGGCTCGAGGCCGACATCGCCGAGCAGATGCGATGGCTCGAGCGCTGTCGGGGCTCGTTCGCGGCCAACGCGCCCTCGGTCGAGCGCACCGCGTTGGTCGTCGGGATGCCGCGCAGCGGCACCACGCTCATCGAACAGATGCTCGACCGCCATCCGCTGGTGTCGGGAATCGGCGAGTACGAGGGTGTGTTCACGGTCCAGGAGGAACTCGTCGGACTCGGGTTGTGGCCGATGGGGCTTCGGTCGCTGGCGCGTGCCGATGCGGAGCGACTCGCGGGGCAGTATCTCGAGGGCGCGCGGTCGCGCCGCCGTCCGGGGTCCGAGTGGACCTTCGACAAGACGCTCAATGTCTGGCGCGCCCTGCCTGCCGTGGCCGCAGTGCTGCCCGGTGCCGCGCTCGTGCGCATCACGCGCGACCCGCGCGACACCGCGATCAGCATGTTCCTCTCGAACTTCCACCCGCAGTCGTGGGGGTTCAGCGCGACGCTCGACGGCATCCGGCGCGCGATCGCGCTCGAGCGACGCGTGGTGCCTGCGGCGTTCGATGCACTCGGACTGCGCGCAGCGGGCGTGGTGTACGAGGAACTCGTCGCCGAACCCGAGCGCGAGATCCGTCGCGTGCTCGACCTGCTCGGCGTCCCGTTCGATCCCTGCGTGCTGTCGCCCGAATCGAACACCCGCACGGTGCTCACGCTGTCGCACGAGCAGGTGCGGCGTCCGATCAACCGCTCGAGCATCGGCCGCTGGAAGAACTACGAGTTCGCGTTCGGAAGCGAGTGGGACGCGCTCGCCTGAATCGTGCGGAGGAGTTCCGCGTGCAGTTCGGGCGCGGCCGCCAAGGCGCTGCCGCCGTGGATGTCGGCGCGACCATGCCAGTCGGTGAACACGCCGCCCGCTTCCTTGAATATCACGGGAAACGGGCCCGAATCCCACGGATTCATGACGGGGTCGAACCACGCGTCGGCGCGGCCCGTCGCCACCAGCATGCCGCCGTAGCAGTCGCTCCAGCCGCGGACGCGGCGCGCGGCGCGCGCGATGTCGAAGAGGGCGTTGGTCCGGCCTGCGCGTTCGAAGTACTCGAGACCGCTCGTGCAGACGAGTGCCTCCGCCAGCGGAACCGCCGTGCGGACGCGCGCCTCGGTACGGTGGGTGGCGCCGCCCGGGCCGTTGCGTTCCCACCACGCGCCTTGTCCGCGCGCCGCCCAGACGCTCTCGCCGAGCGCCGGCATCGCGCAGATTCCGGCGACCACCTCGCGCGTATCGCCGCGCGCGAGCTCGAGTCCGATGAGCGTTCCGAAGAGCGGAACGCCGGCCGCGAACGAGATGGTTCCGTCGATCGGATCGATCACCCAGCGGTAGCCGCTCGTTCCGTTCTCCGCGCCGTGTTCCTCTCCGAGGAGTCCGTCGCTCGGGAAGTCGGCGCGGATCTCGCTGCGGAGAAGCGACTCGATCTCGAGATCGGCCTCCGTCACGGGCGAGGCGTCGCTCTTCGTGTGCACCGAGAGGGAGATGGACTGAAAGTACCGCATGGCCACGGTGCCCGCCCGGTCGGCGAGCGTGCGCATGAGCGAGACGCGCGCGGCGAGCGCCGCATGTTCGGGGCCTGGTGTCGTCGGCATGCGCGGATCGTACTTCGTTGGGAATCCGAGGCGCGCAAGGGTTGGAAGATCGTGCGATCCGTGGCAAGATGCGCGGATGACCGCGCGCCTCGCGAGCATCATCCTGCTGTTCGGAGCGCTCGGCGCGGCGGCGGGGGTGCTGCGGTCCGCGGCGGACGGCGGGCCGCCCGACTTCAACCGTCATGTCCGCCCGATCCTCGCCGACAACTGCCTGCACTGCCACGGCGTCGATGCGGCCAAGCGCCAAGGCAACCTCCGCCTCGACGATGAAGCGAGCGTGCTCGCGCGCGGGACGGTCGTTCCCGGGAACGCGGCGGCGAGTCCGCTGATCGCGCGTATCGAGTCGACCGACCCTCGGCGTGTGATGCCGCCGCCCGATTCCCACCGTTCGCTGACGGAGGCGCAGCGGCGCACGCTCGCGCGCTGGATCGACGCGGGCGCGAAGTTCGACGCGCACTGGAGCTTCGTCGCGCCGGTGCGCACGGCGACGCCAGCTGCGGAGAATCCGATCGACGCGATCGTATCGCGCCGCCTCCGCTCGGAGGGACTCGCGCTTTCGCCCGAAGCCGACCGCTCCACGCTTCTTCGCCGCGTGACGCTCGATCTCACGGGCCTGCCGCCGACGCCTGCGGAGATCGATGCGTTTCTTGCGGACACCGCGCCCGGTGCGTACGAGCGCGTGGTCGACCGCCTGCTCGCGAGCCCACGCTACGGCGAGAAGATGGCGCTGCCGTGGCTCGACGCCGCGCGCTACGCCGATTCGAACGGCTTCCAGCAGGACGGCGACACCTTCCAGTGGCTCTGGCGCGACTGGCTCGTGCGCGAGCTGAACAAGGACACGCCGTACGACCGCCTCGCGACCGAGATGCTCGCGGGCGACCTCCTGCCCGATGCGACCGACGAGACGCGTCTTGCGACGGGCTTCAACCGCAACCATCTGTTGAACGGCGAAGGTGGCGCGATTCCCGAGGAAAACCGCTGGGTCACGCTCTTCGACCGCGTCGACGCGACGGCCACGACCTTCCTCGGCCTCACGATGTCGTGCGCGCAGTGCCACGACCACAAGTTCGATCCGATCACGCAGCGCGACTACTACGCGCTGCTCGATGCGTTCAACCGCGTGCCCGAGGACGGGCTTGCGCCGGGCGCCGCGAGCCGCATCCGCGTGGCCGAGCCGACGCTCGCCTACGCAAGCGCCGAGCAGCGCGCGCGCCGTGCGGCGCTCGAGCAGGCCGTGCGCGATGCGGGCGAAGGCGACGAGCACAAGCCCGCGCGCGAGGCTGCGCAGCATGCGCTCGACCGCTACCGATTCGACGAGTGGCCGCGGGTCATGGTGATGAGCGATGCGCAGCCGCGCGAGACGCACATCCTCGTGCGCGGCGAGTATCTCGCGCCGGGCGAGAAGGTCGAGTTTGCCACGCCTGCGTTCCTGCCGCCGCTTGCGCCCGATGCGCCGCGCAACCGGCTTGGTCTCGCGCAGTGGCTGTTTTCGCCCGAGAATCCGCTCGTCGCGCGCGTGGCCGTCAACCGTGCGTGGCAGGTCTTCTTCGGCGACGGACTCGCCCGCACACCCGAGGATTTCGGCGTCCAGAGCGAGGTTCCGCTCTACCAAGACCTGCTCGACACGCTCGCGGTCGAGTTCCGCGAGTCGGGTTGGCGCACGAAGGCGCTGCATCGGTTGATCGTGACGAGCGCCGTCTATCGCCAGACGAGCGAGGCGAGCGCCGTGCTCTATGCACGCGACCCCGAGAACCGGCTGCTCGCGCGCGCGCCGCGGTTCCGCCTGCCGTCAATGGTGCTTCGCGACATCGCGCTTGCGTCGAGCGGGCTGCTCGATGCGTCGATCGGCGGCGCGCCCGTCTATCCGTACCAGCCCGACCGCGTGTGGGAGCCGCTTGCGATCACGAAGGAGCGCGACTTCACCTACCCCGCGTCGCAGGGCCGCGAGCTCTATCGCCGGAGCCTCTACACCTTCTGGCGGCGAACCATCGCGCCCGCGAACATGTTCGACACCTCGCAGCGGCAGTCGTGCCGCGTGCGCGTGCCCGTGACCAACTCGCCGCTTCACGCGCTCGTCACGCTGAACGATCCGACCTGGGTCGAGGCCGCGCGCGTGCTGGCCGAGCAGGTGTCGCGGGAGCTGGCGACGCCTGAGGCGCGTCTCGCCGCCGCGTTCGAGCGCGTGGTGGGGCGCGCGCCGGGCGCCGTCGAGCGCGAACTGCTCGCGCGCATGTTCGCGCGGCAGCACGAGCGCTACGCGCGCGACGAGGCCGCCGCGATTGCGCTGCTTTCGGTCGGCGCCACGCCGCGCGATGAATCGTTCGATCCTGCCGAGCAGGCCGCGCTTGCGAGCGCGTGCCTCGCGATCCTCAACCTCGACGAGGCGCTCACGCGCGGATGATGCGATGGACGAAACCCCCGAGAACATCCTCCGATCGCTGACGCGCCGCCACTTCCTGCGCTCGTCGCTGCACGGGATCGGCGGCGTCGCGCTTGCGTCGCTCTTCGCGCGCGATGCGTTCGGTGCGGCGATCGGCGGCCAAGCCGCGAAGGGCGCTGGCGCGCTCGCCGGGCTCCCGCACTTCCCGCGGCGCGCGAAGCGCGTGATCTGCCTCTGGCAGGGCGGTGGCCCGTCGCATGTCGACCTCTTCGACCCGAAGGCCGAGCTCGCGCGCCACACGGGCACCGACATCCCCGCGTCGGTCCGCGGCGCGACGCGGCTCTCGACGATGTCGTCGAACTACGCGAAGTGGCCGGCGCTTCCCGCGATCAAGCCGTTCCGCGCGTGGGGCGAGTCGGGCACCGAGATCAGCGAACTCCTGCCGCACATCGGTGGCATCGCCGACGACATCTGCCTCGTGCGCTCGATGCACACCGAGGCGGTCAACCACTCGCCGGGCGTCACCTTCTTCATGACGGGTTCGCAGCAGCCGGGCCGCCCCGCGATGGGCGCGTGGCTTGCGTACGGACTCGGTAGCGAAGCCGACGACCTGCCGAGCTTCGTGGTGATGACCTCGTCCGACCGCGAGAAATCCTGCGGCCAGCTCTTCTACGAGCACTACTGGTCGAACGGATTCCTTCCCGGGCGCCTACAGGGCGTGCGCTTCCGGCCAGGTGCCGATCCCGTGCCGTATCTCGCGAATCCGTCGGGAGCTTCGCGCGAGTCGCGCCGCGATCTCCTCGACGACCTCGCCGCACTCAACCGCGCGCGCAACGAGGAGCGCGTGGCCGAAGACCCCGCCGTCGAGACGCGCATCGCGCAGTACGAGATGGCGTTCCGCATGCAGGCGAGCGTGCCGGATCTCCTCGATTTCTCGAACGAACCGAAGTCCGTCGTCGAGATGTACGGCCCCGATGCGCTCGTGCCGGGCACCTTCGCGAACAACTGCCTGATCGCGCGGCGGCTTTCCGAGCGTGGCGTCGGCTTCGTGCAGCTCATGCATTCGGGCTGGGACCAGCACGGAAACCTGCATTCGCACCTCGCCGTCCAATGCCGCGACACCGACCAGCCGAGCGCGGCGCTCGTGCGCGACCTGAAGCAGCGCGGGCTTCTCGACGAGACGCTCGTGATCTGGTGCGGCGAGTTCGGCCGCACGCCGTTCGGCCAAGGTCCGAGCGAGGCGCCGACTGGGCGCGATCACTTCGGCCGCGCCTACTCGATGTGGATGGCGGGCGGCGGCGTGCGCGGCGGTCATGTCCATGGCGCGACCGACGACTTCGGCTGGAACATCGCGCGCGACCCCGTGCATGTCCACGACATGCAGGCGACGGTGCTGCGCCTCTGCGGCATCGACCACGAGCGGCTCACCTACCGCCACCAGGGGCGGCAGTACCGCCTCACCGATGTACACGGCAGGGTGGTCGACGGCGTGATCGCGTGAGGGCTACGCGGCTTGCGCCGCACGCCGCTTGCGCAGCGCGCGGTACGAGACGAACGCGCCGACCGCTGCGATCACGACGGTCAGGTCGAAGATGAGGTAGCCCATGACGAGTTCGTCGAACGCGGAGCGCGGCGCGATCGCGAGGAGGAACTCGTTGCGCGCGGCGATCAGCGCGCGGTCGGCGTCGGACGGAAGCGAGGCATAGGCTCCCTGGAGCAGCGATTCCGCGTCCTCGCGCGAGAGCGGGGGCGCTCCGGCGGGCGGCTCGCCCGACAATACGAACTCAAATCGCTTCTGGAAGATCGGCATCGGAAACCCGAGGTCCGAGCGCCGCTTCCACACCAGCATCCCCTGCATCTCGAAGTAGTCGCCGCCGTCTGGACCCTCGAGGGTCACGCGCCAAGGGAGCGTGCCCGCCGCCGGGTCATGGGTGAAGGTCGCCAGCACGACGGCCCGCCGCGTGTCGAACGGAGAGAGGAACATCGACACGACGCCGACCGCGCACCACGCGATGCACGCGATCAATACGCTCTTCAGCAGCCAGGTTGGCGTTTCTCGTCTTGCACCGGCCATCGGGCGCTCCCTTCGGACCGGCTACTTCTTCGTGCCGGCATCGCCATTGGTCGCGTACTTCCCGTGGATCCGCGCGATTTCGCCCGAGTCCACGAGTCCCTTGAGCGCGGCGCCGAGCGCCTCGCGCAGCTTCGCGTCGTCTGCGCGGCAGAGGATCGCGGTCGGCTCGGCCGCGAGGCGCACCACGCGGTACGCAGGGTCGCGCGCCGCGCGCGTCTCGAGCGCAAGCGCGTCTCCCGCGAAGGCGTCGAGCTCGCCCTTCGTGATCTTGGTCGCGATCGCGCCTTCGGGCTCGGTCGCGACGATCGGCTTCGCGTTCGGCCGCTGCACGGCGAGGTACATCGCGGCGGCGGTGTTCGCGCGCACCGCGACCTTCAGCGTCGAGAGATCGGTCTCCGCCGTGATCGGCGAGTCCTTGGCGACAAGCAGCGCCGGTCCGCTCGACGACAGATACGCCGGTTCGACCGCCGCGATCGGACGCGACAGCCCTGCAGCCTGCGCAAGCGTCGCCGAGGCGCCGTTGAGAACGATGTCGACCTCGCCGGACGCGAGCGCCGACGCCTGTTCACCGGGCGAGACCTGCTTCTCCTCGAAGCTCCAGCCCGTCGCCTTCGCGAGCGCCGCCACCACCGCGGCATCGAGGCCGCGGTCGGGATTGCGTCGCGTCGCGGCCTGCCAGTACGGCGCGTTCGGCAGCGTGCGGCCCACGCGGATCGTGCGCGTCGGCTTGCCGTCGGCGCCGAGCACCGGCGACACATTGAATCGCGGCGCCATCTCCTTCGCATAGGTCCGCACCGCGAGCGCGACGAGCGTCGCCGTGCGCGCCGCGAGTTCCGCGTCGACCTTGTCCGCGTGGTCGGTGACCTTGTGGTAGTCCTCATGATCCTCGCAACTGAAGAGAACCGCGGGAATTCCCGCCCGCAGGAACGGCCCCTGGTCGCTGCGGTCGAGCCAGTCCGGATGCGTGTCGACCTTCATCTCGATCGGCACCTTGGGCGCGAGCCGCACGAGGAGATCGACGAGCACCTTGCCCTTCGGCCCACCGTCGAGGCGGATCGCGCCGTCGGGCTGGCGCGAGATCATGTCCATGTTGAAGAGTCCGCGGATGCGCGCGGGCGGCAGCGTCTCTTCCTCGAGAAATGCGCGGCTTCCGATGAGTCCCATCTCTTCGCCGGTGAACCCGACAAAGACGACGCCGACATCGAGCGTTTCGTCGCGCAGCGCGTTCGCGACCGCGATCATGCCCGAGATGCCGCTCGCGTTGTCGTCGGCGCCGTTGTAGATGCGGTCCTCGCCCGACTTCGCAGGCGGAAGATGGTCGAAGTGCGCCGTGACGAGGATGTACTCGCCGCTCGGATTCGGGCCCTTGGGCGCGTGCCACGCGACCACATTCGGCGCCGCGTTCGGGAAGCGCCCGACGGGAACGAGCATCGAGCCGCGGCCTTCGAGCGGCGCGGCGCCCGCGGCGGCCAGCTTGTCGGCGAGCAATTGCGCGGCGCGCTTGCCCTCCTCGCTCTGGAAGTGCCGGCCGTTCATCTCGTCCGAGGCGAACTCGGCGATGTCGGACTTGATCGCGGCCGGGTCGACCTTCGGAAGCGGGGCGGTGTCGTCTGCCGCACGGGCGGACGCCGGGAGCATGAGCGCGAGGACCGACAGGCCAAGGGCGAGAAATCGCTGCATCCGAACAGCGTAGCCCAACGCAGTAGAATCGCGGCGTGCCCTCGCCGAAACCGAAGGAACCGATCCAACGGTCGCTGACCCACTCCGTTCGCCTGCCTGACCTCGTGCGGGTCGGAAGCGACTCGGACGGCGGCTATGTCGTGCCACGGTCGTTCGCGGCCGCGTGCGACGGCATCCTCGGGCTCGGGGTCCATGCCGATTGGTCGTTCGAGCAGGAAGCACTTGCGCTCGCCGGCGCGCGGCATGCACATCTCTACGACGCGACGACGACGATTCCGTGGCTCGTCAGCCGCATGCCGATGGGCATCCTGCGCCTGATCGGCGGCGCGCTGTCGGCGCAGCCGCGACGCATGCGCGACGGCGTCAACCGTCTCACCGCGCCGTTCCGCTACACGCGCTTCTTCCGCGGCGGTGTGCGCCACTACCCGGAGATGATCGGCCACCGCGCCGAGCCCGGTTGGGTCGACCCGGCGACGGCGGTGGCGCGCCTGCGCGCGGCGGGCGCCACGCGCATCCTCCTCAAGATGGACATCGAGGGCGGCGAGTACGAAGTGCTCCCGCGCATCGACGAGTGGGGCGATTCGGTCGACCTGCTCCTCGTCGAGTTTCACGGGATCCAGGATGACCCCGCGCGCTTCAACGCGCTCATGCGCACGATCGCAAGGCTGTTCGTGCCCGTCCATCTCCACGGCAATAACTCGCAGCCGCTGACGGCCGACGGCTTCCCGGGAATGGTCGAGATCACCTTCCTTGCGCGTCGGCTGGTGCCGGCGGGCGCGGAGGCGCAGCCGTTCTCGTACCCGATTCCCGCGCTTGACCGGCGCAGCTCGCTGCGCGGGCCCGAGCTCTCGTTCACCGCCTGACGCGCGGAAATCGCCTGTTCGTGGGCACATTCGCCCCCGCGTTTGGTTGATCTGCGAACCGAACCTGCCGATGGAGGAGTAGATTCGGTCCCCTCCCCGCGAGCCTCGTTCCCGCGCGGGGCTGTCCACCACCCTGCTTCGGCCCCAGCACCCTGCTTCGGCCCTCGAGAGATCCATTCGCGATGTGCGGCATCATCGGTTACTCAGGCCGTTTCGAACACGGATCGCTCGAAAGCGGCATCCGGGCGATCTGCCATCGCGGCCCCGACGACGCCGGGTCGTTCTTCGACGACGGCGCCGCGGTGGGACTCGGGCACGCGCGTCTCTCGATCATCGATCTCTCGCCGCTCGGCCACCAGCCCATGCAGGCGCTCGACGGCGCGGTACAGCTCGTCTTCAACGGCGAGATCTACAACTACCGCGAGCTCCGCAAGGAACTCGAGGCGAAGGGCCACACCTTCCGCGGCCATTCCGACACCGAGGTGATCCTCCATCTCTATCTCGAGGAAGGCGAGAAGATGCTGTCGCGCCTGAACGGCATCTTCACCGTCGCGTTCTTCGATGCCCGCACCGGCACGATGCTCGTCGCGCGCGATGCGCTCGGCGTCAAGCCGCTCTACTACACCGAGCAGCCGCACGGCATCGCGTTCGCGAGCGAGATCAAGGGACTTCTCCGGCTCGTGCCCGGCCTGCGCGAGCTCGATGTCGCGGCGCTGCACCGCTACATCAGCTTCCTCTGGTGCCCCGGCGAAGGCACGCCGCTCAAGGCCGTGCGCAAGCTGCTGCCCGGCGAGGCGATGGTGCTGCGGAACGGGAAGATCGAGCGTCGCTTCACCTGGTACCAGCTGCCCGCATTCCGCGGAGTGGCGCGCGACCTCGACGAGCGCGCGTCGGTCGAGGGAACCGAGCGATTCGTCCGCGCGGCCGTGCAGCGGCAGATGGTGGCCGATGTGCCCGTCGGCGCGTTCCTCTCGGGCGGCCTCGATTCGAGCGCGGTCGTCGCGTTTGCCCGCGAGATCTCCCCCGACCTCCAGTGCTTCACCATCCGCCAGATCGGCGGCGCCGAGCAAGGCGTGACCGACGACCTGCCGTACGCGGAGGCCGTGGCGAAGCACCTCGGCGTCAAGCTCCACACCGTCGAGATCGAGGCGAGCCGCATGGCCGGCGACATCGAGCGCATGATCTGGCAACTCGACGAGCCGCTCGCGGATCCTGCGCCCCTGAATGTGCTCTACATCTGCGAGCTCGCGCGCCAGAACGGCATGAAGGTGCTGCTTTCGGGCGCCGGCGGCGACGATCTCTTCACGGGATACCGCCGCCACCGCGCGATCGAGCTCGAGCGCTGGTGGAACTGGCTGCCTGCGGGCGCGCGCCGTGGCCTCGAAGGCGCGACCGCGCGGCTCGACCAGCGCCGTGCCGCCGCGCGACGGCTCGCCAAGCTGTTCGACGGCGCGGGGCTTTCGGGCGACGAGCGCATCGCGAACTACTTCCGCTGGTCGCGCGAGGACAAGCTGCTCTCGCTCTACACGCCCGAGGCGCGCGCGGCGCTCGGCGGCGCGACGGCGCTCGGGCCGATGCTCGACTTCATGAAGCCGCTGCCCGCGTCGCTTCCGGCGCTCGAGCGGATGCTGGCGCTCGAGCAGCGCTTCTTCCTCGCCGACCACAACCTTCCCTACACCGACAAGATGTCGATGGCGGTCGGCGTCGAGGTGCGCGTGCCGCTCCTCGACCTCGAGCTCGTCGAGTTCGCCGCGCGCATCCCGACCAACATCAAGCAGAAGGGCGGCGTCGGCAAGTGGGTCTTCAAGAAGGCGATGGAGCCGTACCTGCCGCACGAGGTGATCTACCGCCCGAAGTCGGGCTTCGGCGCGCCGCTGCGCCGCTGGATGCAGGGCGAACTGCGCCCGCTTCTGAACGATCTTCTCGGAACCGAGAGCCTGCGCCGGCGCGGCCTGTTCGATGCGGATGCCGTGCAGCGGATGATTTCGTTGAATCAGGCTGGAAGTATCGACGCTTCCTACACGCTGCTGTCGCTGCTGTCGATTGAGGTGTGGTGCCGCCGGTTCATCGATGACGGCGGGGCAGGTCCGGGGAAACCGCATGCGCGATGAGAAGGCTCAGGTCAAGGATTTCTGGAATCGTGCGTCCTGCGGGGAAGAGCAGCTCCTTCCGAGCGTCGAGCGCGAGGGCTACGACGCGCAGCGGGCGGAGCGCTACCGACTCGAGCCGTACATCGCCGACTTCGCCGGATTCAAGCGCAGCAATGGCCTCAAGACGCTCGAGATCGGCGTCGGCCTCGGTGCCGACCACCAGTCGTTCGCGGAAGGCGGGGCGGATCTGCATGGCATCGACCTGACGCCGCGCGCCATCGAGCACACCTCGCGGCGGCTCGCGCTGTTCGGCCTTTCGTCGAAGCTCGCGCAGGGCGACGCGGAGAACCTGCCCTTTGCCGACGACACCTTCGACCTCGTCTACTCGTGGGGCGTGCTGCACCACAGTCCCGACACGCCGAAGGCGTTCCAGGAGGTGTTGCGCGTGCTCAAGCCCGGGGGGCAGGCCCGCGTCATGATCTACTCGAAGTGGAGCCTGATCGGCCTGATGCTGTGGATCCGCTACGCGCTGCTGCGCGGACGGCCGTTCACCAGCCTCAAGGAGCTGTACGCGAAGTACCTCGAGAGCCCGGGGACCAAGGCCTACACGCTGTCCGAGGCTCGTCGGCTCTGCACGGGTTTCCGCGAGGTGCGCATCCGCACCGTGCTGACCCACGGCGACCTCCTGACCTCGGGCGCCGGACAACGGCACCAAGGGCGCGCCCTCGACATCGCCCGCCGCATCTGGCCGCGATGGTTCTTCAAGACCTTTGCGAAGGGCCGCGGGCTCTTCATGCTGGTCGAATGCGTCAAATAGGCGCACTGTCGGCGCGAGTGTCCGAGAAACCCCGAAGCCGCATGCGCTTGAACTGCGAAGGAACCGCGAGATTCGCAAGAGTCCTCGTGGTTTCGGGCATGACGCCCCCTGCGAAGCGCCGATACTACGACTCCCGCGAGGCGGCGATCGCCTCGTCAGAGCGAGATTCCAAGTGAAACAGATCCTGCAGTCCCTCAAGAACGGCTCGACCGAGGTCGCCGAGGTTCCGTGCCCCGCTTCCAAGCGCGGCCATCTCCTCGTCCGCACCTCGCGCACGCTCGTCTCCGTCGGCACCGAACGCATGCTCGTCGAGTTCGGCAAGGCCGGCTGGATCCAGAAGGCGCGCCAGCAGCCTGACAAGGTGCGCATGGTGCTCGACAAGATGAAGACCGACGGCATCATGCCGACGCTCGAGACGGTCTTCAACAAGCTCGACCAGCCGCTGCCGCTTGGATACTGCAATGTCGGCCGCGTGATGGAGGTGGGAAGCGGGCTCGTCGGCTACGCGCCGGGCGACCGCATCGTGTCGAACGGCAAGCACGCGGAAGCCGTGTGCGTGCCGATCAATCTCACAGCGCGTGTTCCGGACACTGTCAGCGACGACGAGGCCGCGTTCACCGTGCTCGGCGCGATCGCGCTGCAGGGCATCCGCCTCGTCCAGCCGACGCTCGGCGAGACCGTGGTCGTCACCGGCCTCGGGCTCATCGGCCTCGTCACGGTGCAGCTCCTCCGTTCGCATGGCTGCCGCGTGCTGGGCCTCGACTTCGACCCCGAGAAGCTCGAGATGGCGAAGAAGTTCGGCGCGGAGGTCGTGAACCTCGGCGCCGGGCAGGACCCCGTCGCCGCCGCGCAGGCGTTTTCGCGTGGCCGCGGCGTCGACGCCGTCATCATCACCGCCGCCACCAAGTCGAACGAGCCGATGCACCAGGCGGCGCTCATGTGCCGCAAGCGTGGCCGCATCGTGCTCGTCGGCGTGACGGGCCTCGAGCTCTCGCGCGCCGACTTCTTCGAGAAGGAGCTCACCTTCCAGGTCTCGTGCTCGTACGGCCCCGGCCGCTACGAC
>JBKCZS010000052.1:0-16336 GCA_046337925.1 bacterium | reverse complement strand
CGCTTCCGCGGCCGATGCCGTTCGCGGTCGTGGTCGTCCAGCATGTGTCGAGCGAGTTCGTCGCGGGGTTCGCGGAGTGGCTTGGCGCCGAATCGCAGCGCGCGGTGCGGCTCGCGCGTGCGGGCGACAGGCTCCGCGCCGACGAGATCGTGGTCGCGGGCGAGGACCGTCACCTCGTGGCGACTCCGGTCGGAACGCTCGCGTACGCCGACGAGCCGCGCGAATCGGTGCATCGGCCTGCGGTCGACGAGTTGTTCGCGTCGCTCGCGCGCCACGCGTCGCCCGGGGTCGCGGTGCTGCTCACGGGCATGGGCCGCGATGGCGCGGATGGCCTCGCCCGCCTGCGCGCCGCGGGCTGGCACACGGTCGCGCAGGACGAGGCGACGAGCGTCGTGTGGGGCATGCCAGGCGTCGCCCACCGCATGGGCGCCGCAGTCGAGACGCTGCCGCTCGAGTCGATCGGCGCAGCGGTTGGCGCCGCCGCCGCGATTCGGTCACGATAGGAACAATCCATGCAGAGCTTCGACACCATCGACCGCGTGCTTCTCGTCGACGACCAGGCAATCGTGTGCGAGGCGGTGCGCCGCATGATCGCGACGCAGGGCGCGTGCGAGTTCCGCGCGGTGCAGGATGCGCTGCAGGCGACGGCGGTCGCGCGCGAGTTCCGGCCGACGGTCATCCTGCAGGACATCGAGATGCCCGGCCGCAACGGGCTCGACCTCATCGCGGAGTACAAGGCCGACGCCGCCACGCGCGAGGTTCCCATCATCATGCTGACGGGCAAGGAGGACCCAGCGGTCAAGGCCGACGCGTTCGGGCGCGGCGCGAGCGACTACCTCGTGAAGCTGCCGCATCCGGTCGAGCTCGTCGCGCGCATCCGCCATCACTCGCACGGCTACCGCATGGAGCTCGAGCGCAACGCGGCGTTCGAGGCGCTTCGCGAGAGCGAGGCGCACATGAAGTCGGAGATCAACCGCGCCGCGAACTATGTGCGCTCGCTGCTCGATCCGCCGCTCGAGGGCATCGTGCAGGCCGACTGGCGGTTCGTCCCGTGCGAATCGCTCGGCGGCGATGTGTTCGGCTACCACTGGATCGACGACGACCATCTCGCGATGTATGTCCTCGATGTGAGCGGTCACGGCGTCGGCCCCGCGCTGATGGGCGTGAGCGCGATGAACCTCATCCGCTCGGGTTCGCTCGAGCGCGAGCAGGTGCTCGATCCGACGCGCGTGCTGCAGGCGCTCAACAGCGCGTTCCAGATGTCGCGTCACGACGGCATGTACTTCACCGTCTGGTACGGCATCTACCACCGCGGCACGCGTGAACTGCGCTGGTCGGGCGGCGGGCATCCGCCGTCGTATCTGATGCGCGGGGAAACGCTCATGCGCCTCGCCTCGACGACCTACATGGCATGCATCGCGGAGCCGTACGACGCGCCGACCGAATCGATCAAGATCGAGCCCGGCGACCGGCTGTACCTCTTCTCGGACGGCGTGTACGAGCTGCACACCAAGTCCGACGGCATCTGGGGCCTCGACAAGTTCGAGGCGCTGCTGTCGGCAACTCCTGCCGAAGGCGTGCTCGACACGGTGGTCGAGGCGACGCGTCGCGTCGTCCTTGAGGGTCGGGGGATCGAGCCCGATAGCGAGCAGGCGAAGGCCACCACCGTCGTCTGGGACGACGATTTCTCGCTCATCGAGTTCCGTTTCAACTGACCTAGCCGCGGTTGCCGATCCACCATGCCTAGGCTTGCCGCCCTGCGCGGGAGGGTGTCGAACCCCCGCGCGCCGGACGCACGAAACCGTCGAGAAGTCGCACTGCAGAGGTCCCCATGAAGAATGTCGTCGTCATCGGAGCTGGCAAGATCGGTCGAATGGCAGCGCACTTCCTCGCGCGGTCGGGCGACTACGCGGTCCATGTCGTCGACTCGCACGAAGGATCGTGGCGCGATGCGATCGCAGGGCTTCCGAACGCGACGGGCGCGACGGCCGACTTCCAGAACGCAGCCCATCTCGACGCGGCGCTGAAGGGCAAGTGGGCGCTCATCTCGTGCGCGCCGTTCTTCTGCAATCCGCAGATCGCCGAACGCGCGAAGGCGCATGGCGTGCACTATCTCGACCTCACCGAGGATGTCGCGGTGACGAAGAAGGTGATGGCGCTCGCCGAGGGCGCGTCGACCGCGTTCATTCCGCAGTGCGGCCTCGCGCCCGGCTACATCACGATCGCGGCGAACCACCTCGCGAAGCCGATGAGCGCGATCCACGAGCTCCGCTGCCGCGTCGGCGCACTGCCGCGCAATCCGACGAACCAGCTCAAGTACAACATGACCTGGTCGACCAACGGCCTGGTGAACGAATACTGCAATCCATGCGAGGCGCTCGTCGACGGCAAGATGACGCTGCTCTCGCCGCTCGAGAACCTCGAGGAGTTCACGCTCGACGGCATCCAGTACGAGGCGTTCAACACCTCGGGCGGCCTCGGCTCGCTCGGCGAGTCGCTCGCTGGCCGCGCGCGCAATGTGAACTACAAGACGATCCGCTATCCGGGCCACTGCAAGCTGATCAAGTTCCTGCTGCACGATCTCGGCTTCATCGATCACCGCGAGCAGCTGTGCGAGGTGTTCGACCGGTCGATCCCGACCACGCAGGACGATGTGATCGTGATCCTGTGCGTCGCGATCGGCATCGAGAACGGCAAGCTCGTCGAGAAGATCGACGCGCGCCGCGTTCCTGCGAAGCTGATCGACGGCAAGCACTGGACGGGCATCCAGATCACGACCGCCGCGGGCGTGTGCGCGGTGCTCGACATGCTGAAGGACGGCCAGGTGCCGCAGAAGGGCTTCGTGCGCATGGAGGATGTGCGCTACGAGGACTTCATCAAGAACCGCTTCGGCCGGGAGTACGCGGTCGGGTCTTGAGCGTTCGCAACCTGCGCGCTTCGGCGTGCATCACACCAGCGGAAGTCGCCGCTGCGGCGACCCCCTCTGGCGGGGTCGGACTCAACCCTCCGCTCAGGCTTCGCTGCGCTCCGCCTTCGTCTGTGGTCGTCGACCTCGATCCCAACGCCGCATCGGCGGCCGGCGCGGTTCACAGCTTCTTCACGCGCACATTCCGAAACGCCACGCGGTCGCCGTGGCCGCAGAACCCGATGTGGCCCTTCGTGCGCGTCAGTCCCTCGACCTTGTGATCGCTCACGGTCTTGCCGCCGGGCGCGATCTTGTCGAGATCGACATCGAGGATCGTGACGCCGTTCAGTTCGATCGTTACGCGCTTCCCCTTCATCGTGACCGTCTGGCTGTTCCACTCGCCGACCGGCCTCAGCGCCGTCGCGGTCGCAGCCGCCACGCCGTAGAGCGAGCCGTGGTACTGCCAGTCCTTCAGACCCTTGTACTTCTCCGCCGTATTGTCGAGCACCTGCGCCTCGAAGCCCGCGTACGCGGGATCGCCCTCGAGCGGCGCGCGCAGCGCGAGGCCGTTGTTCGCACCCGCGGTCAGCTGGAACTCGAGCCGCAGCTCGAAGTCGGCGTACTCGTCCTTCGTGAAGAGATTGGTGCCGCCGGGCTGGCACACGATCGCGCCCGCTCCGTCGATCGACTCGACCTTGTAGCCCTTGGTGTCGCCCGTCCAGCCAGCCAGGTCGCTGCCGTTGAACAGCGCGGCGAAGCCGTCGACCTTCTCCTTCGCTGCGTCGACGGCGACCGTCTTCGGCGCGGCGGCGGCCGGCGGCTCGATGACGGGGAGGGCGGCGGGCGCGGAGGCGAGCAGAAGCGCGAGGGAGGCGGCGTATGCGTGCATGTGCGAAAGTGTAGGGAAATCCGCACGGGTCTTCGCCCGCGGCCGCGCTACCATCGGCGTTTCAGGCTTGTCGGTATCTGCTTCTCTCCGCATGGAAGGACCCAACATGTTCCTCGCAGCCTCGCTTGCAGCATCGATCGCACTCATTCCCGTCCTCGGCGGCGAGGGGTCTGACGCACCGCAGAATGCGCGCCGTGCGAAGGCCGCGGCGCCCGTGACCGAGCGCGAGTACGCCACCGGTCCCGCGATCCCGAAGCTGCGCTACCAGCGGATGCTCCCCGAGCTCAAGCTCGTGCGCCCCGTGCAGGTGTTCCAGCGGCCGGGCGATGCGGCGAACCTCTACATCATCGAGCAGCCGGGCCGCATCCTGATCGCGGATCCGTCGAAGTCCGACACCACCGAGGCCACGGTCGCGCTCGACATCCGCGAGCGCGTGAACGACCAGGGCAACGAGGAAGGACTGCTGTCCGCCGTCTTCCACCCCGAGTTTCCGAAGAAGCGCGAGCTCTACCTCTACTACACGGCTGCGAAGCCGCGGCGCTCGATCCTGTCTCGCTTCACGGTGAGCGAGGATGGCAAGACCATCGATCCCGCGACGGAGGAGATCATCCTCACGCAGTCGCAGCCCTATTCGAACCACAACGGCGGCACCGTGGTGTTCGGGCCGGACGGGATGCTCTACCTCTCGGTCGGCGATGGCGGCGCGGCCGACGACCCGCATCACTACGGCCAGAATCTCGGCACTTTCCTCGGCAAGGTGCTGCGCATCGATGTGAACAAGAAGGGTGCGGACGACGCTCCGTACGCCGTGCCCGCCGACAATCCGTTCGTCGGCAAGGCAGACGCGAAGCCCGAGATCTGGGCGTGGGGAACGCGCAACATCTGGCGCATGGCGTTCGATCCGAAGACGGGAGATCTCTGGGCCGGCGATGTCGGCCAGAACGAGTGGGAGGAGATCAGCCTGATCGTGAAGGGCGGCAACTACGGCTGGAACGCGCGCGAGGGCTTCCATCCGTTCGCGCGCGGCAAGGGCGATGGCGTGTTCATCGACCCGGTCGTCGAGTACAGCCACCGCGAAGGCCTCTCGGTGACGGGCGGCGTGGTGTACCGCGGCAAGGAGATCGAGGGCCTCGACGGCGTCTACATCTACGGCGACTTCGTGTTCGGAACGGTGTGGGGCATCCGCATGGTCGACGGAAAGCCGACGAAGCCTGCGGTCATCGCGCAGCGGCGGGGCGAACTGATCTCGTCGATCGACGCGATGCAGGACGGCACGGTCGTGGTGTCGACCTTCAACGGCGGGCAGGACCGCGGGAATCCCGGTTCGCTGTGGAAGCTCGCTGCGGCGCCGAAGTGACGAATCGCGTCGTGGCGATGGTGGCGCGGCGCGCGCGAAGTCGCCACAATGCGGCGCATGGGTCGACCGCTCCGCTACCAGACCGCCGGTGAGTCGCATGGACCTGCGCTTGTCGCGATCGTCGACGGGATGCCGTCCGATGTCGTGGTCGACGCAGCGCGCGTCAATGCGGAACTTGCGCGCCGGCAGGGCGGATACGGCCGCGGCGCGCGTCAGCGGATCGAGACCGATGTGGCGGAATTCCTCGGCGGATTGCGGCAGGGGAAGACGATCGGCTCGCCGATCGCGGTGCGCATCGCGAACAAGGACAACCGGATCGACGACGCCGCGAAGACGCCGCCCGTGACGCGGCCGCGGCCCGGGCACGCGGATCTCGCGGGAAGCCTCAAGTACCTCGGGCCCGATTGCCGCGGCACGCTCGAGCGCGCAAGCGCGCGCGAGACGGCGGCGCGCGTGGCGGCGGGGGCGGTCGCGCGCAGCGTGCTCGACCACTTCGGGATCCGCGTGTTCGGCTTCGTGCGCGGCGCGTGCGATGCGTACAGCGAGCTGCCGATCCGCGCGAATGAACTCGACGCGCTCATCGCCGCGCGCGATGCGAGCGAGGTCTACTGCCCCGACGCGGCGGTCGACCAGAAGCTCGTCGACCTTATCTTCAAGGCGAAGACCGAGAAGGACACCGTCGGCGGCTGGTGCGAGGTACATGTCTTCGGCGCGCCGCCCGGGCTCGGTTCGTGCATGAACTGGGAGGATCGCCTCGACGCGCGCCTTGCGTTCGCCGTGATGGGCATCCAGGCGTTCAAGTCGGTCGAGATCGGCCTCGGCCGCGAGTGCGGCGCACGCTTCGGCAGCGCGGTGCATGATCCGATCCACTTCGACGAAGGCGCGCGCGGCGAAAGCCACCTCGGCTACGCGCGTCCGTCGAACAACGCCGGCGGCCTCGAGGGCGGCATGACGAACGGCATGCCCGTCGTCGTGCGCGGCACGATGAAGCCGATCGCGACGCTCCTGCGCGGCATGCCAAGCGTCGAGCTCGGCACGCACGAGGCCGTGCAGAGCGCCTACGAACGAAGCGACATCAGCGCCGTCGCCGCCGCGAGCGTGGTGATGGAGAATGTCGTCGCGTTCGAAGTGGCGCGCGCCTTCCTCGACAAGTTCGCCGGCGACTCGCTCGGCGAGGTGCGCCACGCATACGAGGGATTTATCGCAGCGGCGAAGAGGGTCTGAGCACCCAGGATTGGGTGCCATGAGGTAACCCGGAGGCGTACGCATCGCTTCCATGCACTTCGAGCGCGTATCGCGAGAAGGCATTATTTCAGCAAAAAGTGGGACGAATCTTCTTGCAATCCCCTCGGGGGGGGGGACATAGTGGCTTTGCGATCGCAAGATGAGGTGTTCGGTGCGCTCGCTCATGCGGCTTTGGATGAAACCAAGTTCAGAAGGAGGAGCTATGCGAGTCTCGAATCCAGTTCCATGCGGGGAAACCGAGCAGGTCGACGTTGCCGCCTCGATGACGGGGCGGAACTTGCTAACACCCAATCATCGCGTGTCGATGCGTCTCAGGATCGCTGCGGCATCGTTCACAGCAGCGGCGGTCGTCGGAGCTGGATTGGGCGCGGCTCCGCCCACGGGGGGTCTGGCAAGGGTGCTACCAGAGGTTGATATCGACCCGCCGTCACCGCTCGCATGCGGTTGGGGGCAGGTGCTTTCCCAGGGAGAATGGGGCAACCCCGGCATTCCTCACAGTGCCTCGGATAGCGATTGGAATCCGTACACCTCTTGGAGCGAGTCCATCAGCGGATCTGGCGCAAATCTCAAGATCAAGGCAGGCTCATTTAACGCATGCGGTCCATTGGTACCCGTCCTGTGCGGCTGCGAGAGCGTCGATCCGGGGTCGTTGTCGGCAAGCGGGTGGCTCAAGGCAACGGTGCAGCCGATGCCGGGGGTGCCGCAGGCAGTTCCCGTTCTGTTCGAGTGCAATGTGTCTGCCAAGGTGATCGTGAAGGGGTACCTGGATCCAGAGAACTGGTGTCCCAATGTCGCGGGCTCTGCATCTGTTTCTGCGGTAGGCACGCTGCGAGTCACCGGCTCGTTTGCAAGCAACTGGGGTCCTACGCTCGTGTTCCGAGTCGATGGAAGCGTCTCGGAGGGAAGCCAGAGTGTGGTGGTTGAAGGCCGAGGGAACGAAGAAGGTGAGGTTGAACTCACAGGAAGCGTCTCGTGGACTACAACCCAGCCGTTCAACTACACATACTCAGACATTGTCGACGCACGTTGGCAGTGGTGCGGGAATCCGAGCGGAAAATGGGTGAAGTTGACGTCGGATCTCGTTGGTGCGGGAATGGCCAGCGGTGGCGCTGACTCGAGTTACGAGGTCGAGGTGCGAGACGCCTCCGTGACCTTCTCAATTGTCGAATGCGCGTGTAGTGGCGGCGGTGGAAACCCTGTCCCCGTGGTCGAAAACCCATGGCAGCCGCCGAATTGAGCTGCAGAGTAGACGCAATACCCTTTTGTCTGGAGGTCTCGAAGTGCGCAAGTCGCCGATGATGGAACTTCAGCGCGGGTTCAGTTCCCGCCTTGCGCGTGGCGTGTCCAGTGCGGTCGCGATTGTGGCGGTGTTGCTATTTGCGCAGCCAGTCGCGATGGCGCAGCGCAGCGCGGATCAACTGGTCGTGGAGCTTGAGCGGCTCGAGCCGGATGCCGAGGTTGCGGCCACGGTCCGCGCCCTTCTCGACGGAATCCGCGACGAAGGTCGAAACGCTGGAGCAAAGGGCCGCTTTGGCGCATGGGCTCTCGAGTATGTCGACGGAGTGGTTCGGAGAACTGTCGACACATCTCCACGCTTGCTTTCGAATGCCGCGTCGCGAGCTCTCGCGGGAGTCCTGAGTTCCGCATACACCGATCTCTATCGGAGCGCCGCGCTCATCGAGCGCGCGGACAGCCCAGAGTTGGTCTTCGCCGCAGTCGATCGGGTTTGGCTGCGCATCGACGAGCGAGTTGTCGGTCCGTCCAAACTCCACGCGAAAGCACGCGCAGACCTGAAGACGCTCGCGGAGCAGGCCATCGTTGGGCTCCCTCGGAATCCACCTTGGGCGCCGAAAGCACAGATCGACGCACTCCTCTCGATCGTGGATACCGCTTGTTCTGAAGTCGAAAAGTTGGCGCAGCAAGCACGAAAGCCCAATCAGACCAGCCAGCAGGACTTCAGCCAGCGGGTCTTGCAACTCTCCGAGATCAACGAGCGCTTTGTGGCAGGCATTGCGGAACTCCAGAAGCGTGACCGTGGAGACGGAATCCTGGCCGTACAGGATCCAGCGGAGATTGCGCACTGGCAGATGGTGGCGAGAGGCTACCCCGATTCGATGGCGCCCACGCTTCACGCCGCGCGCAGCAGTGTCGATGTCCTGCTTCGTGGCTCGAAGGAGCTGTCGGGAGATGAGCTCCCCGGGCTGCCCGACAGGGACTATCGTTCATGGCTTGCTGAGCTTGCTCGAAAGCAGATAGGGCTGACGGCCGCGATCATCGGCTCGGTTGTCTCGAGCGCAGCGCGCGAGGCACTGAATCTCAAGCCGGGAGAGTCTCGCGACGCCGACTTCGTCTGGTCGGCGGACGGTACGCCGATCATGGCTTGCCGCGCGACGATCGCCCGCGGGCCTGGAGGATTCGCGGTGGTCTACGGGCCACTGACCTCGTCCGGGTGGAGCCCGCCTGACCGCTCGATGGTGTTTGGGCCGTACGGTGCAGATGTGCTCGCTGGTTCGGTATTGAGCTGGAGCCTTGACGCAACCGAGGTCGCGATAGATCCGCCGCTCATCGTGAATGGCGAGGCTCGCTATTGGGATGGTGGCGGCCGATGGGGCTGGGATGGCGGTTTCAACGATCCTGCACCATCCTGGATGATGCAGAGCGATCGTGTTGCGCCACTCATCGCCGCGAGTGCGAAGACAGGTCTCGGTACGACAGGCGCAGCGATTCCCGCCCTGAACGCTGGTTTTCGGCTGCGCTACGATTTTCGGCTCAGCGGCATGCGCGGCGTCACGGAGTTCGCCCGCGATATCGCGGTCGATCTCTTCACAGACCCGGGCGTCACGCTCATCGATCCCGTCGAAGGTGCCGCGAGTGCGGCGAGAATCGGTGCAGAGATTCGACTCGATGTGTTTCCACTCGGTGATGCCTCGCGGGACCATGGTGCGAAGTCCGCCCGCGATATCTGCGCATCTGCGGCCGACTGCGTTGCGATGCGACGGATCGTGGGCGTGGATGCTGGAACCGTCGATGCGGCCGCAGCTGAGCGATACTCGGCCGAAGCGCTTGCATCGGGCGAGCGGCTTTACGCCTTTCTCCTCGATGAGGCAGACTTTCGCCGACACGGCCGTACGGCTGATCAGCCGGCGAGCAATCGTGCCCTGGAGCGCCTATGCCGACAACTCGGCTTTCCGCTCGAGCATCCATTCCGAAGGTATGTCGACGAGCGCCTGCAGTCGACGACAGCGCCCCTGTATGAGGGCGTGACCCGATCTCACCTGTGGCTTCGCAGCATTCCTCCGGAGTTGCAGCACCATCGGCTCAGCGCCGACACAATTGGGCGAGGACAGCAGGTCAATGTCCCATGATCGCACGGACGCACCGAACCTGCGCTGCACGGTCGCGTTACGACCATGAATGTGCCCGCATATTCGCACTCGCAGCTTTCGCGGCGTCAATCTGTGCGTTCGCCTCGGGACCACCATCGGAACCGGCGATCCCTCGGGCAGAGTTGCCTGAAACGCACGGGACCTCTGCGGGCAAAGGCGAGATTTCGAGGCGACCGATCCCCTTCGAAGCCCCAAGGGGCCGGGTGATTGCGGATGCTGCCGATGTAACTGCGATCCGCGAACTCGGTAGATCGGATGCGGAGGCCCGGCAATCTGCCTACGCGATCGCGATGTGCGAGGCCTGGCTTGGCGCGCAGTTGCCGAAGGGCGACAGTGCGCAGATCGATCGACGCGCGTTCCTCTCACGAATGGCGCAGGTGAAGAGCTCGGGAAACACAACTTGGAGCATTGAGGCAACCGCGTCCTTGATAGCTTTGGCGACGAATGAGTCGCTTGCGCGGATTCCGCTCACTTGCGAGGAACGAGCGGTCAGGGATGCTCAACGAGGCCGCGTCCGCGAAGCGGTTCTCGACACCGTTGCGCTGATTGAGCGTAAGAGTGGCCGCCCAGAGTTCAAAGCGCTGTCGGAGCTCGTTGTGAGGGATGCGGAGGCAGGTTTCAACCAACTCATGGAAACATCGTGGGCGTGCGTAGGGCAGGTTCCAATCTCATCATCGCTCTTTGAAGAGTTGATGTCAGGAATCGAGGCGAATCGTGAGCGCGCCGCGCTTGCTGCCGCAACTGAGATGGCAGCGCCGGTCGACCTTGGTGAAATGCCGACGATTGCAGCGGCGGCGGTCGCGGATGTCCTACTCGATGCCGTGTTTGACTATGGACGGTCCGCATTTCTGGACGGCTTCGCTGGACGCGGCGTACCGCTGCGCTTCTACGGGTTCTCCGGTGGGATCTCGGGCAGGCTATCGGCGGTTCGTATCATGCCTTCGGGCGAACTCCCGTCGCCCGAGCATTCTCATGCAAACGAGCTTACGCCCTGACGACCAAGAGCGAGCGGGCTCTCGAGATCAGAATCAACAGAGGTACCAGCAAGGGTTTGATACAGGTCGACCGAGCGAGTGTCGGTGGCGACTGCCTCGTCGCACCGACTCTCGGAGAGGGCGTTGGGGCGTCTGTGTATAAAGCGCGCTTGATGCTGGGATGCCACAACCCGGTGTCGCAACCTCCGCCAAATGCATGACTCTCTGCGGCGATTGCGCAGAGTGATCTCGAACGAAGGGAGTGTGATGTTCGACTCAGGACAATTCTCCGTTGGTCTGCCGAGCTGCCGATGGCTGGGTGAGCATCCGCTGCGGCGTCGGACGCTTACGCGAGCATCTCTCGCGGGAGCATTGCTTGCGGGTCTGATCGTGAGCGAGTCGACCACGCGAACGACCTTTGCGGACGAGCCGCCGCAGGGGGCGGGGCAGACGCTTGACAGTCGCATCGTGGAGCAGTTGCCCCGCTCGGGCTCCGCCGCGCTGTCGATCCGGTGCGGCGATCTCAAGTTCTACGGCATCGCCACCGTGCGCAATGAGAAGGGCACGAAAGTCTGCGTATTCGGCCCCGTTGTCTCACCGAGTGAAGGCGAGCGGCTCGCGGAGCTTCCCGATCAGTGGCGGATGTTTCCGTTCGCGCGTATCCGGCTGGAGCGTGCCGAAGCGGCGCCCGGCGGCGGAGTACTCCAGACGGCTGCCCCGCACGAATCGTGGCTGATCGAGGTTCCCGAGTCCATCGTCGGCCTGATTGCGAGCGGGGACTGCACCGTCGGGCGATACGAGCCCGATCTCGAGGCGGATGGGACTCGACCGCAGGGCTTCTCGTCGTACAAAGGCTTCGACGAGATCGCGGCCGTGCACCGCCGCGCAGTCCAAGGATGGGGACTTGCGGGTCGCGTTCGAGAACTCAGGATCGCAGCCGCCGAGGCGTCGCTCGACGAGGAGACGCGGCGGCTTCTCGATGCCGAGCGGTCCGCCGTCGAGGGCGAGGCGCAGGCGTGGCTCCGCGGCGGCGTGTGTCTCCCGCCACCGTATGCGCTTGGGTTGATCGCGTGGATCGAGGAGATGGACGCGCGGCAGTATCTCCACCGCTCGGTTGGCCAAGTGAAGGCGGCCGACCGAGTCGTCGCGACGATCCGCGGCCAGGCGCAAGCGGTTGGCGCGAACGGCCTCCTCCAACTCCTGGCCGAACGGGTACCTCCCGGGCAGGATGGAGCAACCTCGCTTTGTCTTCACCGCTGCTGGGTGAGCGATGCGTCGGAGGTCAACGCGATCGGCACGCGGGAACACAGCGCGCAGAAGCGGTTTGTTGCGGAGTTGCGGGACACGCTGAGCCGTGACTCCGACTGCGGCAAGGCGGCAGTCGAGGTCGAGGGGTATTGGTTCGATCGACTGCTTGGTGCGCTCCCGCCTGGTGCACGCTTCGATGATCGGATCAAGACGATCGCGACCGCAGAGCTCGCTGCGCATTGCGGTGCAGACCGCAGCAGGCCCGCGCTCCGGATCGTCGCCATGACGGTCTCGCTGAAGGTATTCACCGCGTGCTGGACCGAGGCGCTCGAGAGCTATCCCGAGCTGAAGGAGCGACTCGCCGCGTGGCACGACACTCTGCGTCGGGAGATCGTCGCGATGCTGGAGTCGCCCGGCTATGCGTCCGCCCTTCCGCCGGAAGATATGCAGCAGGTCACGCTGCTCGCGCTTCAGCGGCTTGAGTCCGTCTTCAACGACGGGATTGGGTACTTCACGGCGTTCCCACCGAGCGAGGCAATGCAGCAGAAGGTGCTCGCGCGATTCCGCGAGACTGCGGGGAGCAGAGGATTCGGTGTAAGCGAGCCGACCGATGGGAATCGCACGAAAATCGCGTACCAGGTGACCAGCGACCTGCTCGAATGTCTGTACGAGGTGACGGCGCTGCAGGCGACCTTCCGCGAAGACCCCGACGCGTATCCGCGTCCATTCCAGTTCGGTCCCAAGACCTTCAAGCTGCGGGGGCAGGAGATGAACTGGTCGGTCGGGCCGTGACTTGAAGCCGATGCTGGAACCCGCACCGCCCGACATCGTTTCCTCGTGGATTTCGCGGTAGCATCATGCCCGCAGCAAGGAGGCTGCCCGCATGCCGACCGCACAGTCGATCGAGACCAAGCCCGCGCCCCGTACGCCTGCGTACTGGGAGATCGCCTCGCCCGCCGAGCGCACGGCGACGCGCGTCTTCGCACGCGCGAAGGATGTTTCCGCCACCGTCGCAGCCGAGATCGCAGAGCTCATCCGCGCGAAGGCTGCGAAGGGCGAGCGTTGCGTGCTCGGTCTCGCGACGGGCTCGACGCCGACGGGCGTCTACGACGAGCTCGTGCGCCTGCATCGCGAGGAAAGCCTCTCCTTCAAGAATGTCGTCACCTTCAACCTCGACGAATACTGGCCCATGCAGCCGCACGAGCTGCAGAGCTACCGCCGCTTCATGCGCGAGCATCTCTTCGACCGGATCGACATCGACCCGGCGAACACGCACATTCCCGATGGCACCGCCGGCGAAGACGAAGTGCGCGCGATGTGCGACGCGTACGAGCGGCTGATCCGCGCCGCGGGCGGCATCGACCTGCAGCTCCTCGGCATCGGCCGCACGGGCCACATCGGTTTCAACGAGCCAGGCTCCGCGCGCACGAGCCGCACGCGCCTGATCACGCTCGACCGCGTCACGCGCAAGGATGCGGCGAGCGACTTCTTCGGCGAGGAGAATGTGCCGACGCGCGCGGTGACGATGGGCGTCGGCACCATCCTCGAGGCAAAGCGCGTGGTGATGATGGCATTCGGCGAGGGCAAGGCGCCCGTCGTCGCGCGCGCGATCGAGGGCGGCGTCACGAACTCGATCGCCGCGAGCTTCCTGCAGGAACACGCGAACGCGCAGGTCTACCTCGACCTCGCCGCAGCCGCCGAGCTCGAGCGCTGCAAGGCGCCGTGGGCGAGCGCGAATCACGACCTCGAGTGGGACGACGCCCTCACGCGCAAGGCCGTGATCTGGCTTGCGCGCACGACGAAGAAGGCGATCCTCAAGCTGACCGCCGAGGACTACAACGAGCACCACCTGCAGGATCTCCTCGCGGGCCGCGGCAAGGCGTACGACCTCAACATCTCCGTCTTCCGCGATCTGCAGCGCTCGATCACGGGCTGGCCGGGTGGCAAGCCCGAGTCGCGCAAGCAGGCGGGCGACATCGACCGCCCCGGCGACGAGATCTTCCCGAAGCGCGTGCTGATCTTCAGCCCGCACCCGGACGACGATGTGATCTCGATGGGCGGCACGCTCATCCGTCTCGTCGACCAGGGCCACGAGGTGCATGTCGCGTATCAGACCTCTGGCAACATCGCGGTGTTCGACGCCGAGGCGCTGCGCTTCCTCGACTTCGCGTCCGACTTCAACGGCCTCTTCGGCTTCGAAGGCGCCAAGACCGAACGCATGGAGCACGACATCGCGCGCAAGCTGAAGTCGAAGCGCCCGGGCGAGGTCGACCCGCCCGAGGTGCAGCGGTTGAAGGCGCTCATCCGCCGCGGCGAGGCGAAGGCCGCGGGCATCTACTGCGGCGTGCCTGAAGAGCGCCTGCACTTCCTCGACATGCCGTTCTACGAGACGGGCCGCGTGCGCAAGAAGCCGCTTGGCGCCGAGGACATCGAGATCGTGAAGGCGCTCCTCCGCAGCGTGAAGCCGCACCAGGTGTACGCGGCAGGCGACCTGAGCGACCCGCACGGCACGCACCGCGTGTGTCTGGCCGCGATCTTCCGTGCGCTGCGCGAGTGCGCGGGCGACGAGTGGGTGAAGCAGTGCACCACCTGGCTCTATCGAGGCGCGTGGCAGGAGTGGGATGTCGAGCAGACCGAGATGGCCGTGCCGCTCTCGCCCGACGAGGTCGCGCGCAAGCGTGCTGCGATCTTCAAGCACCAGTCGCAGAAGGACCGCGCGCTCTTCCCGGGAGCCGACGAGCGCGAGTTCTGGCAGCGCGCGGAACAGCGAAACGCGCAGACCGCGAAGCTCTACGACCAGCTCGGCCTGCAGGAGTATGAGGCGATCGAGTCGTTCGTGCGGTGGGACGGCCGGCCGCTCGACTGAGCGGAGAAGGAGGCGGGATGCATGCAGTCGTCTTCGTCGCGCTCGGGCAGGCACTCGCATCGGCGGATGGTGTCGCCGTTCACGCCGCTTTCGACACGGCCTTCACCAAGCGCACGCTGACGAAGGACTTCCTCGCCGAAGGCTGCACCGCGGCCGACTTCGACCGCGACGGACATGTCGATGTCGCGGCGGGGCGGTTCATCTGGTTCGGCCCCGACTTTGCGCGGCGCGAAGCCTACACGCCTGAGCGCGACAACCGCGATGGCATCACGAAGACTCCGTACCGCGCCGACACGGGCTACTCCGACTACTTCGAGCAGTTCGCGCACGACTTCGACGGAGACGGGTGGACCGACATCCTCGTGTACGCGCCGCCGGGCGAGGCCGCGTCTGTGTTCGTGAACCCGGGAACCAAGGAAGTGGCGACCTGGCGTCGCGTCGATATCTTCGCGCCCGCCGACAACGAGTCGCCCGATCTCGCGGACATCGATGGCGACGGCAGATCCGAGCTCCTCTGCCACGCGCACGGGCAGTTCGGGTTCGCCGTGATCGACTGGAAGAACCCGCTCGCGACGGCGCGGTTTCATGCGATCACCGCGCATGGGCCCGAGGCCGCGCAGGCGGTCCATCGCTACACGCATGGCTATGGCGCGGGCGACATGAACGGCGATGGCCGGGTGGACATTCTCACGAGCAAGGGCTGGTACGAGCAGCCCGCGCGCGACGCGGCGGGCGCGATGCCTGCCGACCCGTGGCGCTTCCACGCCGCGAACTTCGGCGAGGGCGGTGCGCAGATGTACGCGGTCGATGCGAACGGCGACGGTCGCGCCGATGTGGTCACCAGCATCAAGGCGCACGGCTACGGCCTTTCGTGGTTCGAGCAGAATGCGGACGGCTCGTTCACGGAGCGCGTGATCCTGGGCCGCACGGCCGCCGACAACGCGAACGGCGTGGGCTTCAGTCAGATCCACGCGCTGCGCATCGGCGATATCGATGGCGATGGGCTGCCCGACATCGTCACGGGCAAGCGCCGCTGGGCGCACGGGCCGATGGGTGATGAAGACCCGATGGCGCCGCCGGTGCTCGCGTGGTTCAGGCTGGTGCGCGACGCGTCCGTGCCAGGCGGCGCGCGGTTTGTGAAGCACGAGATCGACAACGACAGCGGGGTCGGGACGCAGTTCTGGACGGGCGACCTCAACGCGGACGGACGCATCGACATCGCGGTCGCCACCAAGCACGGTGCGTTTGTGTTCACGCCGGTTGCGCCGCGGAATCGGTGAGCGCGGGCTGCGCGGCCGCCCCGCGCTCACCCACGACTGGTGCACGGCACGTGCACGGAGCGCGAGCTCCCGGGCCGCACGGCCGCCGCCCACGCGAAAGGCGTGGGCATCAGTCAGATCCACGCGCGGCGCATCGGCGATATCGATGGCGATGGGCTGCCCGACATCGTCACGGGCAAGCGCCGC
>JBKCZS010000051.1:0-3850 GCA_046337925.1 bacterium | reverse complement strand
GGCCCAGCCTCTACTCCTACCTCGGCCGCAACCCGATGGCGGGGACGGATCCGTATGGGTTGCTCCTCAGCGACTGGTGGCGGGACATGGGCGATGGCTTCGAGGCGCTGCGCGACTACTGGAGATCGCCGTCGTCTCCCTCAGACTGGTGGCGCGACACCACGGAAGGCTGGGGCGCGCTGCCCCTCTACCTCGACAGCCCGCTTGAGCGGTTCGGGCTCGGCGTGCTCAAGGGTGCGGTCACGACGCTCGCGCTCACCGCTCTTGTCATCGCCATTCCGGTGACGGCACCCGTGGTGATCTGGGGTGGTGTTGGCATGGCATTTTGGACCGCATACGAACTGATCGAGAATCCGGACCGTTGGAGCGAAGGGGATCGCTGGGAACTCATCGGACAGCTCGTGGGAGGATTCGGCACTGCGCGTGGAGTCACATCGCCGGGCGCCGTCAGTCAGTTCGGCGGGCGCTCGTTCCGGATGCTCCCCCTCGGACCGAAACCGTCGGCCGGAAACGTGACAGTAGCCCGCTGGGAGCAGGTGATACCGCAACAGGCGAGGCTCCACCAGGGCCAGTGGGTGATGCGCGGTGGCGCGAACCTTCTCAACTGGCTATTCAGCGGCACAGGGGGCGGCGGCCAGCACTTCCGTCCTTTCGCGAACGCGCAGTCGCATTCTGTGGCACGGGGGTCTCTGCGGCCACCGAACGAGAGCGTGGGTTTCAAGCCGTGGGACGTGATTTCAAATCTTATGAAGTACCATCTCCTTCGTCAGGCGCAGTACATAGGGGAATCTACAGCACCTTCCGGTGGCAGCGCAGGCGCGGCGACAGGGTGGTGAACCGTCATCCGTACGCTCTGCAAACCTGTTTTGGCATCCCCTGTCCGTCATGAGCAACACCCTCAGCTTCATCGTCGGAGCTCTCCTGATCGCAGCGGGCGCGTTCGTTCTCACCGGACTTTGGATCGAAGTACGCTACAAGCTGCTCTTGGGAAGGAACCCCCGAATCCCCATCCCGTTCGGCGGGATTCTCCTTTCCCTCGGGCTCCTCATCCTTGTCAGCGCGTGTGATCGATCCGGCCTGGCTTGGACGCCAGGGGCTTACAAGGCGCTTGTCGACCGAGAGGTCCTTGGCATACCGGTCGAGTTCGTCATCCTTTGTGGCCTGTTCACCTTCACCGATCCTGTCGGCTATCTGCTCCTCGGGATTCCGCTCCACCGGTTCTTTAGGTGGCGCCGCCGCGTCGCGATTCGACGGCGACGAGCCGCCCGGCTTCGCGCGCGGGCCGGACCACGCGGCTTGACCTGATCGTTGCGCCCCCGCCTGCTTCCTCGCCGGCACCCTCGTCCTCACCGCCTCCCCCGCGCTTGCCGCGCCGATCGAGTCGATCGAGGCGGGCGCCACCGTCGCGAGCTTCGACCCCGCGACCGGCACGCGCCCCCCGTCGCGCGCTCGCCGCTTCCTTGCACGCTGTAAGAAATATTGTATATTCTTTCTTACATGCCTCCGCCCCGCCCAAAGGCCCCCGTCGACCAGCGGATCCTCGCCGCCGTCAAGCGTCGCGGCGAAGGCGCCGTCTTCGTCCCGACCGACTTCCTCGCGCTCGGCAGCCGGCGCGCGGTCGATGTCGCGCTGCACCGCCTCGTGAAGCGCGGCGCCGTCCGCCGCATCGCGCGCGGGATCTACGACCTGCCGCGCACGCATCGCGCGCTTGGCGCGCTCGCGCCCTCCGCTGACGCCGTCGCGCGCGCCCTCGCGGGCCACCACGGGATCCGGCTCCAGCCGAGCGGCGCATACGCCGCGAACCTCCTCGGCCTGACCGAACAGGTCCCCATGCGCGTTGTGTTCCTCACGGACGGCGCGACGCGCCGCGTGCGCGTCGGCGCGACCACCATCGAGCTCCGCCGCACGACGCCGCGGAACATGGCGACCTCGGGCCGGCTCAGCGGCATGGTCATCCAGGCCCTGCGCGCGCTCGGCCAGCGAAACATCACGCCCGAGCGCATCGCGCGGCTGCGGCGCGCGATCCCTGCGAAGGAGCGCGCGCGGCTCCTGAAGGACCTCCGCTTCGCGCCCGCGTGGATGCACCCCCACTTCCGCGTCATCGCGGGAGCCCCGCGGTGAAGCTCGGGTTCCTCGCGCTTCCATCGCGCGACCGCCGGCTCTACGTCGACGAGGCGGCGGCGCGCCGCGGCGTCTCGCCCGTCGTCGTCGAGAAGGACTTCTGGGTCTCGTGGATGCTCGCGCTCCTCTTCAGGAGCGACTGCGCGGACGCGCTTGTCTTCAAGGGCGGCACATCGCTCTCGAAGGTCTTCGGCGCGATCGACCGTTTCTCGGAGGACATCGACCTCTCGCTTGCGCCTGCGTTCGTCGGCGTTCAACCGCCCGCGTCCGAACCCTCGCGCACGCAAGCCGATCTGTGGATGTCGCGCGCGCAGAAGGCCTGCGGCGAGGCGGTTGCGGAGCGGATCCGCCCCTCGCTTGCGGCGCTTGCGCGCGAGGCGTTCGGCACGGGAATCTCGCAGCGGCTGGTGCTCGACGGCGAGGGCGGCGCCGCGGGCGACGGCGACGGGACCACGCTTCTCTTCCACTATCCCTCGGTGCTGCCGAGCGGGCTCGACTACATCAAGCGGTCGGTGCGGCTCGAGTTCGGCTCGCTCACCGACCAGCAGCCGACGGGCCGCCACGCCGTGCGGCCGTGGATCGCGGAAGCACTTCCCGACGCGTTCGCGGACTGGTCGTGCGTGGTGGTCGCGCTCGAGGCGGAGCGCACCTTCTGGGAAAAGGCGACCATCCTCCATGTCGAGCATCATCGACCCGCGGATCGCCCGATGCCGGAGAGGTACTCGCGGCACTACGCTGATCTCGCGATGCTGGCCTCGCACCCGACGATCGCGCGCGCCGCCGACCGCGAGGACCTGTGCGAGCGAGTCGTCCGCTGGAAGCAGAGCTTCTTCGGAAGCGCGTGGGCGCGATACGACCTCGCGCGGCGCGGCTCGTTCCGCCTGCTTCCCACGGCGACGCGCGTCGAGCCGCTTCGCAGGGACTATGCGGCGATGCGCGAGATGTATCTTGCGGCGCCGCCTTCCTTCGGCGAAGTCCTCGCGACGCTCGCGCGTCTTGAAGAACGCATCAATGCGTGAGCGCCGCGGGCGTTCGTGGTGACGCCGGGGGCTTCGCCGCGATGAAGCCGCGACCGTCTCGTGATCAGCGCCGCCCTCCACCATCGTGGCGCGGCGTCCGCCAAGTCATATGCGAAAATGACACTTTCGTGTGGTTTCTGCATATGAACTGGCAGCCGCAAGGAGCGGAAGCAGGCACGCGTCCGCGGTGAGCCGCCGAGCTGAACGCGACGCCGCGGATCGCGATGCCGCGTGGCACGGCGCCCGGCGGCACGGCGGACGGAACCGCAGATCCCGACGCCGACTGGGACCGCGACGGCATCGTCAGCACCCGCGATGTCGCGCAGTACGGGTCCACCGCGTATCTCGCCGCGCTCCCGCAGGGGCAGCTCGCACCCGCCGCGAGCGTCGCCGACCCGCTCTCAGCCGCGAACGCCCGCTCCGACTTCAACATCGGATGCGGCGTCCGCCAAGTCATATGCGAAAAATGACACTTTCGTGTGGTTTCTGCATATGAACTGGCGGCCGCAAGGAGCGGAAGCAGGCACGTGTCCGCGGTGAGCCGCTGAGCTGAACGCGCCGCCGCGGATCGCGGTGCCGCGTGGCACGGCGCCCGGCGGCACGGCGGACGGAACCGCAGATCCCGACGCCGACTGGGACCGCGACGGCACCGTCACCTCGACCGACATCGCGCAGTTCGGCTCGCGGTCGTATGTCGCCGCGCTCAACCC
>JBKCZS010000050.1:0-6159 GCA_046337925.1 bacterium | reverse complement strand
GAGTACATCGAAGGCCTGGATTTCGGCGCATGGTGCGCCGAATCCGCCTGCGGCTTCGAGGAACGCCTGCGGATCCTCGAGGATGTGGCGGGAGCCATCGCGTTCGCGCACGAACGCGGCACGATCCACCGCGACCTGAAGCCGGCCAACATCATGGTCCGCATGCTTGACGGCGCGCAGGCGATGGGCGTCGTGCTCGACTTCGGCGTCGCGGCGATCATCGAGAGCGACGAGGAGGCGGAGGCAGCGGCCCCGGCGAGCACGATCGAGGCGACGATCTCCGCGCGGCGCGCCGGCACGCTCGAGACTATGGCGCCCGAGCAGCTCATCCTCGGCGCGGTGCCGAGCGTCCGCGCAGACCTCTATTCGCTCGGTGTCCTCCTCTACTGGAGCGTGACGGGGCGGCCGCCCTTCGCGCGAGGCGGATCGGGCGATGTCCTTGGATTTGCGCGCCGCGTCCAGGACGAGCCTGTTTCGCCGATCCGAAGCGCGGACCTTGTGCCGGGATTGCGACTCTCTCGCGCCCGGCTGCGCGATCTCAACGCCGTGCTTGCGCGGGCGCTCGCGAAGGACCCCGCGCTTCGCTACGGAAATGCGGGCGAACTCCGCGACGAACTCGCGAGGCTGCGCCGTGGCCAGCCCACCGACGCGACGGCGCCGGGGATCCTCGCACGCACCCGTCGATTCGTGGCCCGGAATCGCGGGTCGGTGACGGCTGGAACGGTCATCATCGTCACGCTTCTCGCGGCGACCGCGATCGTCGGCGAGTTCGCCGCCAGCGAGCGCGAGGCGCGGATCGCCGCAACGAAGACGCTCGAACGCAACACCGTGCTGACCGAGGCCATGCGCGGGAACCTGCGGGCGCTTGTCGGCGACTTTGCGGCGCTTGGAAACATGCCGCAGCTGCTCGGCTACTGGCCGAAGATCCTCGAGGCCTACGAGTCGATGGACGGCCGCGACAGCATGACGCTGGTCCAGCAGCGCGCGCTCTACGCCGAGCAGTTAACCAAGGCCGAGCGTGCGCCGGAGGCGATTCAACAGCTGCAGGAGGCGCTGCGTGTCACCGGCTTGCACAACGAGCCCGAGGTCGCTGCGAAGATCCGCCTTCGCCTTGGACTCGCGCTCGAGGAGGCGGGAAGGTTGGAGGAGGCTCTTGCGGTGATCGATGGCGCCATTGCCAACGACCTCCCGAATCTCGACCCCACGAATGTGGGCAACCATCCGTGGTTCTTTCGTGCGCTGCGAGGTCGCCTTCTCTCGCGGCTTGGGCGCATCGACGAGGGTGCCGCCTCGATACGCGAAGCGATCGTTGCGCAGGATCGCGCGATCGGCGGCAAGGGTTCGCTCAACGACTCGCAGCTGCGTGGGGTGCTCATCTCCGAGCTCATCAAGGCGAAGCGAATCGACGAGGCGCTTGCCGAGGGCGACGCGCTGCTCGCCGACATCGAGCGCGAAGGACCGGCTGCGGCTTCCGCGGGCGTAGTGGCGTGGCGCGAGCGGAGAAGGACGGATCTCCTGCGCCTGCGGCTCGAGCGCGCCTCCGATGCAGAGGCGCCCGCACTCGCCGCCGAGCTCCGCGCTGTCGCGATCGAATGGCGCCGCCTCACCGGGCCAGGCCACGACAAGTTCATCGCCATCAACCGCACGCTCGAGAAGCGGGGCTACCCGCCGATCACCGAGGAAGAGGTCGAGCGCACGATCGCGCCGGCTTCAGGCGACTGAGGCGTCTTTCACGACAGCCGCTTCAGCCCCTCCGCGGCGTCCTTCGCGAGCGGCGCCGGCGACACCGGCGAGCCGACGGCCTTCTTCATCCAGAGGTCGGGCGTGAGGCAGCCGAGGCTCGTGATGCGCTTCGTCTCGGCGGCGAGGTCCTTGCCGCGCATATACGAGCGGATCTGGTGGCTCATCATGTGGCCGAGCGTGTAGTCGGGCAGATACAGCGGGTGCGCGATCATGTGCTGGTACGCGGCGAGGATGTTGTACGGATCCGGGCCGAAATCGCGCTCGTAGTACGACTTCCAGAGGTCCTGCGCGATGCGCAGGACTTCCGTGCGCAGCTCGGCGGCGGTCGCCTTCGGGTGGGCGTACAGCCAGCGCCACGCGCGCAATTCAAGCAGCGACGGACCCGCGATCTGGCATGCCGACAGCATCGTCGCGACCGAGTCGACCGCGAACTGGCGCTCGGCCTCGGCCGCGTCCTCGACGCCGATCACGCGCTTCGCGAGCGACTGGTAGAGGAACGCGAACGCCTCGGTGCACGCGGTGTTCGGCACGCCGCGCAGCGACGGGCGCGACACGAAGTAGGTCGAGCACAGCTGCTCGAGGTTGTGGCCGAGCTCGTGCATGGCGGTGTCGAAGCCGTCCCAGCCGATCTCCTTCTCGAGGCTCGAGGTGCGCAGCCACGCGCCGTAGCCCGTGAGTTCGGGCCGCATCGCGTGGCCCGCGCCCTTGCAGACCTCGACGCGGATGTGCGTGCCGAGGAAGTCCGCATCCTGCGCGCTGAACCCGAGTTCGCGCAGCACGGTCGGGAGCTTCTGCTCGAACTCCTTCACATTCGCGAAGCGCGCCTTCACGGCGGCGTTCATCTCGCCAGCGGGCTTCGCCTCGACGATGTCCTCGAAGTAGATGTCGAACGGCTCGAGCCTGCGGCCGAGCTTCTTCGCCATGAACGCAGCGATGTCCTTGCGCACCGGCGACTCGAGGAGGTCGACCATCAGCTTCTCGACCTCGGTCTCGGGCATCTCGCGCTCGAGCGCGAACTTGCGCGCGATCGCGGTCGGCTCGTCGGGGAAGAGCGGATCGAACTCCTGCGCCATGCGGAAGTTCTTGATCCAGTGCTCGTAGCGCACGAGGCCGAGCAGTTCACCCGCGTCGCCGCCGGCGACCGTGTTCTTCTCGGGATTCCAGTCGCGCTTCTCGTCGCCCTTCATCACGCGCGCGGGAATCGTGCCGTCGATATGACGCGCCATCACCCACGACAGCGCGCGCTGCTTGTGGACGCCGTCCGTGTCGCCGTAGCCCGCCTTGATCTCCTCACGGACGAGCCAGTGCGCGATCAGCTTGCGGTCGGCCTCGAACCAGCGCTTGCCGTTCGCGTCGACCATGCCGCCGACCGGCACATGGAAGTCGGCGACGAACTTGCCCGCCTCGAACGAGTTCTTGCGCGCGCTGTCGGAGAGCTCGGCCGGAATGCGCGGGCCGAACTGGTTCGCCACGCGCGCCGCGACCCACTGGTCGACCGACCACGACGGTCCGTCGCGCAGCATGTCGTCGAGCTTCGGCCGCGCGAAGTTCAACAGCGCAAGATGCGCGAGCTTCTGGCGGTAGAGCTGCTCCGAAAGATCCGGCGACGGATCGAACTGCGCGAGGATGTCGTCGACGCCGTCGAACTCGTCGCCGCGCAGGTCGTGGTGTCGGCGCAGCGTGCGGCGCATCTCGTAGAGGTGGCCCGTGATCTGCTCGAGCGCGCCTTCGACGCGGTTGAGAAGCCGCGTGCGCTCGGCGGGGTCGGCGACGAAGTACCGGGTGCAGAACGACTCGAACGCGGCGGCGTCGCCATCGGCCGCGCTCCAGCGCGCGGCCACGCGCTCGACGCCGGACCGGATCGCCGCTCGCTGTGCCTCGCCGTGCTTCGCGACGAGCGCCGCAACGGCGCGCGCGGACGCGTCGCCAAGCGCGATCTTCGCGGTGTTCGAGGTCGGGGCGGACTGGGACGACTCGGCCGTTGCAGGGGTCATGAGACTAAGCGTAATGGACGCGGGATGCGCAAGAAAGCGCTCGGCGAAGCAGGTTGGAAAATGTGCGCAGTTCGGCGTCTGCGCAAGCCGCTGCTCCGCATGGACTTGTGTGCGGCGCGCGCGGTCGCGACAATCGGCACATGCGCCTTGCAGCCTTCGCAGCCCTGATCTTCCTCGCGTCCTGCGCCTCCCAGGAGGTGGTCGACCGCTTCGACCGTATCAAGCCCGGCATGTCGAAGGAGGAGGTCGTGGAGATGCTCGGGAAGCCGAGCTCGGGCCGGTTGCTGACCGCCGCGCGCGACGGCGTGGACGGCGAGCGGCTGCAGTGGGGCGACAGCCTCTCGAGCCTCGCGTCGAGCGCCGTCTTCGAGGGCGACCCCGAGCGCGCGTGGAGCGTCGTCTTCGACAAGGAAGGCAAGGTCATCCGCGCCGTGCCGCCGGCGTGGGTCGACGCGGAGGCCGACGAAGCGCGCATCCTCCGCGACCGTCGCGACCGCCGCGTCGGGCAGTTCTGAACGCGTCACTTGCCGACGGCGCGCACGACCGCCTGCGCCCACATGTCGTAGGCCTTCGGCGTGAGATGCAGGAAGTCAGGCATGATGTCCTTCGAGATCGTTCCGTCCGGCGACAGGAACGCGTCGCCGATCGCGTGGATCGCGAACCGCGCGCCACGCTGCGCGACCCACGCGCGCATCGCCTGGTTGATCTGCAGGATGTCGCCGCGCATGGCGTTGAACACCTCGCCGCGCGGGAAGATCTCGATGATGTGAATGGTCGCCTTCGGGCACTGCGCGGCGAGCGTGTCCGCGACCGCCTGCACGCCCGCAAGCGTCTCGGCGGCGTTGCTCGTGCCGTGCCCGAGGTTGTTCGTTCCGATCAGCAGGAAGACATGCTCGGGCTCGAGCCGCGTGAGCGGCGCCTGCGCGAGGCGGTAGAGCACATTCTCGGTGCGGTCGCCCGAGTTCCCGAGGTTGATGGCGCCGAGCGGCGCGATGTGCTTCTCCCACGCGGCCTTGCCCGGATCCTCCCACGACTGCGTGATCGAGTCGCCGACGAACACGAGCTTCGCGGGCTTCTCTTCCTTCGCGCGGCGGATCAGTTCCTTCTCGCGCGCGATCGCCCACTCGTCGGTGCGCGCCGCAGGCACGAGCGAACTCGGCTTGCGCGCGCCGTCCTGTGCGGGCCGGTCGGCGAGGCCGAGGCCACCGAAGCAGAGCGTGATGGCGGCGAGGGCGACGAGCGCGATGGCGGGGGAGAGCGTCATGCGCGCACAGTCGCGGTTCGTGCGGCGTCCGTCAAGCAAACGCCCCCGCCGAAGGGCAGGGGCGCTTGGTGTTGCGTGGGTTGAGTCGCTCGATCAGACGGCCGCAGCCATCTTCTCGGCCTTCTTGCGGGCGTCGGCGAGGTTGCCGACATACATGAAGGCGCTCTCGGGGAGGTCGTCGCCTTCGCCCGCGCAGATGCGCTCGAAGCTGTCGATCGTGTCCGCGAGCGGGCAGGTGACGCCGGGGATGCCGGTGAAGACTTCACCGACATAGAACGGCTGCGAGAGGAAGCGCTCGATCTTGCGCGCGCGCGCGACCGTGAGCTTGTCCTCTTCGGAGAGTTCGTCGACGCCGAGGATCGCGATGATGTCCTGCAGGTCCTTGTATCGCTGGAGGATGCCCTGCACGCGGCGGGCGGCCTTGTAGTGGCGCTCGCCGAGGACCTGCGGATCGAGGATTCGCGAGGTCGACGACAGCGGATCGACGGCGGGGTAGATGCCCTTCTCGGCGATCTTACGCTCGAGAACGATGAACGCGTCGAGGTGGCTGAAGGTCGTCGCCGGCGCGGGGTCGGTGAGGTCGTCTGCAGGCACATAGATCGCCTGCACCGAGGTGATGGCGCCCTGACGGGTCGAGGTGATGCGCTCCTGGAGCGCACCCATCTCGGTCGCGAGGTTCGGCTGGTAGCCGACGGCGCTCGGCATGCGGCCGAGGAGCGCCGACACTTCCGAACCGGCCTGGGTGAAGCGGAACACGTTGTCGACGAAGAGCAGGGTCTCCTTGCCCGACGCATCGCGGAACTCTTCCGCCATGGTCAGCGCGGAGAGGGCGACGCGCAGACGCGCTCCCGGCGGCTCGTTCATCTGGCCGAAGACCATCGCCACCTTGTCGAGCACATGCATCTTCTTGCCGCTCGAATCGGTGTACTCGGCCTCCTGCATTTCGAGCCAGAGGTCGTTGCCCTCGCGGGTGCGCTCGCCGACGCCGGCGAACACCGAGTAACCACCGAAGTTACGGGCGACGCGCGCGATCATCTCCTGGATGACGACGGTCTTGCCGACGCCTGCACCGCCGAAGAGACCGATCTTTCCACCGCGGACGAACGGGCAGAGGAGGTCGATGACCTTGATGCCGGTCTCGAGGATCTCGGTCTTCGG
>JBKCZS010000049.1:0-5753 GCA_046337925.1 bacterium | reverse complement strand
CGGGCAATGTCGACGGCAACCCCGGTGACGAGGTGTTCGTGCTCTCCGAGAAGGAAGGCGTCGTTGGCCGTTCGTCGTGGAAGGATGGCGCGCTCGCGTTCCCCGTGGCGATGCCGCTTTCGCCGGGCTCCGTGCCCGCGGTGCTCTCGCTCGTCCGTCTCGAGAGCGGCCCGCGCGTCGCGGTCGTGACCAAGGACGGCCGCAACTACCAGATGGAACTCCTCCCGATCGACGGCGGCGACGCAGCCAAGCCCGAGGTCGTGAAGCTCGGCTCCCTCGTGAAGGGTCCCGATGCGATCCTCGACCTCGACGCCGATCAGGACGGCAAGACCGATCTCCTCCTCTTCACCGCCGACAAGCCGATGTCGATGCTCCAGGCGGTCGAGAAGGACGGCAAGGTCACCTTCGAGCTGCGCGAGTCGAAGGACATGGCGCAGTTCGGGCTTGCGCAGGCCGCCAACGGCGGCAACTCCGTCGCCTTCGATATCGACGGCGACGGCAAGAAGGAGCTCGTCGTCGCGGACCGCAACTTCATCCGCGCGCTCCGCTACGCCCCCGCCGCCACGCCGCCAGGCTGGCAGGTGGTCGCGCAGATGAACGCCTCGCGCGCCGATGCGAAGCTGGTCGCGCTGACCGTGCGCGGCGACGCACTCGTCGCGAGCGACCGCGAGAACAACGAACTCGCCGTCTTCACCAAGTCGAGCTCGGGCGAGGGTGCGGGCAAGTGGTCTCAGACCGATGCCCACAGCGTGACGGGATTCAAGTTCGGCCTCGTGCGCGCAGGCTCGTTCAGCGGCGCCGCGTCGAGCGACATCATGCTCGTCGGCGACGACGGCTTCGCGATCGCCCAGCTCGACGGCAAGCGGCTTGCGTTCACGGAACTCGCGACCTACCGCGGCGACCGCATCCAGCAGGTCGACCACGAGATCTCCTCGGGCGATGTGAACGGCGACGGCTTCCTCGATCTCGTCGTCCTTGACGCGGGCGAGCAGTCGATGGGCATCCTGAGCTTCAGCGAGTCGGGGCGCCTGATGCCCGCCACGCGCTTCAAGGTGTTCGAGTCGCGGCTCTTCCAGGGAGGCGAGCCGCGCGAGTTCGAACCGAGCGTCGCGCTCATCGCCGATGTCACCGGCGACGGCGCGGACGATGTGATCCTGCTCTGCCACGACCGCATGCTCGTCTACCCGCAGGCCAAGTCCCCGAAGAACTGACGCCGAAGAGCCGACGACCGCAGCGGTATCGGCGCACTTCCGCGCCTGTACGAGCCGACTGCGCGGGCGTACAGAGGGGATTTTTCTCACGGAGCCACGGAGAACACGGAGGCCAAGTCCTTCGCGCGGACGCGCTGTGCCATGAGGAGAGAGAGAGAGAGAGAGAGAGAGAGCACCCGAGAGAGAGGCGAGCCCCGCTCACGCTTACTTCTCTGCTCTTCTCTTCCGCCTGTCCCGTCATGTGACGCACGCCGACCCCTGATCTCCGTGCCTCCGTGTCTCCGTGAGAAAAATCCTCACACAGAGCGCCAGCCGCGCCGGGCGCCGAGGGGGCACAAGAAAAGAAACGAGGGGCGCCGGTGCGGCGCCCCTCGTTGGTTTGCTGGGTTGCGTGCGGCGCGCTCAGCGCTGCGCGATCGGCGTGTAGGTGGCCGCGTGCGGGCCGGTGTACATCGCCTGCGGGCGGATGAGGCGGTTGTCCTTCAGCTGCTCGATGCAGTGGCCGGTCCAGCCCGACATGCGGCTCAGCGCGAACATGCAGGTGAAGAGATCGGTCTTGATGCCGAGGCAGTGGTAGGTCGTCGCCGAGTAGAAGTCGACATTCGGGAAGATGCCCTTGTCGGCCTTCGCCGCGAGCACGATGCCCTCGATCTTCTGGCTCATGTCGAAGAGCTTGAGGTTGCCCGTGTCGGTCGCGATCTGCTTCGCGAAGGTCTTGAGGTAGGTCGCGCGCGGGTCGTACGCCTTGTAGACGCGGTGACCGAAGCCCATGATGAGCTCCTTGCGCTCGAGCTTGCCCTTGATGAACGGCTCGACATTGTCGATCGAGCCGATCTCGTCGAGCATGTACATCACTTCCTCGTTGGCGCCGCCGTGGAGCGGGCCCTTGAGGGTGCCGACCGCGGTGGTCATGGCGCTGTACATGTCGCTGAGGGTCGCGATCGTGACGCGCGCCGCGAAGGTCGACGCGTTGAGGCCGTGGTCTGCGTGCAGGATGAGGCACACATCGAGACCCTTGGCCATCGCCTCGGTGGGCTTCTCGCCGTTCAGCATCCACAGGAAGTTCGTCGCGATGTCGAAGTCCTTGTTCGGGCGCACGAACGGCTTGCCCGAGCGGTGACGGTCGAAGTTCGCGATGAGGGTCGGCGTCTTCGCGACGAGGCGGAGCGCCTGGCGCTTGGCCGACTCGATCGACTTCGGATCGGTGCCGCTCGAGGTCGCCTCCGGGTCATGCAGCGCAAGCGCCGACACGAGCGTGCGGAGCGCGTGCATCGGCACGGCGTCCTTCGGGATCTGACGGATCATGTCGTAGATCGCGTCGGGGATCTCGTACTCGGCCTGCAGCGCGCGGCGAAGGCCGTCGAGCTCGGTGCGCGTGGGAAGACGCGTGTTCCACAGCAGGTACACCGTCTCCTCGAAGTTCGAGTTACGCGCGAGCGTGTCGATGTCGATGCCGACATACTCGAGCACGCCCTTGCCGCCGTCGATGAACGACATCTGCGTTTCGGCGGCGACGGTGTTGGCAAGACCCTTGTCGAAGATAGGAGGCTGTGGCGCGGTCATCGTGGTCATGGCAGTTGGAGTAGGTTGCCGGGGAACGCCGCACATCGGGGCGACTTGCCGGACTGGAACTGTCGTGCAGCGGTCTGCACGCCGGGGACCCGAGGCGCCGAGCGCCGCGTGTCCCCTCAATCGTCTGTCAGGGACCCCCAGACGAGCCGCAGCGGCGAGAACCGCTGAGAAACCCGCTTGGGGCCGCGCATTCGGCAGGACCTGCCCGCCCGATGCGCAGAACGACGATGCTAGCGGAAGCGCGGGTTCACAGCGCGGCCAACCGTTCGCGCCCGCCCAACTCGGCGGCGGAGATTTCCACGCCGCGGCCGACTTGTTCCGATACGCTTCCGCCCCGTGTTCATCCCATTCGGAACCAACCTCGACACCGGCCGCAGACCGAGGGTCCTCTACGCGATCTGCGCCCTGAACATCGCGATCCATGTCGTCGTGTTCCTCGGGTTCCGGAACGAGAACCCGGCCGTCCTCGATTGGTTCGATCGGCTCAAGATGAGCTTCCGCCACTTCGGCTGGTGGGAGCCATTTACCTACCAGTTCCTGCACGATCCCCGCGGGATCATGCATCTTGCAAGCAACATGATCTTCCTGCTGGCCTTCGGCGGCGTCGTCGAGGGGAGGCTTGGAAAGGTCGGGTTCCTGGCGCTCTACCTTGTCGGCGGCGCCCTGGCCGGCCTCCTGCAGGTCGCCATGACCGGCGGATCGGTGATCGGGGCGAGCGGTTCGGTGTCGGTGGTGGCGGGCGCGTTCCTCGCCCTCCATCCGCGAGGTCAGGTCCACGGGCTGTGGCTACTTCCGCCATCGCGCATCTCGATGCCCGCCGCCTGGCTCCTCGGGATCTATGCGGCCATCGATCTTGTCAACACCTTTACGGACGCTCTCGGCGCGACCCGGACCGGGGTCGGCACGATCGCCCACCTCGCGGGCCTCGCCTTCGGGCTGGCCGTGTGCGTGACGCTGCTCGGGACGGGCATCCTCAAGCGCAACGACTTCGACCTCTTCTTCCTCGTCAAGCAGTGGAAGCGACGGCGCGACCTCCGTGCCGCGACGATGTCGGCGGGGCTCGGAACGGCGGACGGGCCGGTGGCCGCGCGCGTGCGCGCCGACAGCGCCGACGAGATGTCGCCGAAGGAACGCACGCTGCGGCACACGATCGCGGCGGCACACCGCGAGCGCGACCTCGTGCTCGCCGCCCAGATCTACCGCGACCTCCTCAAGCTCAGCGACACGGCCGTGCTGCCCGCGGTGCTCCAGCTCGATGTGGCGAACCAATTGGCGAAGGACGGCGACTGGCGCGCGGCGCGCAGCGCCTATGCGAACTTCATCGACCGCTTCCGCACCGATCCGAACCTCGGCGACGCGCGCCTCATGCTTGCGGTGATCGAGACGCGCCGGCTCGGCGATCCTGCCGCGGGGCTTGCGACGCTCGCGTTGGTCGACCGCGCCCGGCTCGATGCGGAACGCGCCGCACTCGCCGCCGCGCTGAAGGCGGAAGCGGAGACCGCGCTCGCGGCTGGTGCCGCGCGCGGCGGAGGCGCGGGATGAAGCGGCTTCTCGTCAAGATCTGCGGCGTGAGCGACCGCGCGACCGTGGAGGTCGCCTCGAAGGCCGGAGCCGATTTCATCGGCGTCGTCCTCGTCCCCTCGAGCCCGCGGTTCGTTCCGCCCACCGCGACTCCCACGCTGGCCGCGGCGATCATCGATGCAGGCGCGATTCCGGTCGCCGTGGTCCGGCTGCCAGTCGACCCCGAGACGCGCGCCGCGCTCGACCTCTTTCCCGTGATTCAGTTCCACGGCATCGAGGAACCGCAGGATCTCGCGCGGTTCAACAAGGGCGACGCGGCGTGGGAGTGCTGGAAGGGACTCCCCTTCTCCCCGTCCGCCGTCGGATCGTGGGTCGAGAGCGGCAGCGTCGCCCGGCTCGTCGTCGATGGCCCGGATGCCGGAAGCGGCGAGCCGTTCGACCATGCGGAGTTCGCCTCGCTCGACGAAAGCGCGCGCGCGCGATGCCTGCTCGCAGGCGGATTGACGCCCGAGAGCGTCGCGGCGGCGATCCGCACCGCGCGACCCGCGGGCGTCGATGTCTCGAGCGGCGTCGAGCGCTCGCGCGGCGTGAAGGATCACGACAAGATCCGCGCGTTCATCGCGGCCGCCCGCGGGGCGTGAACTTGCTGCGCGGGGCGCGAGGGATTTTTCTCACGGAGCCACGGAGAACACGGAGGCCAAGTCCTTCGGGCGGGCGCGCTGTGCCATGAGGAAAGAGAGAAGGAAGGAAGAGTCAGCAACTGAATAGAGAGCCAGGCCCCGCTCTCGCCGGCTTCTCTTCTCTTCTCTTCTCTTCTCTTCTCTTCGCTTGCGCCTGACCCGTCATGTGGCGCGCGCCGACCCCTGGTCTCCGTGCCTCCGTGTCTCCGTGAGAAAAATCCCCACGGAGAGCGCCAGTCGCGCAGGAGCGACGACGGCGCGGGCGCACGGACGCGACTTCCTCACGGTGTCTCTGTGAGAACACTCCCGCCCGGGCCAAGCGCGCGGCTTACACGCCGACGGAGACCTTCTTGCGCGCGGCGCCGAGTTCGGTGATCCAGTTGCGCATGTCCGAGCGGCACGAGTCCCAACCGCGCGAGGTGCGGACCTCGATGAAGGCGCGGTACATCGACATGAGCGCGGTGTCGAAGGTCGCGAAGCTGTCGAGGCGTTCCTCGAGCAGCGCGCGGAACGACTGCGGCTTGTCTTCGGGCTTCGGCAGCTTGAGCCCCGACACCTCGAAGCGGTCGCCCTGCAGCGCGCATTCCCACACGCGGCCGAACTGCGACACCGTGAGCCCGATCTTGCGCGGCCACTTGCCGAGCTGGACCGCGCGCGCGGTCTCGGCGCGGCGCGTCGGAGCATCGCCGCGCAGGCTCGTGCGGCCCGAGAGGCCCCACGCGCACTCGAGGTCGAGCACCTTGTCGATCGCGATCGCGACCTCGCCTTC
>JBKCZS010000048.1:0-12106 GCA_046337925.1 bacterium | reverse complement strand
GCGCGCCTCGGGCAGAGCGCGTGGATGCGCGAGCGGCTCGGCCGCAACTGGCGGAAGACGATTCTCGAGGTGCGCGACGCGCTCGGGGCGCGCGGACCGCTCGCGACGCGCGACTGTCCGCGGCCTGCGAACGCGCGCAAGAGCGAGGGCTGGTGGGACTGGTCGCCGCACAAGGCCGCGCTCGAACTCCTCTGGCGGACGGGCGAGGTCGCGGTCCATTCGCGCCGCGGATTCGAGAAGATCTACGACCTCGCGGAGCGCGTGTACGGCGCGGTTCCGGCGCAACCGCCGCGCGACGAGCTGACCGCGTGGGCGTGCACGGCGGCGCTCGAGCGACTCGGCGCCGCGACTCCGCGCGAAGTCGCGCACTATCTCTGGGCGATCTCGCCGGCCGAGGCGAAGGCGTGGTGTGAAACCGCTGCAAAACGCGGGGAAATCGCGCCCGTCGCGCTCGAGCGGCTCGGCCGCGCGCCCGTCGCCGGCTTCGCGCGCAACGACTGGAGGCGCGCGGCGGCGCGCGTCGAGCCCGACGAGACGCCACGGCTTCTCACGCCCTTCGACCCGCTCATCCGCGAGCGGCCGCGCCTCGCCGAGCTCTTCGGCTTCGACTACCGCTTCGAGGCGTTCGTGCCCGCCGCGAAGCGCGTCCACGGCTACTACACGATGCCTGTCCTCGCGGGCGAGAAGTTCGTCGCGCGCGTCGACCTCGAGAGCGACCGCGCGAACGGCGCGCTGCGCGTGAGCCGCGTCTGGCTCGAGCCGCGCGTGCCTGTGCGACAGGCGCAGCGGGCCACCGGGGCGGCCTGCGAACGCCTCGCGTCGCAGCTCGGCCTCGCGCTCGATTCGCGGGGCAACTCCACGCAACAGGCCGTTTCAACTCGACAGCGGTGAATCCGCGACCTACGCTGTGAACGCGGCGACGCGCCGCACGCCACCATGAACGACGAGCCCAGCCAGCCGCCCATGAACATCGCGCCTTCGCGGGCGGCCGGCATGCAGCCGAACCTGCCGCCGCGGCCCGACGCTGCGCCGCCGGCCGCGCCTGCGGCTCCGGTGAGCAAGGCCGCGTCCGGGGTCTCGCGCTTCCGCTTCGTGCTTGCCATGGGAATCGCCCTGCTCGCCGACACCGTGGGATACCCCGCGAGCGAACTCGGCATCGTCGTCTTCGACGTCGCCGTGGGGCTCGTGCTCGCCCTCTGCCTTCGCGGATTCCGGCCCGAGATCATCGTCGCCTGCCTCATCGAGGCGATCCCCGGCGTCGGCCTCTTCCCGAGCTGGTCGCTCGCGGTCCCCGCGCTCTGGGCGAGGCTGAAGCTCGGAGCGAACGCCGCCTCGTCGGCCGACTCTTCGCGACCCCGCTGACGGAAGGCGCGACCGACGGCGCAACAGGCGGCGAGACATCGCGCCGGAATCGCGCGACACCCAAGAAAATCGGCAACGGCGCGGCGGGTTCGCTGGTTTTGTGCGGTTACACTCGCACCATGCCGCTTCCCGCGATTGTCCGCCTCGCCGCGCGCGCCGCCGTCACCTTCAGCCTCTCCCTCGCGCCGCTCGCGGCGACGCTGCCGACCCACGCGGCGCCCCCCCCCATTCCCGACGAGTGGTTCTTCGACGGGGCCAACCGGCCCGCGCCGCTCAAGGCGCTCGAGGGGAAGCCCGCGCCCGCGATCGAGGCCGACGCCTGGATCGGCACGCAGACCTCCGTCGCCGACAACAAGGGCAAGGTCGTCGTGGTCGACTTCTGGGCGACCTGGTGCGGCCCGTGCATGAACGCGATCCCCGAGAATGTCGAGCTCGTGAAGAAGCACGAGGCGTCGGGCGACCTCGTCTTCATCGGCGTCCACGACTCGAACGCGGGCTGGGACAGCGCCGACAAGGTCGCGAAGGACAAGAAGATCAACTACGCGCTCGCGAAGGACAAGTCCGGCGGCCCGTCCGCGAAGGCCTACGCGGTGCAGTTCTGGCCGACCTATGTCGTGATCGACCGCGCCGGCATCGTCCGCGCGGCGGGGCTCATGCCGAACCATGTCGCCGATGTCGTCGAGATGCTGCTCAAGGAAGCGGCTCCCGCCGGCGGAAGCGCGAGCGCTGCCGGCGAATTCGCGGCCGACAACTACATCGGTGGCGCCAAGCGCCCGCAGTCGCTGCGCGCGGTCGAGGGCAAGGAGCCCGCGCTCGCCGAGAAGATCGCGGGCGTCGACTGGATCGCGAATGCCCCCGCCGCCAACTGGACCTCGACCTGGAAGGGCTCCGTGGTCGCGCTCCACTTCACGGCGCCGCTCGGCGCGCTGAGCGCGCGCGAACTCGAGCGCTTCGCGGCGCTCGAGAAGGAGTTCGCCGCGCAGGGCGTGGTGTTCGCGACGATCGTCGATTCGAAGGCGCCGCGCGCGGCCGCCGAGCAGTTGGCGGCCGCCGCGAAGGCGACGATGCCGTTCGGCGTCGACGGCCAGCGCAAGGCGCCGGAACCCGAAGGTGGCATGACCGCGGGCGCCTACGGCGTTGCGCGCCACCTGCTCCCCACCACCATCCTCATCGACCGCAGCGGCAAGATCCGCGCCGCGGGCGTCAAGAGCGACAAGGCGAAGGCGCTCATCGAGAAGCTCCTCGCCGAAGAGGCACGCTGAACATGACCACCATGACCGAGCCGAAGACCGGCCACTCTCCGTTCGTCGACCACATCCGCACCGAGGTCGCGCGCACCGTCGTCGGGCAGGACATCGTCGTCGAGCGCGTGCTCATTGCGCTGCTGACCGGCGGCCACCTCCTGCTCGAAGGCGTGCCCGGCATCGCGAAGACGCTGCTCGTGCAAAGCGTCGCGAAGGCGATCGACCTCAAGTTCGCGCGCGTCCAGTTCACGATCGACCTTCTGCCGAGCGACATCGTCGGTAGCGAGATCCTCGAGCAGAAGACGGGCGAGTTCCGCATCCACAAGGGCCCGATCTTCACGAACCTGCTGCTCGCCGACGAGATCAACCGCGCAAGCCCGAAGGTGCAGTCGGCGCTGCTCGAGGCGATGCAGGAGCGCCGCGTCTCGATCGGCGACACCACGCACGACCTTCCCGCGCCGTTCCTCGTGATCGCGACGCAGAACCCCGTCGAACAGGCCGGAACCTTCGAACTGCCCGAAGCGCAGCTCGACCGCTTCATGCTGCGCCACCGCCTGTCGTACCCGACGCCGACCGACGAGGCCGAGGTCGTGCGCCGCAGCCTCAAGCTGAAGCTGAAGAGGCAAGGCGACGGCGCCGTGCCGATGAGCGCGTTCGATGCGATCGACGACAGCCGCCGCATGCATGTCGGCGACCTCACCACCGCGATGGCCGCGGTGCAGGCCGTGCATGTGAGCGATGTGTTCGTCCGCGATGTGGTCGAGCTCGTCAACCTCACGCGCCGCCACAAGGACATCGAGCTCGGCTGCAGCCCGCGCGCGGCGCTTGCGCTTGTCCACGCCTCCCGCGCGCGCGCCTTCATCCAAGGCCGCAACTACACGATTCCCGAGGACATCTTCGTGCTCGCCGACGATGTGATCCTCCACCGCATGCGGCTCAACTACGAGGCGCTCGCGACCGGCAAGACCGCGCAGGGCGTGCTGCGCGAACTCCTCTCGACGATGGCGTGAACCCGCAACGCGATGACCCTCGCCGCAGCCAGCACCGACCTCGATCTCCCCGCGCCCGAGTCGCTCGCGCGCGGCGACTTCGACATCGTCATCCGCCGGCTCGCAGACGACCTCGCGTTCGGCAGCGACACCTCGCGCCTCGTCGGCAGCGGGCTCGAGTACGCGAGTTCGCGGCCATACATCCCCGGCGACTCGGTGCGCCTTCTCAACTGGCGCCTCACCGCGCGCACGGGCAAGCCGTTCGTGCGCGAGTACGAGGCGCTGAAGCGCACGGTCGTCTACCTCTTCGTCGATACCTCCGCGTCGATGTCGGTCGCCTCGACCGCGCGGTCGAAGCACGACCTTGCCGTATGGATCGCATCTGCGATCGGCCTCGTCGCGCAGCGCCGCATGAGCCCCGTCGCGCTCGTCTCAGCGGGCGAGCGCGAGATTCCGCTGGTTCCGAGCCTTTCGCGCAACGAACTCTGGCAGGCGATCGAGCCGCTGCGCACGCGGAGCCCCGGCGAGCAGACGACGCTCGGCGCGCAGCTTCGCCGCGTCGCGCAGCGCGCATCGCGCGCGAGCGTGATGTTCGTGCTCAGCGACCTGCACGACCCCGACGCGATCCCCGCGATCCGCCACGCCGCGCAGAAGCACGACTGCTCGGTGATCCATCTCGTCGACCCCGCCGAGACGAAGCCGCTGCGCGCGGGCTTCTTCCGCGGCCGCGAGGCAGAGACCGGCCGCCGCTTCGTCGGCACGAGTTCGACCGTGCTCGGCGAGGTCGATGCGATGCGCGACGAACTCCTGCGCTCGGGCGCCGACTACCTGCGCCTCGACACCGACAAGCCCTTCATTCCCGCGCTGCGTCACCACCTCGGTTCCCGCGGCGGACTTGCAAGGGGGCGCGGATGAAGCTGCCCCGCCGCACCATGCGCGTCGCCGCAGCGCTCGCCTTCGCGTGCGCCGTCGCCGCGATCGCACCCGCGCAGTCGACCGAAACCCGCGCGGTCGCGCGCGCCGCGCGCGGCTCCGTGGGCTCGATCGAAGTCCGCTACAGCGACGCGCCGCTCCGCGCGAAGGCGCTGCGCGATGCGAACGCGCCCGTCCTCGTGCGCGTGACGGCGCTCGGCGGCGACCGCTATCGCATCGACTACATCGGCACGGTCACGGGCAACTACGAACTCGTGCCCCTGATCGAACGCGCCGACGGCCGCGCGCCCGCAGGGCTCGACGCAGGGCTCGGCTCGCTCTCCGTCGAGATCTACTCGCAGCTGCCGCCGGACGCGGGCACCGATGTATTCGGCCTCTCCGCGCCAGGCTTCAGCTTCTCCGCGCACTACACCGCCGCGCTCTGGACGGTCGGCGTGCTCTGGACCGCGATCCCCGCGTTCTATCTCGTCCGCCGCGCGATGCGCCGCACGCCGAAGGCCGCTCCCGTGGCGCCGCCGCGCGAGCCGACGACCGCCGAACTGCTGTTTGCGGCCGTCGATGCCGCACGCGCGCGCGAACTCACCGCCGACGAGCGCGGCCAGCTCGAATTGCGCCTGCTCCAGATCCTTCGCCGCGGCGCGCCCGAGGGCGATGTCGCCGCCGCGATCACCGCGCTGCGCGCCGATCCACGCACGGGCGCCGTCGTGCGCGCCGTCGAGTCGTGGCTGCACGCGCCGGAAGGCGGCGACGCGGCGCGCGCACTGGCGGAACTCGACGCGCTGCGCGCGAAGTCGGCGGGCGCCTCCGCCACAAGCACCGGAGGCGCGCCGTGACCTTCACGCATCCGTGGGTGCTTCTTTTCCTCGCCGTGCCCGTCGTCCTCGCGTGGACCGCGATCGCGCGCGCGCCCGGGCTCGTGAGCCCAGCCGACCACGGGAAGCACCGCGAGCGCCCGTGGCTCGTGCGCATCCTCGGATTCTTCGACCTCGTGCCGCTCATGCTCCTCGCGGTCGCGGTGCTCGTGCTCGCGGGCCCGCAGACGCTGCAGCAGCCGAAGCGCGAGCGCTCGCTCACCAACATCCAGATCTGCCTCGATGTCTCGGGCAGCATGGCGGGCCGCAACTACGAGCTCGCCACGAAGGCGGTCGAGGACTTCACGCGCGCGCGCGAAGGCGATGCGTTCGGGCTCACGCTCTTCGGCGTGCGGCAGATCCGCTGGATGCCGCTCACGAAGGACCTGAACGCCATCCGCAACGCGCTGCCGTTTGCGAATCCCGAGCAGCAGCCATCGCACATGGGCGGCACGATGATCGGCGCCGCGCTCGAGTTCTGCCGCGAGAACATGGTCGCGGAGGCTGCGGAAGGCGACCGCCTCGTCATCCTGGTGTCGGACGGCATGAGCGCCGACCTCGACGGCGACGCGAGCGACCGGATCGGCGGCGCGCTGAAGGACGATCGAATCACCGTCTTCCACATCCACATCGACGAGAGCGATGTGCCGGCCGAGGTCGTCGACCTCGTCGAACTGACGGGCGGCCAGGCCTTCTCAGCGACCGACACGAGCGCGCTGCGCGCGGTCTTCGACCACATCGACAAGATGAAGCCCGCGCAGTTCGCGCAGGTCGGCACCGTGCCGCTCGACCGCTTCACGCCGTTCGCGCTCGTCGCGCTCGCGCTCCTCGGACTGCACGCCGTCGGCCTCCTGTTCGCGAGGTACACGCCATGGTGACGCCGATCGTCGCCGCGATCCTCGCCGGCGTCGCCGCGCTCGCGGTCGCTGGCCTCGCCGAGGCGCGCCACGCGAAGCGCGTCGCGCGCGTGCGTCGCCTTGCGTTCGGCCCGAGCGGCCGACCGGCGCTGTGGGCCGAAGCCGCGCCGCTCGCGCGCGCACTTGCGTTCGGCCTCGCCGCATTCGGCGCAACCGCGCTCTACCTGCACGACCCGCTCGAGGGCGAAGGCGAGCCGAATCCACGCGCATCGCGCCAGCTCCTCGTCGTCCTCGATGTGTCGCCGTCGATGAACCTGTCGGACGCCGGGCCCGGCAACGAGAAGCTGATGCGCGGCGTCTGGGCGGGCAAGGTGCTGCAAGGCATCCTCGACCGCCTCGACATGACCGACACGCGCGTGTCGATGATCGCGTTCTACTCGAAGGCGATCCCGATGCTGCAGGACTCGACCGACAAGAATGTGCTGTCGAACCTGATGGACGGACTGCCGCTCTACACGGCGTTCAAGCCCGGCCAGACCGACATGCAGGCCGGCATCGACGCCGCGTTCGCGATGGCGAAGGGCTGGGCGCGCGACTCGACCACGCTCGTCGTGATCTCCGACGGCGACCTCGACAAGCCCGTCAACATCGGCCGCCCGCCGTCCTCGATCGCCGACGCGATCGTGATCGGCGTCGGCGATCCGTCGCGCGCCACGCAGATCTCGGGCCACGCGTCGCGGCAGGACCAGTGGACGCTCAAGAGCGTCGCTGCCAAGCTGGGCGGCTACTACCACGAAGGCAACACGAAGCACCTGCCCACCGCGGTGCTCGACGAACTCACCATGATCGCCCCGCGCGTGGCCGACGGACTCGGACTGCGCGAGGCGGGGCTTCTCGCGCTCGGCATCGGCTGCACGGTGCTCGGCGTCCTGACGCCACTCCTCATCCTCTGCGGCCTGCGCCGCAGCGAATCGGCCTTGTCCAATACGCGCGCCGCATCGGGCGCACTCGAAGGGAACCCGGCATGAACAGCTCGAACGCCCCCTCCTCCAACGCCCCCGCCCGCACCTCGGTCGTTCCGCGCCGACTCGCCTGGACCATGTGGGCGCTGATCCCCGTCGGCCTGCTCGCGTTCCACTTCGGCCCCGGCCAGCAGGCCTGGAAGGAAGACCGCGCCGCCAAGATCGTCGCGCGCGCGGAATCGCTGCAGACGGGCGCGCTGAAGCTGCAGGACATCGCCTACGACGCGCACCTCGCTGCGATCGAGGCGCGCATCGCGGCGTTTGGCACGAGCGACGAATCGCTGCGCGTCGCGGCGCTCGAGGCGAACAAGTCCGAGGAGGCCGCCTACGCGCAGGCGGCGGCGGCGTGGCGCGAGACCGCGAATGCGCTCGCCGAGGCCGAAGCAGTGGTCGCCGAGACCGGCGGCTCGGTGCGCGACGAGATCCGCCTCGCGCGCGGGCGCGCGCTCGTGCGCACGGGCGATGTCGAGGCCGGAGCCGCCGTGCTCGAGGACCTGCTCACCGAACTGATGGATGCCCGCGCGGCCGAGAGCGCCGATAGCGGCGCGCCGCGCGCGGTCCGCACCGCCGCGAGCAGCGACGCCGACGCCCTCGCCCGCGCGACGCGCGAGGAACTCGCGACCGCGTACTACTACGGCGCGCGCCTTCTGCGCCTCGGCGGCCAGCCTGCCGAGCAGTGGCGCGAGGCCGCCGCGCGCGCGAAGCAGAACTTCCGCTTCCTCGCCGAGGATGCAAAGACGCGCGGCGCGTCGGGCGAGGAGATCGCGAATCACGAGAAGAACGGCGAGCTCGTCCTCAACCTCGAGCAGAGCTCGCTCGACGAGCTCTACGCGAAGCCGCGTCCGAAGGATTCGCCCACGGGCAACTGCAACGGCCTCTGCGACAAGAAGGGCAAGAAGCCCGGCAAGCGGCCCGGCGGCGAGAAGCCCTCGAAGGGCGCAGGCATGAACGGCGAGATCGGCCAAGGCTGGTGAGCGAGCGTCGCACGACGCGTGGAATGGAACCCGACATGAACGAAGCGACCTCACTCTCCCGACTGAATCTCACCGCCGCGTTCGCCCTGGCGGCCGCGGTCTCGTGCGCAGGCACCGCGCTCGCACAGGTGCGCGCGGTCCGCATGGTGCCCGCACAGCAGATCATGCCGACCGGCGCGGACACCATCGTGTACGACGAGGACGCGAGCATGGCGGAGCCGCCGCCGATGCCGATGAACGAAGGGATGGGCGGCGACGCGATGCCGGCGCCGATTCCGCCGGAACTCCTGGTGCAGCTCGGGCCGGAGGAGACCGCGACGCTGAAGGCGCTCTACGACGCGCTCGATCCGCCGGCGCAGGACGAGATGCGCGCCTACTACCGCGATCTCGGCGTCGACCTCGACATGGCGCTCGGGCTCACGCAGGCGAAGTCGATGCAGGCGCAGCGCGGACAGATGATCGCCATGTCGATGCGCGACGGAAGCCTCGACTTCACGCGCAAGCCCGAGGCGGTGCTCAACGCGCGCGCGCGCCTCGGCTTCGGCCAGGTCGCGTATCCGAACCCGGAGACCGCGCAGCCGCAGGAGGTCGCGCGCTGGATCCACCTCCACATCATGGCGGGCGAGTGGAAGACCTTCTCGAACTACCTCGAGACGCGCCCGCTCGGTGAGAGCGAGCCGGTCTACTCCGCGATCCTCCAGGCGATGAACCGCGGCGACATCGGGCTTCTTCCCGAGGAAGTGCTGGCGTTCGCGGAGGCGTCGCCCGCGCCGTTCAAGCCGTGGCAGCTCCAGTCGCTCGGCAGGATGCTGCAGCAGGCGGCCGCGAAGTACTCGACCGGCGAGATGCTCGCGTCGATCCGCGAGGGCACGCGCTACTTCGGCAAGTACGACGAGCCGGCGCGGCGCCGCACCGTCGAGTTCCTCGCCGCGGGCGGGCTGCTCGAGTCGGCGTACGAGTTCCTTCCGTCGCTCGAAGCCGCGCGCGCCGAGGGCGACGGCGGGCTTCTGATCGTGCACGCCCGCTATATGCTCGACCTTGCGAAGAAGGCCGGCGAAGGGCCGGAGGCCGAGGCGCTCCGCATCGAGGCGTTCCGAATCCTCGCCGAAGCGACGCTGCTCCCCAAGGAGTCGACCGAGCGGCGGCGCGAGGCGCTCAAGCTTGCGATCGCGCAGATGAACAATGTGCCGAAGGTGCAGGTCCAGCCGTGGCTGGCCGAGGTGTTCGCGAGCCCGGCGCTCGGACCGGCCGCCCTCGAGCAGCTTGCGCTCAGCGCGGCGTCGATCGGCAACATGCAGATTCCCGCGGAGCAGCGCGCGAAGTCGATCCTCAACCTGAAGGAGTCGGTCGATGTGCTCCTCGCGCGCGAGGACATCGACTCGGCGGCGCTGCGCGTGCCGCTGCGCATGGTCACGACCGCGCTCGTCAGCGAGATGGAGCGCGCGGTGCAGGAGCAAGGCCGCCAGCAGTTCATCGGCCGCGACTCGCAGTTCCTCTACCGCGCGATCCCGAGCGAGAAGTGGCTTTCGTCGCTCGAGCCGAGCCTTGCCACGCGCGCGCGCATCGCGTGCATCGGCATCGCGACGGTCGCCGACGAGACGGACCAGGCGCTCTCGCTCCTCGACGACGCGATCGCCGCGAGCCCGAAGGAGGCCGCGCGCTTCGCCGACGGCTTCCTCTCCACCTGGGTCATGCGTCTCCAGCCGGAGAACCCGTATCCCGAGGAGATGATGATGTTCTACTCCTTCTACCGCGACGCGATGCCGATGGCGCCGCTCACGCGCGGACGACAGCGGCGCAACCTCGACCGGCTGATCGCGCTGATCGACACGCTGCGCTCGGTCGGGGTCGAGGCGCGGACGCTTCCGAGCGTCGTCAGCGCGTTCCAGGCGTGCCATGCGCGCACCGAGGTCTACACGCGCGCCGACATCGAGCGCGTGTTCGGCGAATTCGCCACCATGCCGCCGTCGACCGCGGTCGGCCTCGCGGTGACGATGGGCGGAAGCCTCAACGGCGACTGGCGCAGCCGCGACGCGCAGAAGGCGACGGGCACGAAGCGCACCGACGGCGAGATCGCGCAGCTCGTCGACAAGGGCTACGAGGTCGCGATCGCGCTCGTCGAGAGCGCCGTGACGCAGCGGCCCGACGCGTGGAACCTCGCGGTCGTCAACGCCGCGCTCACCTACGACCGGCTTCAGTTCAAGCAGACGCTCAAGACGCCGCAGGATCCGGTCAAGCAGAACGAACTTCGGCAGGCGGCGTTCGCGGCGTTCGGCGACGCTGCGCGGCGCTACCGCGACGCGCTGACCGCCGGGCAGACCCGCGACGATCCGAGCGTCTACCGCCGCTGGTTCGGCGCCGCGATGGGCACCGCGGAGCTCAACTTCCTGCGTCCCGAGGACCTTCCCAAGGAGGGCACGCTGCAGGACGACCAGATCGACCTCATCCGCAAGTCGATCGAGTCGCTCGAGCCGGAGGCGCGCGAGCGGCATCTCGCGTCGTTCGCGGCGGACATCGAGAGCGCCGTGCAGCGCGCGTCGCCCGAGGTCAAGCCGCGGCTCGTGCGCCACGCGCTGCGCATCGTGGGCACTCACCCTGCCGGCGCGTCGCTCCGCTCGATGGAGGAGCTGTACCGCGATCTCGTCAAGAACGAGATCAAGCTGCGGCTGACGGTCGACGGGTCGGACGAGGTCGGCGTCGGCAAGCCGTTCGGCACCATGCTTTCGCTGCGCTTCACGAACTCCGTCGACAAGGAGACGGGCGGCTTCAGCAAGTACCTGCAGAACGGCGTCTATGCGCGCGTCGGCAACCAGTACCGCTCGATGAACTACCGCGACGAACTGCAGAAGACGATCCAGGAGGCGCTCGGCACGCAGTTCAATGTCGAGGCGATCGGATTCTTCGATCCGTTCATGCCGCCGCGCGGCGTGGTCGAGGAGGGGCAGGACGGGTGGCTCGAGAAGCCGCTCGCGTACCTGATGCTGTCGCGCAAGGATCCGTCGGTCGACACGATGCCCGCGGTCGTGATGGAGATGCAGTTCACCGACCAGACGGGCCCGGTCACGCTCGCGCTTCCGAGCAACACGCCGCTGCTCGCGACGGGCGAGGAGCGCAGCGCGCGGACCTGCACGGATCTCGAGATCCAGCAGCTCGTCGATGTGCGCGCGGTGTCGGACCGTCGCGGCGGCGGCAAGGACGGCGACGAGGTGACGCTCGAGGTCCGCATGCGCGGCAAGGGCGTGCTCCCGGAGGTGCGCGAGGCGCTCGCGGGGCTCGACTCCGCGCTTCCCGGGTACTCGATCGCCGCCGACGGCATCCTGGCGGACCCGCCGATCGTCGTGACTGCGGGCGCCGTCTCGCAGTCGCCGTTCATGCCGATGCAGCCGGGCGGCACGGCACCGAAGGAGGGCTACCCCGAGCCCGATGCGTCGGGCATGTACCGGCTGCCCATCGAGCGGTCGTTCAAGATCACCTACACGCGCTCGTCGGGCGCGATCGGCGCGGCGTTCACGCTGCCGACGCTGGCAGCGGGCGTCGACGCGAAGTTCGAGAGCCGCTTCTACGACGACCTCGACATCGCGCCGGTCGTCGGGACGGCCGTTCCGGTGAAGCTGCCGTTCTGGACGGCGCAGCGCGTCGTGCTGTTCGGTGCGTGCGCGGCGGTGCTTGCGCTCGTGGGTGTCTGGGTCGCACGGCGCCGGAAGTCGCCGGCGGCTACGGCGCGCGGCGCGTGGGAACCGGCGCGGATCACGCCGCTCGGCGTGGTCACCTCGCTGCGGCGCCTCGAGCAGGAGCGTGGAGCGGCGCTTGATCGAGCGCAGATCGAGTCGCTGCGGCGCGAGATCTCGATGCTCGAGCTCAAGTACTTCGGCCC